>NZ_JBHZBX010000023.1:0-102124 GCF_042755165.1 Nocardia sp. NPDC059177 | reverse complement strand
ACTGCTCACCGAACCGGTCCACATCCCCTGAAAACGACACGGTCGCCGCAACCTCTCAGATCGAGAGTGTTGCGACGACCGCGTGAACCCAAGCACGTCGCCGGGCCCGTTTCAGTGTTCACCGCACGGCTGCCCCGGAAAGCCCGAAGGCCCCGGTCCAATGGACCAGGGCCTTCGGTGTGGAACTGCTACCAGAATCAGGCGTTGCCGGAGAGCTTCTCCCGCAGAGCCGCGAGCTGGGCATCGCTGGCGAGCGAACCGCCGGCGGACTCGGCCGGGCCGGAGGAGGCCTGCGAGCTGCCGCTCTCGGAGGAGTAGTTGCCCGAGGTGGCACCGCCGTTGGCGGCCTCGGCGGCAGCGTCGGCTGCCATCTTCTCCATCTGCGCGGTGTGCATCTTGTGGCGACGCTCGGCCTCGGCGTAACGGCCTTCCCACTCTTCACGCTGCTTGTCGAAGCCTTCGAGCCACTCGTTGGTGTCGGGGTCGAAGCCCTCGGGGAAGATGTAGTTGCCCGCGTCGTCGTAGCTGTCGGCCATGCCGTACTTCGACGGGTCGAACTCGGCGTGGTAGTCCTCGTTCGCCTGCTTCAGCGACAGCGAGATCCGGCGACGCTCCAGGTCGATGTCGATGACCTTGACCATCGCGTCGTCGCCGACGGCAACGACCTGGTCCGGGACCTCGACGTGGCGCTCGGCCAGCTCGGAGATGTGCACCAGGCCCTCGATGCCCTCTTCGACGCGCACGAACGCACCGAACGGAACCAGCTTGGTGACCTTGCCCGGCACGATCTGACCGATCGCGTGGGTGCGGGCGAACTGACGCCACGGGTCTTCCTGGGTGGCCTTGAGCGAGAGGGAGACGCGCTCGCGGTCCAGGTCGACGTCGAGAACCTCGACGGTGACCTCGTTGCCGACCTCGACGACCTCGGACGGGTGGTCGATGTGCTTCCAGGACAGCTCGGAGACGTGCACCAGGCCGTCGACGCCACCCAGGTCCACGAAGGCACCGAAGTTGACGATCGAGGAGACCACACCCTTGCGGACCTGGCCCTTCTGCAGCTGGTGCAGGAACTCGGAGCGAACCTCGGACTGGGTCTGCTCGAGCCAGGCGCGACGCGACAGGACCACGTTGTTGCGGTTCTTGTCGAGCTCGATGATCTTGGCCTCGATCTCCTTGCCGACGTACGGCTGGAGGTCGCGGACACGACGCATCTCGACGAGCGAGGCGGGCAGGAAGCCACGGAGGCCGATGTCGAGGATCAGGCCGCCCTTGACGACCTCGATGACGGTGCCCTTGACGGCCTCGTCCTTCTCCTTGAGCTCCTCGATCGTGCCCCACGCGCGCTCGTACTGCGCCCGCTTCTTCGACAGGATCAGGCGGCCTTCCTTGTCCTCCTTGGTGAGAACCAGGGCCTCGACCTCATCGCCCACGGAAACGACCTCGTTGGGGTCGACATCGTGCTTGATGGAGAGCTCACGGGAGGGGATGACGCCTTCGGTCTTGTAACCGATGTCGAGCAGGACCTCGTCACGATCGACCTTGACGATGGTGCCTTCGACGATGTCGCCATCGTTGAAGTACTTGATCGTGGCGTCGATGGCGGCGAGGAAGTCCTCGGCGGAGCCGATGTCGTTGACGGCTACCTGCGGCGAGGTGACGGTGGTGGGCATATGTGGGTTTGCTCCGGACGGATTGTGGTCGGTTGCGGACATTGGAACTTTCGGTACGCTGCGAGATCACCGCGACGAGGCGACGAAGGATACTCGGAAAGTATCGCACGTCGCACTTGCTGATGATCGAACTCAGCACGGGCGACTCCGTCATCGGATACTGTACGCACGCGACTCGCGCGCCTACAGGCCCCTCGAAAGACACTCGCGTGCCTCAGCGTACGCGACCCGCACAGAGCCGGGCAAACCACCCCCCGCGCCGCGCCGATACCCTGATCGTCGTGTCCGACGACGAACGCCACGCGCAGGCGAACGCGCTGCTGGGAACCTCAGCGACCACCCGAACCAAGATCGATTCCGCCGACAGCGAGCGGGCCAGCAGGCGCTGGTGGGACGCCGACGCCGATCAGTATCACCAGACCCACGCCGACTTCCTCGGCGTCGACTCCCCCGGCGGCGAGTTCGTCTGGTGCCCCGAGGGCCTGCACGAGGGCGATATGCACTTCCTCGGCGAGCTCACCGGCCGGTCGGTGCTCGAGATCGGCTGCGGGTCGGCGCCGTGTTCGCGCTGGCTGGCCGGCCAGGGCGCGCATCCGGTCGGGCTGGATCTCTCGCGCGGCATGCTCGCGCGCGGGCAGGCGGCGATGGCGCGCGGCGGTCCGCGGGTGCCGCTGGTGCAGGCGGGCGCGGAGGCGCTGCCCTTCGCCGACGCGTCCTTCGATCTGGCCTGCTCGGCCTTCGGCGGGGTGCCGTTCGTGGCCGATTCGGCGCTGGTGATGCGCGAGGTCGCCCGGGTACTGCGGCCGGGCGGGCGCTGGGTGTTCTCGGTGAACCATCCGATGCGCTGGATCTTCCTCGACGATCCGGGCGAGAAGGGTCTGCTCGCCCAGATCTCCTATTTCGACCGCACGCCCTATGTGGAGGCCGACGACGAGGGTGTGGCGACCTATGTCGAGCACCATCGCACCATCGGTGACCGGGTCCGCGAGATCGTCGGCGCCGGCCTGACCCTGCTCGACATCGTCGAACCGGAGTGGCCGGAGTGGCTGGACCGGGAGTGGGGTCAGTGGTCACCGCTGCGCGGGGAGATCTTCCCCGGCACCGCGATCTTCGTCACCGAGAAGCCTGCTTAGAACGCGGGCAGCGCCGCGAACTCGGGGGCGACCCGCACCTTGGGCACGGTGTCGGCGATCCAGCGGCGGGCCCGGGTCAAGGCGTGCTCGGGGAACACGGGGTCGAACCGGACGTCGTCGGACAGCAGGTAGGGCAGCCGCCCACGCAGGCCCGGCGCGTACGGGTGCGGCGGGCACATCTCGCTGCGATGCACCTGGGCGCCGATGGTGGTCTCCCGCAGCCCCGGGATGCCGGTTTCCGGGCAGATGATCTGGAACACCGCCGAGCACCGGTCCTTGGGCACCACGATCGAGGCGGCGAAGACGAGCTCGCGGCGCGGACCCGACAGCTGGGTCTTCTCCACGCGCAGCAGTGCGGGCAGCTGGTCGACCCACACCACGAACGCCTCGATGAGACAGCCGGTGCGCGCGTGATGCTCGGCGAGGCGCTTGCGCAGCCGTGGCAGGTCGTGCAGCCGGGCGGGCAGGTCTGGTCTGCCGTTGACATAGGTCAACGCGACGACATCACGAGTGGCCGGATTCCCCCAGGTCGTGTTGTCCAACTGCTGCATTCCAGGAATGTCGAACGAGATGGGCACCGATCCAACTTACCGGCGCGGTCCACTTCGGTTGTCCCGGTGCGCGACAGAGCGCGTCGTCGCGGCGGAATCGCGCACACGCGCCGAAGTAGGCAGGCCAGGATTCGTGACCGATCACAAACGCCGGCCGTGGACGCCGGGCCCCTACTGCTGCTTGGGTTTTCGGCCCACCTGGGCGAGGGCCAGGCGCAGGGCGTATTCGATCTGGGAGTTGACGCTGCGCAGATCGTCGGCCGCCCACGTGGCGATTGCCTCGTGGACGGCCGGATCGAGCCGCAGCAGGACCTTCTTGGGTTCCTTCTTCTGCGCGGTCATGAAGCCTCAGGAGTAGAGGGATCCGGTGTTGACGACCGGCTGGATGGCCCGGTCACCGCAGAGCACGACCAGCAGGTTGGACACCATGGTGGCCTTGCGTTCCTCGTCGAGTTCGACGGTGCCCGCTTCGGCGAGCCGGTCCAGCGCCAATCCGACCATGCCGACCGCGCCTTCGACGATCCGGGTGCGGGCGGCCACCACCTGGTCGGCCTGCTGGCGCACCAGCATGGCCTGGGCGATCTCCGGGGCGTAGGCGAGGTGGGTGATCCGGGCCTCGATGACCTCGATCCCCGCGGTGAGCGTGCGTTCGCGCAGTTCCTCGGTGAGTTCCTCGGCCACTTCGGCACCGTCGCGCAGGCTGGTGCGGGCGGCGTCGTGGGCGTCGTAGGGGTGGGTGGTCGCCAGATGGCGTACGGCCGCCTCGGACTGGGTCTCGACGTACTCCTCGTAGTCGTCGACGGCGAAGGCGGCCTTGAAGCTGTCGACCACCTTGTAGACGACCACCGCCGCGATCTCGACCGGATTGCCGTCGGCGTCGTTGACCTTCAGCTTCTGGGTCTCGAAGTTACGCACCCGCAGCGAGATCGACTTACGGTCGGCCAGCGGCACCACCGAGTAGAAGCCCGGGTCGCTGACCGAGCCGATGTAGCGGCCGAAGAACGTGACGACCTTGGCCTCGTTGGGGTCGACGATGATCAGCCCCGTGGCGAGCAGCAGCACGATCAGCACCGCGAGCGTCGCGGCCGCCGCGCCCACCCAGGCCAGTGCTCCCCCGTCGTGCTGGGTGGCGGCGATGAAGGCGACGACGGCCGCCGCGGCGAAGGCCAGGGTGAACAGCAGCCACCCCAGCAGCACGACGAATCCGTTGACGCGGAATGCGGACCGCAGTTCCATGACATCCTCCCGATATCTGAGTGATATCACCAAGATAGTAGAAATCGGGCGAATCGACAAGGCGCGGGCCCCTGCGGCTACGCGGGCGCGAGAGTGCGGTTGAAGCGGAACATGTTGTGCGGGTCGTACTTCGCTTTCGCCGCGACCAGCCGGGCGTAGGTCTCGGGCGCGTATCCCGCTGCGGTCTGCGCCGCGTTCGCCGCCGCGCCCGCACCGTAGAGGAAGGCGAGGCTGTGCCCGGCAGTCCACGGCGCCAGGGCTTCTCGCACTGCGGCCAGTCCGGCGGGGGCGGCGTCACCCACTCCGGCATCGGTGATGACCCGCACGACGTAGCCGGCCTCCCGGTGATCGACCGCGACTCCCGTGCCCCGGCGCAATGCCCCGCCGAGGTGACGGATATCGACGACCGCCTCGACCGGCCCACCGGGCGCGGTCAGGTCGCGCAGCGCCGCGAGCCCGTCGGCGGTGAGTTCCGTGAGCAGTGCGTTGGTCGCGGCGTAGGCGTGCGGGAAGTCCGGGTCGCTGTGGATGGTGTGCGATGCGGTGTAGGGCATGGTGCGCAGGTCGTCGCGCAGCCGGTCGCCGATCGCCCGCAGCGGGGCCACCAGGCGCTCGCCGTCCTCGGCCGGGCCGTGGAAGGCGATCCGGATCGAGGCGACGTGCCTGCCGCGCAAGGGTTCCGGCACCGGCGGGATGTCCGGGTAGGTGACGACGGCGATCGTCGAGGTGAGCGTGTCCGGCAGCGTCGCGGTCCACTGCCGCCAGGTCTCGAGCGCGGTGTCGACCAGCGGGGTGTCGAAGATCAGCTGGCCGCCGTAGACCTCGGTGACGGGCACCAGGTCGAGCTCGAGGCCGGTCACCACGCCGAAGTTGCCACCGGAGCCGAGCACGACGCCGAACAGTTCGTCGGCCGGGGTGAGGGTGCGCATCCGGCCGTCGGCGGTCACCAGCTCGATCGAGCGCACATGGTCTGCGGCATAACCGAATTCGCGAGCCAGCAGGCCGAGGCCACCGCCGAGCACGTACCCGGCGACGCCGACCGACGGCGAGGAACCGTTGAGCGGAGCCAGGCCGTGCACGGCCGCGGCCTCGACCAGCGCGCCCGCGCGGACCCCGGCACCGATGCGGGCGGTGCGGGCTCGCGGGTCGATCGCGATGGCGTCCATGCGCCGGGTCGTGATCAGCACGCCACGATCCGCCGCCACCGAGAGGCCGTGCCCGGTCGCCTGCACCGCCACCGGAAGTCCCTGCCGGGCGGCGTATTCCACCGCCGACCTGACGTCCTCGGCGTGTACCGCGCCGACGACCAAGGCGGGGCGGTGGGTGTAGGCGGTCTGGAATCCGGCGACCTCCTCGGCATAACCCGCGTCGGCGGGTGTGAACACCGGGCCGGTGACACGGAGGGATTCGATGGTCTGCGATGCGTTCTCGGCCATGCCTTCGACTGTGCCGCCGCGCCGATCAGAAGTACAACAGATAGTTCTTCTCGCAGCGATAACAGATCATTATGGCAAGTAGCTAGAATTGCCGGATGGAACTGCGGCAACTCCGGTACTTCGTCACCGTGGTCGACGAGGGCGGCTTCACGCGGGCGGCCGAGCGGCTGCACCTGACGCAGCCGGGCCTGAGCGCCCAGATCAGGCAGCTCGAACGTGAGCTCGGCCAGCGCCTGCTCGACCGTGGCGCCCGCACGGTGACGCCCACCGAGGTCGGGACCGCCGTGCTCGAACACGCGCGGGCCGCCCTGGCGGCGGCCGACCGGATCGGCGAGACCGTGCAGGAATTCGCCGGACTGCTGCGCGGGCACGTGCGGCTCGGGGTGATCTCCGGTGCGGCCACCGAGGAATTCGATGTCGCCGGCGTGCTCGCCGATTTCCACCACGACCATCCACAGGTCGCCATCAGCCTCACCGAGGACACCGCCGAGCGGATGCTGGCCGCACTCGAACGCGGCGAGCTCGACATCGCCCTGGTCGGATTGACCGGCGCCGCACCGGATCCCGACATCGGCCTCGAGGTGATCCTGGAGACGCCCCTCGTCGCCGCCGTCGCGCTCGACGCACCGGCCGACCCCACCGAGTCGGCGGGCACGATCACCCTGGCGGCGTTGGCCGATCGGCGGCTCATCTGCCTGCCGGTCGGGACCGGACTGCGCGGGGTCTTCGAACGCTCGTGCGCCGCAGCCGGTTTCACCCCGCACATCGCCTTCGAGGCAGCCGCTCCCCCCTTGCTGCTCCGGCTGGCCGCCCGTGGTCTCGGCACCGCGATCGTCCCCGCCCTCCCGCCCGCCGAGGCGGCCGTGTTCGGCGTGCGCGCACTCACCATCGTCGAACCACGAATCCACGGCCGCCTCGCCATCGCCTGGCGCACCGACCGTCCCGGCGGCCCGGCGGCGAAGGTGCTGCTCGGCCAGCTGCGGATAGCGCTCGGGCAGCGGGCGACGACCCCGGACCGCTTCACCTAGGACCGGCGGAGGTGCCCGGTGGCCGCCGCGCAAGGTCGGTGAACGCGATGCTGGCGCCGGTGGCGAACGGGTGGGGGTTTCCGGGTAGGCGACGAGCCAACGCCGGTTCTGACGCCTCGGGCGGCTGTGCCGACGACAGCTTCCCCATGCCGGGCTCGGTCGAGTCCCTGCGGGCTACCGCTCGGCCAGACCGAGGGGGAACGTGACGCCGGTGAGCTCCTCGGAGACGGCCCACAGGCGCTGCTGGACCGCGTCGTCGTGGGAGTCGGGGCTGGAAGTGACCAGCTTCGGATACCCGCGGATCTCCAGGCGATCGCCGGGGCCATAGTACTGCCCACCGGTGACGGCCAAGTCGGTGGCTGCGCGCAGAGTGGGCAGGGCACCCATTTCGGCCTTCTGGGTGAGCAGCGGCGCGAGCCAGGTGACGGGCAGGCGCAGCGCGGCGGGCGTATTGCGCATGAGTTCGGTATTGGAGACCCCGGGATGGGCGGCGACTGCGACGGTAGCGCCGTGTGATGCGAGCCGGCGCTGCAGTTCGTAGGTGAACAGCAGGTTGGCGAGTTTGGACTGGCCGTAGGCGCGGACGCGACTGTACGAGCGCTCCCACTGCAGGTCGTCGAAGTGGATAGCAGCCTGGATGCGGTGGCCGGTGCTGCTGACCGTGACGATGCGGGAGCCGGGAACAGGCAGGATCCGGTCCAGCAGCAGGCCGGTGAGGGCGAAGTGACCGAGGTGATTGGTGCCGAACTGCAACTCGAAGCCGTCGGCGGTGCTCTGCCGAGGCGTGTACATCACCCCCGCATTGTTGATGAGGAGGTCGATGCGCGGGTGGGCGGCGCGTAGGTCTGCCGCCGCGGACCGGATCGAGTCCAGAGAGGTCAGGTCGAGGGCTTGGACGGTGACGTCGCCGGTGATGCGGGCGGCCGCCTGCCTGCCCTTGTCGATGTCGCGGACGGCCAGAACCACCCCCGCCCCGCGTTCGGCGAGCATTCGGGCGGTCTCGAAACCCAGCCCGGTGTTGGCGCCGGTCACGATCGCCACCCGTCCGTGCTGGTCGGGGATGTGCTGCTCGGTCCAGTTGCCGCTCATGACGTACTCCTCGTCGTTAAGAACCATCGGTCTCTTATGGAGACAACCATAAGAGACCGACGGTCTACTGTCAAGGGACCGGTGGTCTCCAAGCTAGAGTGAGGGCGTGAGCTTTCAACGGGCACGCAACAAGGAGCAGCGAGAGATCCGCCGCCGGGCAATCCTGGACACGGCGGCGGCGATGCTCGACGAGATGCCAGTGGCCGAGGTGACCCTCAATGAACTCAGCAGGCGGGTGGGCCTGGCCAAGTCGAACGTCCTGCGGTATTTCGAGTCGCGCGAGGCGGTGCTGCTCGAACTGCTCGACATCTTCCTCGAGAGCTGGCTCGCGCAGCTGGCGAACGAACTATCCGCAGGCGTCGAGGCGCAGGCGGCGCCGCAAGCGCGGGCCGGTCAGCTGGCCGAGATTCTCAGCCGGTCACTGGCGGAGCGGGTGGTGCTCTGCGACCTCTTCGGCGCGAAGGGCGGCATCCTCGAGCACAACATCTCGGTCGAGGTGGTCAAGCGGCACAAGCGTTCATCCCTCACGTTGCTCGCGACCATGTCCGATCTCGTGCGCCGTCACCTGCCGGAGCTCGGCGACGAGGCACCCCTGTTCTGCCTGATGAGCCTGGTCTCAGCGGGTGCGCTGTCGGCCTACGTCCCACCGCCACCCAGCGTCCTCGCCGCCTACGCGGACGAGCCCGCCCTCGGCGTGTTCCACATGGAGTTGCGCGACGCCCTGCGGCACTCCTTCACCGCGGCACTCGTCGGCATGCTGCCGCGCGACTGAACCTGGCAGGAACCCGCTGCCACGCCGAGTCAGCCTTCAGGCCACGACATTTCGTCGCGCGGCGGCGAGGTTGGCGATCAGCTCCGCACGAGTCTGGGACTCGTGCGCAACCCAAGCGGGCTGGCCGGGACCGCTGCGCCAGGATTCGCGCAGCGGGCTGTTGTCGACGGTGTCGAAGCCGAACTGGTCATACAGTCGCGTCACGAGATTCACGGCTTCGGGAAAGTCGCTCGAGGCCGACAACGCCAGCCGGCCCGGAGTCCCCGCCGGCCTCCCCGCGGTGGTGATGCGGGGAGCCTGGATGTGAGTGAAAGCCTTGACTACCTTGGATGTAGGTAGGTGATCCTGGCGCAGCTCGTGAACTGTCTTCTCGCCCGATTCGACAACCGAGAACCGGCCATCGCGCCAGGCCATGTAATTGTTCGTGTCGAGCACGATCTTTCCCACGAGCTGATCGACGGGCATATTGTTGATCAGCTCGAGCGGCACGGCCACCACGACGAAGTCACCGGCAGCCGCGGCCCCGGCCGCAGTCGCGGCGCGCGCCGATGGGCCTAGTTCGGCGATCAGGCCTTGGAGAGTTTCGGGTCCGCGCGAGTTGGCGATGACGACGTCGTAACCGGTCGCGATGGCCGCCCGAGCGATCTGGCTTCCGATCTCGCCCGCGCCGATGATGCCGATCGTTGTCATGGGTGTCTCCCCTGTGGATGGCGGCAGCGGCAGTGGTGGGTGGTCAGCGCGTGAAGGCGCGTTCGATCATCGTCAACGCGGCGGCCTTGGCGAGGTGCAGCTCGTCGGGGCCGATGCCTGACTTGTATAGGAATTCGATTCCCTGCATCACGGCGATCAGCGCGCGAGCGGTCTGCTCCGCGTCGATGCCGGCATCGACGTCACCGGCTTCCTTCGCCTGGTTGATCTGTCCCATGAACAGGTCGAGCGTTCCGAAGTAGGCCTGGCAGGCCAGGGCTCGGACCTGCTCGTCCTGGGAGCTCAGGGCCGCGGCACTGTTGGCCATCAGGCAGCCTTGCGGCGGCAGATCCAGGCGGCCACCGTCGTCGAAGGTGACCGCAGAGGTGAGCCCGTGCCATGGACTCGGGTCGGCGTCCAGGGCGGCCGCGAGGCCCGCGGACTGCCGGGCGCAGTAGCCCTCCAGGATCCGGATGAACAAGTCGTGCTTGTTGCCGAACGCCCCGTACAGGCTCTGTGTTCCGACTCCGGTCGCGTCAGTGAGGTCTTGGACCGAGGTCGCCGCGTACCCGTCGCGCCAGAACCGTGCTCGCGCGACGGTGAGCACAGCCTGCTCGTCGAACTTTCTGGGCCTGGCCATGTCTCGAACGTACCAGTTATGGAGGGAACACTCAAGAATTGACAAGACCACGACTCCTCTGCAATTTTTGAGGGACCACTCCATAACTCGACGCAAGGACGACGCAACATGGTGGCAGGACCTCTCGAAGGCAAGACCGCACTGGTGACAGGAGGATCCCGGGGCGTCGGCGCCGGAATCGTCGCCCGGCTGGCGGCCGACGGCGCGCGGGTGGCATTCACCTACGCGAACTCCGAAGAACGCGCACAGGACGTGTCCGCCGCCGCGGCCGCGACCGGAGGCATCGTCTACGCCATCCGCGCGGACAGCCTGGTCGAGGACGATGTCGTGTCCGCGGTCGCGCAGACCGTCGACCGGTTCGGTGGCCTCGACATCCTGGTCAACAACGCCGGTGTCGGAAGTTTCACCGAGATCACCGACCTGACGATGACAGAGATCGACGCGATGCTGACGGTGAACGTGCGCTCGGCCATCGTGGCCATCCGAGAATCACTGGCACACTTGGGCGATGGCGGTCGGATCGTCAATATCGGCAGCATCAACGCCGATCGCATGCCTTTCCCCGGCGGGTCGATCTATGCCATGACCAAGGGCGCGTTGGCCAGCCTGACCCGTGGGCTCGCACGTGAGCTCGCCCCGCGAGGCATCACCATCAACAACATCCAGCCAGGCCCGGTCGACACCGACGCCAACCCCGCCGACGGACCGGCCGCATCGGCCATGCTCGGCGTGATGGCGGTAGACCGATTCGCGACTACGGCGGAGGTCGGCGCTTTTGTATCCTTCCTCGCCGGGCCCGACGCCGCCTACATCACCGGTACCAGTTTGAACATCGACGGCGGATTCGGCGGCTGACGTCGAGTTCGTCCAGATTCTCGCGCAGCACCCCTGCCCAGTTCAGCGCCGCGGCCCCTGGAGATCAGCTGCGCAAGGAGGCCTTCGCCCAGTCGTTGAAGGCTGTCCGCGATACACCCAGGTCCGCGGCGAACTCCGGACGCGCAGGCGCGGGATGCGCGCTCATGTACTGCTGCGCCTGAAACAGCGCCGGGTGCAGGCCCTCCACCCGAACCTGTTCCGGGTCGGCGGGAAGCTCGATGTCTGTGTCGAGGACTTCGGACAGGATTTGCGCGGCGTCGCGGAAGGTCAGGACGTCACCGGCCAGTTCGAGTTCGATCCCATGGAAACGATCAGGCTCTGCGAAAGCCTCGGCGGCGGCCGCTCCGATGTCCGCTACCGCGACGAAGGGATGCGCAATATCGAGGTCGACGGCGACGAACAGCCGGTCCGAGGTCAGGGCGTCGAAGTAGATCGACGGCCGGACAAAGTTCTCCATGAACGTGGCCGGCCTCAAGATCGTCCACTGCGGGAAGCCCGCGGCGCGCACAAGAGCCTCGACCTCGGCCTTGCTGCGGTAGTAGTGCCGCGTGAAGGAACCCCATCGCTGCTCGTCGAAATGCTCGACGTCGACTGTGCCGGTGCCTGACACCGAGCTGTGCACGAAGTGCCCGATCCTCGCCGCCTGAGCGGCCGTGACCAGGTTGCGCCCGTGGCGGACTTCGGAGTCACCCGTCGGGTCGGTCATGTCCGGCGTCTGCACCGAGAACACCGCGTGAGCGCCGTCGAGGGCCGCCGTCAACGACGTCACGTCGTCGAAGTCGCCGCGTACCAGAGTGGCGCCGAGATCGTCGAGGGCGGCGGCGTGCTCGGAGTCGGTGTCTCGCACCAGGGCGCGGACCGCGATACCGGAGGCCAGCAGCGCGCGGGCCGCGGCACCTCCTTGCTTGCCGGTTGCGCCAGTGACCAGCACGAACGACGGTGATGTAGACACAGTGATCCTCCGTTAACGATAAATGGGGTAGTCCCCCATTTTGTCTTTGGCTACGATATGGGGTGATTCCCCATTTGTCTAATGAGAGGTACGTGCCGATGGCGACGAGTGGGCCGAGGCCGCAGCGGGCAGACTGGCAACGCAATCACGAGCAGCTCGTCGCGACGGCCACGAAGCTCATTGCCCGAAGCGGAGCTCAGGTCTCCTTCGAGGAAGTGGCCCGCAGGGCCGGTGTTGGTTCGGCCACCTTGCACCGGCACTTCCCCTCCCGGCGCGCGTTGCTCGAAGAGGTCTTCCACGATGTCGTCGAGCGCCTTCGCCGACGGGGAGACGAGTTGTCCGCCGGTGACCCCCGGACGGGACTGTTCACCTGGCTCGAAGAGCTGACCATCTCCGCCGCGGAAACCCGCGGCTTGACCGTGGCGCTGGAGGCATGTGCGGATGACGTCGCGTCACCCGGCGACAGCTGCCACGGCATGGTGCGCGAGGCGACGGTGAGCCTGATGGATCGAGCGCTCGCGGTGGACGCGCTCCGGCCCGAGGTCGCCCCGGATGATCTACTGACCCTGGTTACGGCCATTTCCCTGGTGGCCGAAGGTGATTCCGCAGCGGCACGCCGCCTGCTTCGCCTCGCTCTCGACGGCGTACGCCCCTGAGCATCCCAACGAGACCCGGCTCACCCAGATCATTCTGAGCCGGACACGAAAAGAGCCCGCACTCAGCGGGCCCTCTACGTAGGCAGATCGCGGCATTTCCCCGAAGGCGCGAAGACGACCGACAGCGGTCACCGCCGCATCGAGCACGTCGTGACCTCCCATACCCCCGCTGGCCGCGATCCTGTGCGCCGACGGCTACGACCTCGAACGGCTGGTTCTCATTCCTGGCTCGAGAGCAACTGGACTGGCGCGACTTCGGCCCCGCCGACGCACTTGCATTCCGCGGCTACCTCCGGAATCCGCCCTTGGGCGCGGGGGCCGTGATCGCGATGGTCGGGCAGATGCCGAGGACCGGACCGCATGGTGCTGACCGGATGCGGAGTTTCAGTGCTTCTCGCTGTCGTGCGTCACCCGTCGGCCAGGCGTTGGATGGTGACACTCAGCCAGGCTTGGAGGTCAGCGGGATCGTCGAGTTCGGAACGCAGGACCCGGCGACGGGTCGAGACGCCGAGCACAAAGGCATCGATCGCTGCGGCGCGGCTGCGGGCGTCCGTGTCCTCCAGGCCGCTGTCGCGCAGGTAGCGGTGCAACGGTTCCAGCGAGTTCGTGTCGAGGAAGGCAGCCAGCGCCTCCGCCGCCTCCGGGCGTTCGCCGGACGCGCGTTGCAGCACGAGCAGCGGATCCTGCCCGGGTGAACCGAACCAGCGCTGGACGATACTCGCCGCCAGGCGAGAACCCAGCGCGGAACGGTCGCCGCCGAAGGAGTCCGAGACCGGGATTTCCACCTGGGTCGCGGCTAGGAAAAGCCCATCCTTGCCGCCGAAATAGCGCGTGATGAGGTTGGGCGACACCCCGGCCGCATCCGACACGCCTTTCACTGTGATCGCCGCGTAGCCGCGCTCGGCGAACTGACGTTGGGCGTGCTCCAGGATTCGTTGCCTGGTGGCAGCCGCACTGCGCGAGGTCATGTGTACGATCATACACCTCATGTGTACGCTGATACACATGAGTGACGCGATACGGGACCGACTCCAGCGGACGCGGCGTGTCACGAGCCCGTGGAGTAGCGATGGGACGCGTGGCATCAGCGGCACCCACCTCGACGAACTGCTCGAACGCTGGGCGAACGGGTACGAGTGGGACGTACACGAGCGCCGCATCAGCGAGTTCCCTTGGGCGACAGTACAAGCGGGCGACACCGACCTGCGGGTGATCCACCAGCGGTCCGCGAATCCCGACGCTCCGGTTGTCGTGCTCCTACATGGCTGGCCGGATTCGGTGTTGCGGTTCGAGCGCGTCCTCCCCCTGCTCGCGGACCTACACGTGGTGGTGCCCGCGCTGCCGGGTTTCCCGTTCGCGGCTCCGGTGACCATGTCCGGCATGTCGGTCAACCGGATCGCCGGGATCGTCGCGGACGCTCTGGATGAGCTCGGTTACTTGCGGTACACGGTATCCGGCGGCGACGTAGGTGGCACCGTCGCGGAAATCCTCGCGGCCGAACATCCCGACCGCGTGGCTGCCCTGCACCTCACGAATATCGCCCCGCGGCGTGCGCTCACGGCGGACCCGGCGAATCTCGCACCCGACGCGGCGGCCTACCTCGACCGGGCGGCGCAGTGGTTCCGGACCGAGGGCGGGTACATCGCGGAGCAGTCGACGCGGCCGAACACGCTCGCCGCCGCCCTCGGCGACTCACCCGCCGGCCTCGCGGCGTGGATCGTCGAGAAACTGGAGTCCTGGTCCGACGAATCAGCCTTCACCACGGACGAGCTTCTCACCTGGGTCACCGCCTACTGGATCACCGGCACGATCGGCACCTCGTTCGCCACCTATGTCGAACCGGTCACCCTCCCTGACCGGATCGACACGCCGACCGTGCTCTCAGTGTTCCCGCGCGACATCAAACCCGAGCCGCGAAGCTACGCCGAGGCATTCCTGAACGTTTGCGACTATGTGGAACACCCTGCCGGCGGCCACTTCGCAGCCTGGGAACAGCCCGCCGCTTACACCCGCGACCTACGCCGCGCGGTCGAGGTGGGCGGCTGAAACCGAGGTTACGGAGACTTCACCGACACCGTGAACGTGCGTGGTCCCGGCGCTGGCCACACTGCCTCGACCACAGGAGACAAATCCCACAATGCCTCAACTCAACGAGACTGCCTCGGATTCAGCCACCCGCGCGTCTCCGATGGGATGGCCGAACCTGCCGGGCTCGTATTGTTCACTGCCCCATTCGATCTCGATCCGTCCTGCGATGGGTGCGCATCGGCCGAGGGTGATCAGTAGATTCGACTATGCTCGAACTTGTTCATCCGACCCTGCCCATCGGGCAGAAGGGTCTCGTCGTCGCCGCGCCGCCGACGAAGTAGCGGGCCATTGCGCCTGCTACTCGCTGCGTTCATCTGACAACGTCGTCACCTATGGTGTTGTCGGCGTTCCGGGCATCAGAGCGAGAAGGCTTTCGGGGATAGCATCGCCGAAGGTTTCCTCGAGGTGCTTGGCTGTCTCGGTATCGGCCTGGCTCATCCGGGTGAACATGGCCTGCTCGTAGGTGTCGAGGCTTGCCTCGATGTCGTCGGGGTGGGCCGCGAGGGCGTTGGCGAGCTCGGCGCCGTCGCACATGGCCCAGTTCGCTCCCTCACCGTTAGGGGCCTGTAGGTGGGCGGCGTCGCCGACCAGGGTCACCCCGGGCGTCCGCTGCCACTGATGCCTCTCGGGCAGGGCGTAGTGCGGGCGCAGGACCGGTGGTGTGTCGGAGTCGGTTATCAGCGCGGTCAGTTCGGGTGCCCAGCCGTCGAACTCGGACGCGACGCGGGCGGCAGCCGCGGCCGGATCGGAGAAGTCGATGCCGTCGAACCACTCCAGTGGCCTAGTGAGCGAGACGTAGGCGTGCAGGGTGTCACCGCGTTCACGGTGCGCGTTGATCCCTCTGTCCGGTGCCGGGGCGAACATCGAACCGCCGCCGACCGCCTTCGCGGTGGCGGGGTGCCGGGTGTCGGCGTGGAACAGGTATGTCTCCACGAAGGATGTGCCGGCGTAGGCGGGGATCGCCGCTGATAGCAGCGGGCGGATGCGCGACCAGGCGCCATCGGCGCCGACCAGCAGGCTCGTGGTCAGGGTGCTGCCGTCGGCGAACCTCACCTCATGGCGACCGTCGCCGAGGCTCCTGGCGCTGGTGGCCCTGCAGCCCCAGCGAACGGTACCTTCGGGCAGGGCGTGGAGGAGTATTCGGCGCAGGTCCGCGCGCTGAGTTTCCGGGCGGCCCCCGGTGCCGTCGTCGGCTTTCTCGAACAGGACGCTGCCGTCCTGTGCCAGGGCGCGCATCGCCTGGCGTCCTTCGAGAGTGATCGCGCGGAACTCGTCCACAAGGCCCGCCGCCTGGAGGGCGAGCTGCCCGTTGTAGTCGTGGATGTCGAGCATTCCGCCCTGGGCCCGCGCTTGCGGGGAGGCTTCGGCTTCGTAGACCTCGGCAACGATGCCGTGGACGTGCAGGACACGGGCCAGTGTCAGTCCGCCGAGTCCGGCGCCGATGATCGTGACAGTTTTCAAGGTGACTCCCTCATGAGCAGGGCGATGTGTTCGCCGACCCGTTTTGGTGCAGTGCGCCAAGATGGACGATGATACGCCAATTTGGTGCACTGCTCCAACTTGGCACATTGCACCAAATATGGCATCGTCGATGTATGCCAACGCGAGCAAGCCGGTCCGAGCGGCGTAATCAGGTGCTCTCCCGGGAGCAGATCATCGAGGCCGCAATCGAGCTGCTCGATGCGGGCGGAGAGGGCGCGCTGACCGTCCGGGCGCTGAGTGAGCGTCTGTCCACCGGATCCGGTGCTATCTCCTATCACGTGGGCAAGCGAGACGATCTCCTGGACACAGCGACCGAGACGATCGTCACGGCCGCTCTGGCGACCAAGCCTGCCCGGGCGGGAGCAGATCCGGCGGACGAGATCCGCGTCGTTGCGCTGGCCTTGTTCGATGCGATCGCGGAGCACCAGTGGCTCGCTACGCGGCTGACTCTCCAGATCATCCGCAACCCGGTCGGCCTGGTGACAGTGGAGGTCTTCGAGCGGATCGGCCGGCAGGTGGATGCTTTGGGCGTGCCGCGAGCCCACTGGTTCGACGCTGCCTCGACGCTCGTGCACTACATCCTCGGGGCGGTCAGCCAGAACGCCCGCATCGAAGGCGACACCTCAGCGATCGATCCCCAGGCCGACCGCGAGGACTTCTTCGACGCGACCTTCGCGGCATGGCAGCGACTCGACCCCGAGGACTACCCGTTCATCCACGCCATTGCCGGCCAGGCAAGAGAGCACGACGACCGCGAGCAGTTCCTCACCGGTATCGCCATCGTCGTCGACAGCCTCACCCGCCTGTGCTGACCCGCCGCATCGAGCCGGGCACCCCACGCCTTGGTTTCAGAAGGGAAATCTCATGCACGACGTAGTAATCGCGGGCGCAGGCCCGGCCGGCCTGTTCCTGGCGAACGAGCTGGCGCTGTCCGGCTGTTCGGTCCTCGTACTCGAGCGGGACCAAGACCCCAACCCGGCGTTGAAGGCGCTCCCGCTCGGATTGAGGGGCCTGAACGCCGGGTCCGCCGAGACGTTCTACCGCCGCGGGCTGCTGGAGACGATGGTGAAGGCTTCCGGCGTCACCCCGGACAAGGTTGGCGCGGATCCTGACGCGGTCGAGGCGCCGGCTCCGCGGGAGCTGAGCCATTTCGCGGGCATGACGCTCGATGTTGCCGATATCGACACGGCCGCCCTCCCGTTCCGGCTGCCCAGTCCGGCGATGGAAGGCTTCATGACAAGCATGGAAGCGGTCGTGGCAGTGCTGGGCGAGCAGGCTTGCGCGCGCGGCGTGGAGATCGTCCGGGGTGTTCCCGTCACGGCCGTGAGCCAGGACGACGAAGGCATCCTCGCCACGGCGGGAGGGCAGCAGCATCGGGCGCGCTGGCTGGTCGGATGCGACGGCGGGCGCAGCGCAGTCCGCGAGCTCGCGGACTTCAGCTTTCTCGGCACCGAGCCGTTGTTCACCGGCTACGTCGCCCAGGTCACCTTCGCCGACCCCGAGCAACTGCCCCTCGGGTTCAATCTGACACCGAACGGCATGTAT
Organism: Nocardia sp. NPDC059177; assembly: GCF_042755165.1. Lineage (NCBI taxonomy): Bacteria > Bacillati > Actinomycetota > Actinomycetes > Mycobacteriales > Nocardiaceae > Nocardia > Nocardia sp. NPDC059177. Next base: position 84,283 of record NZ_JBHZBX010000023.1, on the reverse strand, counting down.
TTGCGCACGCCCCTCGAGGGGTATCTGGGCATGATGGACTTCGACGGTGGCACCTTCGACCGATCCCGGCCGCTGACCCGCGACCACCTCCAGACGGTGTTGCGCCGTATCTGCGGCACCGACGTGACGCTGGACGAGGTCCACCTCGCCTCCAGTTTCACCGACCGCGCGATGCAAGCGACGACCTACCGCAAGGGCCGCGTCCTGCTTGCCGGCGACGCCGCGCACATCCACTCGCCGCTGGGCGGGCAGGGGCTCAACCTCGGCATCGGCGACGCCATGAACCTGGGCTGGAAGCTCGCCGCCACCGTGCACGGACAAGCGCCCACAGGCCTGCTCGACAGCTACACAAGCGAGCGACACCCCATCGGCGCCGCGGTACTCGACTGGTCCCGAGCCCAGGTGGCAACGATGAAGCCGGGCCCCAACGCCCCCGCGCTGCGCCAGCTGATCCACGATGTGATGAGCACGCCCGACGGGACGACCCAGGTGTACCGCAGGACATCGGGCCTGTTCAACCACTACGACCTCGGCAATGAGCACCCGCTCGTCGGCCGCAGCGCCCCGGACTTCCGCTTCGACGACGGCACCCGCCTCGGCGACCTGCTGCACAAAGGCCAGGGCGTCGCGCTCGACTTCACCACCGACCGCGCGCTGCAGGGCGTGGCTCAGGTATGGGAGAGCCGGATCCAGTACGCAGCCGGTCCGGTGCGCAACAGCCTCGGGCTGGCGGCCCTACTGGTCCGACCGGACGGCGTCGTGGCATGGGCCAGCGGCACCCCCGATCACGACGCCTTCGACCATGCCGCCACCCAGTGGTTTACCACCCTGGACAACTAGAGCCATCGGCCAGTCCCGTGTAGGCCTCGAGTTCCGCCATCGCCGAGGTCGCGGCAGTTTTCTGGTCGGCCTCCACTGTGTACCGAGCGCGGACCTGGAAAACAGAAGACGTGGACGAGCCCCCTACTCCTTCCGGTGCAGCACGCGAGGCTGCCTGACACCGAACTCTTCGAGCACCACCCAATCTCGAGTACCGCCGTGACACCCATCAGCCGAAGGATGAACAACCGTGAACCGCGCCATCAACACCTTCTCCCGCTCCACAGGTTCGGACCCGAATGCCATGGCATGGGTTCGCACCTGGGGAGCTTCCCCGCAGGCGCCAGACAGCTCTGTCAGCTTCGTCGAACCGTTCGAGAACGCGACGCTGCGGCAAGTAGTTCGCATCAGCGGCGGCGGACACCACTTGCGTATCCGAATCAGCAACGAGTACGGAATCGCACCGCTGACCATCGGCGCCGCTCGTGTCGCCCTCGCGAACACCGACGGCGGCAGCCAGGACGGCAGTGACCGTGCGGTGACCTTCAGCGGCAGGCCGACCGCCACCGTGCCGGCGGGCGCGCCGATCCTCAGCGATCCCATCGATCTGCCGACTGACGCGCTGTCGCGGCTGGCCATCAGCCTGTACCTGCCCGGTAGAGTCGATAGCCCAACCTGCCACGGAGCCTTTCACACGCTGGGCTGGCTCATCACCGGCAACGGGACCACGCTCGCCTCACTACCTACCGACGCCGCTCTTTTGGCGGCGCAAGCCCTGATCACGGCGGTGGAAGTACAGCCTGACACACCGGTCAAGGCTATCGCCGTGATCGGTGACTCCCGCGTCGACGGAACCGGATCCACCCCCGGCGCGGACCGACGCTGGACCGATCTGCTCGCCGAGCGCCTGGCAGCCCGCAACGGACAGACGCGCTGCGTGGTCAGCCAGGGCATCAACGGCAACCGTATGCTCAACGACGGCATCGGCACCGCCGCCCTCGCCCGCTTCGACCGCGACGTCCTCGCCACGCCGGGACTCAGTCACGTGGTGATCGCCGTGGGCAACGACGTCATGTCCACCTTCGCCCCGCGCACCGAGGAGACCGCGGGATTGCTCTCGATGTTCCCCGGAGCGGCCGTCGATGTGGACGACATCATCGCCGCGCACCTCCAACTGGCGGCTCGAGCCCACGCGCACGGTGCCAAGGCGTATGCCGCGACCATCGCCCCCTATGGCGGCTCGGATATGTACACCCCCGAGGGCGACAAGGCACGCGAGCAGGTCAACACATGGATCCGCACGAGCGACGCCTTCGACGGCGTACTCGACTTCGATGCCGTCTGGCGCGACCCCGCCGACCCCCGCCGGATCCGCGGTGACCTGCACGAGGGTGACAACCTGCATGGCAGCGACGCCGGCTATGCCGCCCTCGCGGAATCCATCGACCTCTGCCTCTTCGATTGATCTCTGAGCCCCGAGGCGGGCTTCTTGTTCACGGAGGAGGCGCGGGCCGGACCACCGCGGTCCTGGCCCGTTCACGTCATGCCGGGATCGGATCTTCTCGCGACGCCGACGCCGACGACCTGCGCACCGGACCGCGTCCTGCCGGCTCCCGGACGAGCAGGTAGATGGGAAACGCGATGGGCGACAGCAGGATCGTGCCGATCAGCAGCGGCGCCATCAGCAGGGGATGGATGGCGCGGTCGCGGCTGTCGAGGTAGATCCAGCGGCCGAGGAACAGGTCCCAGGCGATGATCTGGGCCCAGAGTGCGGTCAGGACGGCGGGGTCGGCGACAGCGTCGGTGATCGCGGGCAGGGACGGGGAGGTCACCAGGGACCACATCGTGCCGAGGACCGGGACGGCGACGACGGCCCAGATCACCAGGGGCACCAGGGTGATCCACGGTGAGCCGATGATCGTGCGGGTCCAGTGCCAGGTGGGCGCCAGGATCATCAGCGCCCAGAACGGGACGGTGACGAAGAAGGACAGGTCGAACAGCGTGTTCATGCGGTGACTGCCTTTCGGGTGCCGATCGCGCTCGCGACCGAGATCAGGACGCCGGCGACGACGCCGGTGAGTATCGCGGCGGCCACGGTCAGGGTGGCCCGGTCGGGGTGGATCAGCGGCTGCCCGCGCAAGGCCTGCCAAGTGACCAGGGCGAGCACCGCCGCATAGCCGGCGGCCATGGTGACGACCAGGCCGACCCGCACGCGCAGCACCCGCAGCAGCGGGATCCGTGGTGCGACAAGCACCAGCAGCGCGGCGAACAGCGGCAGCACCTGCAGGGCGTGCATGCCGAAGAAGTGCGGGATCCGCAGGTCACCGGCGGTGGTACTCCACCCGGTCACTGGCATGCCGGGCGTGCCGTCGGGCGCGCCGACGGTGTGCGCGCCCGCGATGTCGGCCACCCCGGATTCGCGGTTCGGCATCAGATTGCCCAGCGCCAGCCCGACCAGCGTGATCGCGAGGCCGAGCCGGATCGACCAGGTGGTCGCCGCGTCCCCGATTCTGGTCAGCGAGAGCTGGGCGGCGACGACCATGGTGGCGAGGAAGAGCACGATGATGGTGCCGCCCATGATGATCCACAGGACGGCGTCGAAGCTCGTGGTCATGTTGTAGTGGCTGCGGGTGCCGCGCACCACCTGGCCGACGATGATCAGCTGTTCGATCGTGCCCGCGACGACGATCACCGTCGCCATCCACCAGGTGAGCCGGGATGCCTTGGGCCGCAACGAGATCAGCCACGCCAGCGCGATGCTGTAGAGCACGAACGACACCGCGAACTTGGTCGGCTTGAACCACGCGGCCGACCCGGCGACGACCCGGTCGTCGAGGAGCATCCCGACCACGGCGACGACGGCGAGCACGGCATTGACGGCGGCGAACCAGTGCAGGGGGCGATGCAGACGAGCCTGTCGCCGTGGCAGCGGATCGGGGGTTGTGTGGGCAGTCATGGTGAATCTCCCAAGATAGATAGCTGTACTATCTGTTATGGATAGTTAGACTATCCGCTACAGCGAAGGCGAGCAAGGGGGAACGCGGAAACGGAGGTGAACTGTGCGGATCTCGGAGTTGAGCGAGCGCAGTGGAATCGCGGTGGCGACGATCAAGTACTACCTGCGCGAGGGCCTGCTGCCCCCGGGCGAACGCACCAGCCCGAACCAGGCCAGCTACGGCGAAGACCATCTGCGCAGGCTTCGGCTGGTGCGCGCGCTGATCGAGGTGGGCGGCCTGCCCGTGGCCACCGTCGGCGAGGTCCTCGCCGCCGTCGACTCCCCCGACCTGCCGCTGTTCAGCCTGCTCGGCGTGGTCCAGGACAGCATCTCCGCCCCGATACCGCCCGCGGCCGACGCGGAGTGGGAACGCGCGGCGGCGACCGTGCGCGCGGAGATGGATCGGCGCGGCTGGGACATGAAACCCAGCCCCGTGGCGATCGACACGCTCACCTCGGTGCTCGTGCGGCTCGCGCAACTGGGCTACGCGGACTGGGGCGAAACAGCCCTGCCCAGCTATTTCGACGGCGCGCGGGTGATCGCGGAGAACGATGTGACGACCGCGCTGGCCGCGGGCGGGCGCGATGCCATCATCGACGCGGTCGTGGTACTGACGGTGCTCGGCGACACCGCACTGGCCACCATCCGCCGCATCGCCCAGGCGCAGGTATCACTGGAACGCCTGAGGGCGAATCCCGTCGAACCCGACTGACAACAGCGACTCGCTACAGGGTGGTCGGCTCGCCGAACACCGCTCCGCTGTCGTCGACTTCGGGTGTTCTGGTTTGCACGTAGGTGTATTGGCGGATGGTGGCCGGGCCCACGCAGTTGTCGACTTTGATGTGGAAGTCGCGGGTCACGATCTGCACCGTCTTGCCCGGGATGAGCGGCTTGCCTTCCCCGATATCGATGTTGGTGATGTCGCCGGGTTGCAGTTCCAGTTCCAGGAACAGACCCGGGTCCACCGCGATGGAGGGGAGGATGCCGTTGAACTCGAGAACCTGGCGCGATTCGGACTCCTGTACCTGCCCGGACTCCTGCGTACGCGACTGCACCCGCTCGCCGGAACTCGACTGCTCGACGGTGTCGGACTGCGCCTGCTCGGTCGCCTGCCGCTGCACCTGCTCCGTCGCGGAGTTCTGCTGCGGCCCCTCGAGCCAGAGTTCCGTGGTGGGATCGATGCCGGGGACCGCGGCAGCGAGCCTGGCGGCACAGCCGACGGAGTATCCGGTCTTGAGCACGCCCTCGGCCTGCCCGTCGAGCCGACCGTAGGCGACCGTGGAGACCAACGCTTCACGGCTGGTGGGGACGCCGTTCAACGGCGCGATGCGATAGATGACCTCGTCGTGTGTGCCGACGGTGAAACTGCCCATAGCCGACTCGAAAGTCTTCTCGTGCGGTGGCAGATCGACGGTATCGGCATGCGCGGTCGGCTGCGACAGTACGGCCAGCGCTGAGGCGACGTAACCCACTCTCCAGATGATTCGCGGCATGATCCGGACAATAGTGACTCCGGCGGCCGTTTCCCCTCGTCACGCGCGCGTGTGTCCCGACCGATGCGGCTTCTTGTTCAGAGCAGCCGGGACAGGAAGGTCTTGGTGCGTTCCTCCTGCGGGTTCGCCAGCAGCTCACGCGGCGGACCCGATTCCACGACGACGCCGCCGTCCATGAACACCAGCTCGTCGGCGACCTCGCGAGCGAAACCCATCTCGTGGGTCACCACCAGCATGGTCATGCCGGAATCCGCGAGTTCGCGCATGACGGTGAGCACCTCGCCGACCAGTTCCGGGTCCAGTGCCGAGGTCGGCTCGTCGAACAGCATCAGCTTGGGATCCATCGCCAGCGCGCGGGCGATGGCCACGCGCTGCTGCTGACCGCCGGACAGCTGCGCCGGGTAGGCGTTGCGCTTGGCCGAGAGGCCGACCCGTTCGAGCAGCTCCTCGGCCCTGGCGATCGCGTCGGCCTTGCGGATGCCGCGCACCTGGGTGGGCGCCTCGATCACGTTCTCCAGCGCGGTGCGGTGCGGGAACAGATTGAAATGCTGGAACACCATGCCGATGTCGCGGCGCTGGATCGCGGCGTCACGCGGGTGCATCTCGTAGAGCTTTCCGTTCTTCTCCCGGTAGCCGACGAGATCGCCGTCGACGTAGAGCCTGCCCGCGTTCACCTGCTCGAGGTGGTTGATGCAGCGCAGGAACGTCGACTTGCCCGAGCCCGACGGCCCGACCAGGCACAGCACCTTGCCCCGCTGCACCTCCAGCGAGACACCCTGGAGCACCTTCAGCGCGCCGAAGTTCTTGCACACCCGGTCGGCCAGCACCATCGGCGGTGCGGTCACTGCTGATTCGGTCATTTCGCCTTCACCGCCGCCTGGGCGGTGGCCAGTTCGGCGAGCTGCTTGGCCGTCAGCTGCCGGGTGGCACCGCGCGAGTAGTAGCGCTCCAAGTAGTACTGGCCGATCATCAGGACGCTGGTGATCGCCAGGTACCAGGTGGCACAGACGAGCAGCAGCGGAATCGGCTGGAAGTTGACGCCGTAGATGTCGCGGGCGCGGCCGAACAGGTCGGTGCTCAGCGGGATGGCCGTGACCAGCGAGGTGGTCTTGAGCATGCCGATCAGCTCGTTGCCGGTCGGCGGGATGATCACCCGCATCGCCTGCGGCAGCACGGTGCGGCGCATGGTCTGGGTCCACGACATGCCCAGCGCGACCGAGGCCTCCCGCTGCCCCTCACCCACGGAGTTGATCCCGGCGCGCACGATCTCGGCCATATAGGCCGCCTCGTTGAGACCGAGGCCGATCACCGCGAACAGGAACGCCGCCTGCAGCTGCTGCACGTCGAGGTGGAAGAACTGCGGCCCGAACGGCACCCCGAGGTCGATCTGCTTGTACAGCGAGGGCACCAGGCCCCAGAACACCAGCTGCACGAAGACCGGGGTGCCGCGGAAGATCCACAGATACACCCACGCCGTGGTGCGCAGGACCGGGTTCGGCGACAGCCGCATCACCGCGAGCACAGTGCCCAGGCCCACCGCGATGGACATCGCGAGCACGGTGAGTTCCAGGGTGACGATCGCGCCCTGGGTGATCCGGTAGTCGAACAGGTACTTGCCGTAGGTGTCCCAGCGATAGGCCGGGTTGGTGGCCGCGCCGTAGACGAACAGGCCGAGCAGGATCAGGATGAGCGCGGCCGCGATCCAGCGCCCCGGCCTGCGCAACGGGACGGCTTCGATGATCTCGGGTTCGTCCTGGACGGCCATGTCAGCTCACCGCGCCGTTGATCACCGAGGTCTTGATCCGCCCGTCCTGGACACCCCAGTTGGCGGTGATCTGGTCGTATTTGCCGGTGTCGATCAGATGCTGCAACGCCTTCTGCAGCGACACCGCCAGCGGCGAGGACTTCTGCACCGCCCAGCCGTAGGGCGCGGATTCGAAGATCGGGCCCGCCGCCTCGATCTGGCCGTCGGTCTGCTTGATCGCGTACGCCGTCACCGGCGAATCCGCGGACATGGCGTCGACCTGGCCGAGGACCAGCGCGTTGGTGGCCGCGCTCTGCTCGTCGAAGGCTTTCATATCGATCGGATCCTTACCCTCGGCGACACATTTCGCGCTCTTGGCGGGCACTTCCTCGGTGTGTTCGACGGTGGTCGCCTGCACGGCGACCTTCTTGCCACAGGCGTTGCCGGGATCGATGTCCTTGCCCACGCGCTGCGCCCACTGGATACCGGCGGAGAAATAGGTCGTGAAATCGACCTGCTGTTCGCGTTCGCGCGAATCGGTGATCGAGGACATGCCGACGTCATAGGTGCCTGCCTGGATCGCGGGAATGATCTTCTCGAACGAGGATTCGACGTAGTCGACCCGCAGGCCGAGGGTCGTGGCGACGGCGTCGAGCAGATCGACGTCGAAACCGACGATCCGGCCGCTCGCGTCCCGGTATTCGTTCGGCTGGTACGGCACATTGACGCCGACGACGATCTTGCCGGCCTGGCGGATCCGCTCGGGCACGGTCGCGGCGAGTTCGGCGACGGTCTCGACCCGCACCTTGGCGACATCGGCCGTATCGCCCTCGGTGTTGTGCACGCACCCGGCCGAGACCAGCGCGACGCCCACCACCGAACACAGCAGTCGCGCGGCGCGGCGACCGAGAACCAATCCACCTGACACAGGGCCTCCACCATTCGCCTCTACGCGGTCAGCGCCTTCTTGGCAATGTAGGCGAACCGGACGCAGCGTGGTGCGACAGTAACCGAAGATTCACCACCGGATACGGAAGAACACGCGTCAGCGCCGGTGCACGCGGGCGGTGACCTGTTCGGTGAATTCGCTGGTGGAGGCGAGGCCACCGAGATCGGCGGTGGCGACACCGGCCGCCAGCGTCGCCGCCACCGCCCGGCTGATCCGCTCGGCCACCTCGTGCACGCGCGGGTTCGCGTCGCGAACGGCCAACCAGCGCAACAACATCGCCGCCGACAACTGCAAGGCCACCGGATTGGCCCGGTTGTGGCCGGCCAGCCCCGGCGCCGCGCCGTGCACCGCCTGGGCCATCGCCTTGGTGTCGGAACAGTTCAGCGACGGGGCCATGCCGAGCGAGCCGCTCAGTTCCCCGGCCAGGTCGGAGAGGATGTCGCCGAAGAGGTTCTCGGTGACGATCACGTCGTAGTCGCCCGGCGCGCGGACCAGGTGCGCGGCCATCGCGTCGACGTGCGCGTCGTCGACCCGCACGTCGGGATACTGCGCGGCCACCTCGTAGCAGACATCGCGGAACAGGCCGGTGGTCATCGGCAGCACATTGGCCTTGTGCACCACGGTCACCCGCTTGCGCCTGCCCTGGGCCAGCCGCATCGCCTGATGCGCGATCCGTTCGCAGGCCTGCCGGGTGACCACCGCGACCGCCAGCGCCACATCCTCGGTCGGGCGGAACTCCCCCGAGCCGGCGAACATGTTGCGGTCGGCGTAGAAGCCCTCGCTGTTCTCCCGCACGATCACCAGGTCGATATCGGGTGCGGTGGCGCGCACCCCGGCGAACGCGGCCGCCGGCCGGATATTGGCGTAGAGGCCGAGGCGCTTGCGGATCGCCCCGCCCGGCGCGACCCGCATCTCGGCCGGATAGGAGGCATTGTCGTGTGGGCCGAGAATCCAGGCGTCGAGCTCGGACAAGGCGGCGAGGGTCTGCTCGGGCAGCGGGTCGCCGTAGGCGGCGATGGCCTCGTGCCCGATCGCCAGCGGCACCCAGGTCACCGGATCCAGGCCCGCCGCGCCGACCGCCTCGTCGACCACCGCGCGCGTCGCGGCGACCACCTCGGGGCCGATACCGTCACCGTCGATCACACCGAGCCGCAGGCTCGCCTTCGCACCGTTCACCCCTCCATCCTCGCGCCTGCCCGGCCCGGTTCGGGTGAGCGGGCCACGCGGACACGCCGCGGCGACTAGTTTCACAACCATGGTGCAGTCGGTGGAGTTGCTCTTCGACGAGCGCGGCGAGACCGAGATCCGCAGGCAGTGGGCGGCGCTGGCCGACGCCGGGATCAGCAGTCCCCGTGGCGGGACCCATCGCCCGCACATCACGGTCGCGGTGGCGCGCGAGATCTGGCCGCGCATCGACCACCAGCTCGAACGGCTGACCTTCACGCCGCTCCCGGTCCGGCTGGGCGGGGTACTGATCTTCGGGTCGCGCAGGCCGATCGTGGTGCGCGCGGTGGTCGTCACCGAGGAGCTGCTCGCCCTGCAACGCCGGATCGCCGAGGTGGTCGCGCCGTGCCCCGGCATCCCCGCGAATCTCGCGCCCGGCGCGTGGACACCGCATGTGACCCTGGCGCGCCGGGTACCGCCGGAACGGCTCGGCGACGCGGTGCGCGCGGTCACCGCCGACACCGACTGTCCAGCCGTTGTGGTGGGGATTCGCCGCTGGGACGGGGACGCGCGGGCGGAGCGGATCGTGGCCGGGGGAAGATAGGGCAAGGCCCCGGCGTTACAGCCGAGGACACCGACAAGGAGAGGACGTCATGGCCACCCAGACGCTGACCCAGCAGAACTTCGACGAAGTCATCACCGGAAACGACGTGGTCCTCGTCGATTTCTGGGCTTCCTGGTGCGGTCCGTGCCGCAGCTTCGCCCCCACCTTCGAGACCTCCTCGGACAAGCACCCCGACGTGGTGCACGGCAAGGTCGACACCGAGGCCGAGCAGGGGCTCGCCGCGGCCGCGAACATCCAGTCGATCCCGACCATCATGGCCTTCCGCGAGGGCGTGCTCGTCTTCGCCCAGCCGGGTGCGCTGCCGCCCGCCGCGCTCGAGGATCTGGTGACCCAGGTCAAGGGCCTGGACATGGACGAGGTGCGCAAGCAGATCGCCGAGCAGTCCTCCCCCGCCGAATAGGGCGCGAAACGTCAAGGGCCCGTTCACCTCTGGTGAGGTGAACGGGCCCTTTCGGCGTTGCCGGGGCCGATCAGCCCGCGAGCTTGCCGACGCAGGCGATCATGGCGCGCACGGTCGACTCGGCGCCACCGGCGGCCATCGCCGCGGCCCAGCCGCGCCGGCCGTCGAGTTCGCACTGGACGAAAGTGGCGATACCCTCGGCGGTCGGACGCTGATGGAACTGCAGGATCTCGAGGGGGTAGCCCTCGTCGTAGAGCGCGGAGGTCATGGCCGCGACCGGGCTACCGGTGGCGATGACGGTGCGCAGATGGTCGGCGAATTCCAGCGTGGCGGTGAAATCCGTTCCGGAACAAGTCCATTCGCCGAGGGTGATGGGACCCGCGAGCCGGGTGTACCGGTCGAGGAACTCGGCGGGGGTGAGGTCGGTGAGTTCGGTACGCAGCCCGCGGGGGGCGGCGGCGAACAGGGCGTGGTCCAGTGTGAGCAATGTCATTGCAGGTGAGGTCTTCCCGAAGATTGTCTTCGTTGGCAGGTGGGACCAGCAGAACGATGAAAATCAGCCCGCAGCGAGGGGGCCGGTCCGAATCAGACCCCGCTACGGCGGGTTACTACGAGAAGAATCTGCCGGGTAGCTGCCTGCGCGGTCTGCGCAGCAGCGACCGCGCGGTCGCGGTCAGCGACAAGCAGCGCGGCGAAGCGGTCGGCGGGATTCGGCACGTGGTCGAGAATAGGGCGATCGTCGCGAAACCGCAACCTTGTTACGACCCGGTCGTGTCTACTCGTGAGTACCGTCACCGCAGCTCAGACTCGGTGCCCCGGGCCGATCAGCTCGCCGGCGGTCCGGGCAGCGGTTCGACCGAGGCGAGGGCGCGTGCCGAGCCGTCGACATCGAGCTGGATACGCAGGCTGCCCGGCCGGGCACTGGTGCGCAGCACGACCTTGTCGCCCGTCATCACCGGCCCGACGTGCTCGACGATCGCCCGGTAGGGCAGCGTGTGATGCGCGGGGTGCGCGGCCAGGGATTCCTCGACCGCCTCCCAGTAGACCGCGTTGTTGACGTGCCCGAGCCGGTCGACGTCGGTGACCCGCAGCGGATACGCCACCGCCTCGATCTCCGGGTCGTCCAGCTCGGTGAGCGCGGCCTTCCAGCGCAGCCGGTGCTCGGTGGTGCTCGCCAGCATCGGCGCCATGAAGGCATCGCTCATCCGGGCAGGCCGACCGGCCACCGGGTCGATGTGGATCAGGAACGAGGCGGCCTCGATCCGCCCGCCGCGCTCACCGCGGAGCTGAATTCGCATGTCGCACCAACGATTCGAGAGCGCGTCGGCCCAGCGCCGCAGCCGCACCCGGTCACCGAACTCGATCGGCTCGTACACATCGATGACGGTGCGCCGCACGATCCAGGTCTGATGGGTGTCGCCGTCCTCGACCGCGTCCAGGTGATCGAACCCGATGTCCTGCAGGTACCGCGCGATCGCGTCGAGGCGCAACCGGTCGTCCCCGTCGGTGTCGCCCAGGCGCACCGGCCACGACGCCGCGAAGGCCTGCTCGATATCGGGGCACGCGGGCAACGGGGTCGCGATCACAGCGGTCATGGCCCGATGCTGCCACAGTTCGCCGCGCGGACCGGGGATCAGGCGCGTTCGGCGGCAGCCTTGATCCCGGCGACGTGCGCCGTCCACATCTCCCGCGAGTGCTCGGCGTCGGCCGCGGTCGCGTTGTTGTCCTGACTCAACGCCAGATGCGTCGAGGAACCGTCGCCGGTCAGCCCATAGCTGAGCGTGTGATAGTTCTCGGCCACATCGGGCAAGCCGCTGAGCGGGCTGTAGTGCGTGAGCTCGAGCAACCGGCCCGGTTCCACCGCGCGGACCTCCCCGCGGTCCTCGTAGGACCTGCCCTGGTACTCGCCCTGCCAGACGATCGAGCTCCCCGGCCGCCAGTCGGTGCGCACCTCGGCCCCGAACATGAAACGCCGGACTTCTGCCGGATCGGTCAGCACCGCCCACACCCGCTGCGGGGAGGCGGCGATGTCGACCTCCGCTGTCGCCACGAATCCGGTCATGACCTCACCTCCTGCCCTCCACCCTACGACCGGGTGCGGCCGCGGGGCTTGGACAAAGGCGTCACCGCGGCGGGGTCAGTGGGCGGCGGCGTCCCAGCTGCGGCCGGTGCCGACCGAGACGGTGAGGGGGACCGACAGGTCGATGGCGGCCGACATCTGCGCGCGAGCCAGGGCCTCGAGGGTGTCGCGTTCGCCGTCGGCGACCTCGAAGACGAGTTCGTCGTGGATCTGCAGCAGCATGCGCGAGCGCAGGCCCGCCTCGGTGATCGCCCGCTGCACATTGATCATCGCGACCTTGATGATGTCGGCGGCGGTGCCCTGGATGGGGGCGTTGAGGGCCATGCGTTCGGCGGCCTCGCGGCGCTGACGGTTGCTGGAGTCCAGGTCGGGCAGGTAGCGGCGGCGGCCGAACAGGGTTTGCGTGTAGCCGACCTTGCGGGCCTGGTCGACCACGTCGGAGAGGTAGTCGCGGATGCCGCCGAAGCGGTCGAAGTAGACGTCCATCTGCTCTTTGGCCTCGGCCGTGCTGATCTTGAGCTGGGCGGACAGGCCGTAGGAGCTCAGACCGTAGGCCAGGCCGTAGGACATCGCCTTGATCCGGCGGCGCAGCTCCGGGCTCACCTCGTGCAGCGGGATGTCGAAGGCCTTGGACGCGACGAAGGTGTGCAGGTCCTCGCCGGAATTGAAGGCCTCGATCAGGCCCGCGTCACCGGACAGGTGCGCCATGATGCGCATCTCGATCTGGCTGTAGTCCGCGGTCATCAGCTCGTCGTAGCCGGGGCCGACGACGAAGGTGTCCCGGATCAGGCGGCCGGTGTCGGTGCGGATCGGGATGTTCTGCAGGTTCGGCTCGGTCGAGGAGAGCCGGCCGGTGGCGGCGATGGTCTGGTTGAAGGTGGTGTGGATGCGGCCGTCGTCAGCGACCGCCTTGAGCAGGCCGTCGACGGTGACCTTGAGCCGAGTCGCATCGCGGTGGGCCAGGAGGTGTTCGAGGAAGGCGTGGCCGGTCTTCTCGAACAGCGATTCCAGGGCGTCGGCGTCGGTGGTGTAGCCGGTCTTGGTGCGCTTGGTCTTGGGCATGTCGAGCTCGTCGAACAGCACCACCTGCAGCTGCTTGGGCGAGCCGAGGTTGATCTGCTTGCCGATCACCGCGTAGGCGGAGTTCGCCGCCTCGGTGACCTGGTCGGCGAACTGACGCTGTAGTGATTCGAGTTTTCTGACGTCGACGGCGATACCGGCGTCTTCCAGCCTGCCGAGCACACCCAGCAGGGGCAGCTCCATCTCCTCGAGCAGGGCGGTCGAGGAGATCCGTTCGAGTTCGGCGTCCAGGGCATCGGCCAGGTCGGCCACGGCGCGGGCGCGCAGCATCTCCTCGCGGGCGATGTCGGCGGCGACGGTGTCTTCGTCGTCGAGCAGGGAAAGCTGGCCGTCGTCGCCGGTCTCGGCGCGCAGTTCGCGCTTGAGATAGCGCAGCGAGAGGTCGTCGAGGTTGAAGCTGCGCTGGCCGGGGCGCACCAGGTAGGCCGCCAAGGCGGTGTCGCTGGTGAGGCCCGCCAGGGTCAGGCCGCGGCCGCGCAGGGCGTGCTCGGCGGCCTTGGCCTCGTGTAAGGCCTTGGGCACGGCCGGATCGGCCAGCCAGATGCCGAGAGCGGCCTCGTCCTCGGGGGTCAGGGTGGTGAGGTCGAGGTAGCCGCCCTCGCCGTCGGCGGCGGCGAAGGCCACCGCGCGCGCGTCACCGTCGACCGGGGTGCCGGTGCCGACGATCGAGAGTCCGTGGCGCACACCGGCTTTCGCGTGTTCGGCCAGCCAGTCGGCGACCGTGCCTGCTTCGATGGTCGCGCCGCTGATCTCGAAACCGGACTCGGCTTCGGGTTCGGTCGAGCCGAGGGTGTCGAACAGGCGGTCGCGCAGGACGCGGAACTCCAGGTCGTCGAAGAGCTGGTGGATCTTCTCGCGATCCCACGGCGCCTGCGCCAGCTGATCGGGGGTGTAGGGCAGCGGGACCTCACGCACCATCTCGGTGAGCTGGCGGTTGAGCACCACGCTGGACAGGTTCTCGCGCAGCGAGTCGCCGACCTTGCCCTTCACCTGGTCGACCCGGTCGACCAGGGTGGCCAGGTCGCCGTATTCGCGGATCCATTTGGCGGCGGTCTTCTCGCCGACGCGGGGCACGCCGGGCAGGTTGTCGCTCGGGTCGCCGCGCAGGGCCGCGTAGTCCGGGTACTGGGCCGGGGTCAGGCCGTATTTGGCCTCGACTTCCTCGGGGGTGAAGCGGGTGAGGTCGGAGACGCCCTTGCGGGGGTAGAGCACGGTGACGTCGTCGGTGACCAGCTGGATGGAGTCGCGGTCGCCGGAGACGATGAGCACCCGGTAGCCCTGGGCCGCGGCCTGGGTGGTGAGGGTGGCGATCACGTCGTCGGCCTCGTAGCCGTCGATGGCCATCACCGGGATGCCGAGCGCGCCGAGCACGTCCTTGGTGAGTTCGACCTGGCCGCGGAACTCGTCCGGGGTGGCGCTGCGGTTGGCCTTGTATTCCGGGTACGCCTCGGTCCGGAAGGTCTTCCTCGACACGTCGAACGCCGCGGCCACGTGACTGGGCTTCTCGTCGCGCAGCAGATTGATCAGCATCGAGGTGAACCCGTACACCGCGTTGGTGGTCTGCCCGGTGACGGTCTTGAAGTTCTCCGCCGGTAGCGCGAAGAACGCGCGATAGGCGATCGAATGCCCGTCCAGGAGCATCAGCGTCGGCCGCTCACCCCCGTCGGAAGTGGTCGTTGTCGATGCCTGAGCCGTCGTCGGTGAACTCACCCGCATGAGTGTAGGGACACCCTCCGACAATGCCGCCCTCGCCGCGGGTGTCGCCCGGAAAACCCGGCCGGCCCCGCGCTCACACGGAGCACGGGGCCGGGCGACGGGTACCAGAACCGGTCAATCCACACCCAGGTAGGCCGACATCACCGCCGGGTCGGTGAGCAGGGCCGTGCCCGCGCCGGACTTGGTGACCTCGCCGGTTTCCAGGATGTAGGCGCGGTCGCTGCGGGTGAGGGCTTGCTGGGCGTTCTGTTCGACGAGCAGGACCGTGGTGCCCTGGCGGTTGATCTCGCTGATGATGCGGAAGATCTGCTGGATCACCATGGGGGCCAGACCCATCGATGGTTCGTCGAGCAGCAGCAGTTTCGGGCGGGCCATGAGGGCGCGGCCGATGGCGAGCATCTGCTGTTCACCGCCGGAGAGGGTGCCGCCGACCTGTTTGCGGCGTTCGGCCAGGCGGGGGAACAGTTCGAAGATCCAGTCCAGGGTCTGCTGGTATTCGGTCTTCTGCTCGAACGGCCTGCCGTAGCAGCCCATGTCGAGGTTCTCCAGGACCGTCATACCGGGGAACACGCCACGGCCTTCCGGTGCCTGGATGAGTCCCTCGACCACCCGGTCGTGGGCCTTCATCGCGGTGATGTCCTTGCCCTGGAACAGGATCCGGCCCGAGGTCAGCGGCAGCAGGCCGGACAGGGCGCGCATGGTGGTGGTCTTGCCCGCGCCGTTGGCGCCGAGCAGGGTGACCAGCTCGCCGGGCGACACCGACAGCGAGATCCCGTGCAGCGCTTCGATTCTGCCGTAGTTCACCACCATGTCGCGCACCTCGAGCAGCGGCTCGGGACTGGCGACGACGACATCGGTCACCTGCTCGTCGGCCGTCTCCACCACCACCGTGGCGGGCACGGGCGGTGGGGTCGCCCCTTCCGCGGCGGCCGACTCGGCCTCCTCGCGCACTTCCGCGACGGTGTCCGCGTCGGGCACGCCGAGATAGGCCGCGATCACCGCCGGGTCCTCGCGGACCTCGGCCGGCAGCCCGTCGGCGATCTTGCGCCCGAACTCGAGCACCACGATCCGGTCGGTCACGCCCATCACCAAGCGCATGTCGTGCTCGATCAGCAGCACGGTGTAGCCGTCGTCGCGGATCTTGCGGATCAGCTCCATCAGCGCCGACTTCTCGCTCGGGTTGAACCCGGCGGCCGGCTCGTCCAGGCACAGCAGCTTGGGTTCGGTGGCCAGCGCGCGGGCGATCTCGAGCCTGCGCTGGTCACCGTAGGAGAGGTTGCGGGCCTTCTCCACCGCGCGGGGCGCGATCCCGACGAATTCCAGCAGCGCCATGCCGCGTTCGATGGCGTCGCGCTCCTCTCTGCGGTGCTTGGCGGTGCGGAAGATCGCACCGGGCACCGAGGTGGTGTGCCGGGCATCGGTGCCGACGACCACGTTCTCCAGCGCGGTCATCTCACCGAACAGGCGCACGTTCTGGAAGGTGCGCGCGATCCCCATCCGGGTGATCTCGTTGCGTTTGGTCTTGGCCAGCGGCGTGCCGTCGAAGTGCACGCTGCCCGCGGCCGGTTTGTAGACACCGGTGATCGCGTTGAAGCAGGTGGTCTTGCCGGCGCCGTTGGGGCCGATCAGGCCGAGGATCTCGCCGCGGCGGATCTCGAAACTCACCCCGTCCAGCGCGGTCAGACCGCCGAACTTCACCGTCAGGCCGTCGGTGCGCAGCAGCGCGTCGCCGACCTCGGTGTCGATCGCGCGATGCGGCGCGACCACCTCGGCGACCGTCTCGGCGTCGCCGAGTTCGGGCAGGACCGCGGTGAGGTCGACCTCGCCCGCCGGTTCGACTTCCGGCGCGGGTTTGTACCCGGCCGACATGTCCTCGTTGTCGTACAGCGCGTCCCCTGCGCCCGGCCCCGTCATCGCCCTGCTCCGATCGGTTCGGCCGCCGGCTTGCGCACGACCGCCTGGTACACCTGTCTGCCGTAGGTGAGCAGTTTCTGCCGCACCGGGAACAGGCCCTGTGGCCGCAGAATCATCATCACCACCAGCGCGATGCCGAAGTAGAAGTACTTCAGGTCACCGAGGGTCTGCGCGCCGCCCTCGCGGAACAGCAGCACGCTGCCCGCCAGCAGCAACCCCAAGACCACCGCGACGATCGACACCGTGATCATCGCGCGTCTGACCCACACGCCGAGTGCGTCACCGCGCCACCGCCACAGCAGCCACAGCCCGACCAGCAGCGCGACGTCGAGCGCGAGCAGCAGGTAACCGGTCGACTCGCTCGACACCAGCTGCACCGACTGCAACCGCATCGGCAGATACGCGATGAGGAACGCGCCGACGATCACGCCGAGCTTGTTGCCCGAGCCACCGAGCACGACCGCGCACAGGAACAGCATCGACAGGATGATGTCGAACTGCTTGGGGTTCACGTAGGTGACCTGACCGGCGTACATGGCGCCGGACAGACCGCCGACGGAGGCGCCGATCACGAAGGCCCACAGCTTGAACTTGAAGGTCGGCACGCCCATGATCTCGGCGGCGTCCTCGTCTTCGCGGATCGCCACCCAGGAGCGGCCGACCCGGCTGCGTTCGAGATTGCCGATGATCAGCAGCACGACAACGACCAGCGCCATGCCGAGCCAGAACCACCAGGTGCCGTTGTTGGCGCGCTCCAGCGGGTTCGTGCTGTCGGTGTTGCCGAGGTTGCCCGGGGAGAAGTAGCCGCCGGGGTGCGCTTCGGATTCGCCGACCTCCGGGTAGGCGATCTTGGACAGGCCGAGGCTGCCGTTGGTGAGCTCCCCGAGGTTGTCGGCCATCAGGCGGACGATCTCACCGAAGCCCAGCGTCACGATCGCCAGGTAGTCACCGCGCAGGCGCAGTGTCGGCGCGCCGAGCACCAGGCCGGCGAACGCGGTCAGCGCGACCGCGATCGGCAGGCAGGCCAGCCACGCCCAGCTGGGGTTCAGCCAGCCCCCGTCGGTCTGGTTCCACGGGCTGTTCGGGCTGGTCAGCAGGCCGACGGTGTAGGCGCCGACGGCGTAGAAACCGACATAGCCGAGGTCGAGCAGACCGGCCTGGCCGACGACCACGTTCAGGCCGATGGCGATCAGCGCGTACATCGCGAACTGCGCCATCACGCCGCCGAAACTCACGCCGGGGGTATCGATCAGCGGCGGCGGGTACAGCGGCAGGATCGCCAGCGCCGCCACGATCGGGATACCGACCGCCCACTGGGCAGGCCGCGACAGCCCGTCCCACCAGCTGCGGATCGCGTCGCCGAGGCCACGCCGGTCCTGCTGCGCCGCAGGGGTTTTCGTCAGGTCGGTCATGCGCGTGCCCTCCCCAGGCTCTCGCCGAGGATGCCGGTCGGCCGGAACATCAGCACAGTCACCAGCAGCACGAAGGCGACCACGTCGCGCCATTCGGTGCCGAACAGGATCTGCCCGTACTGCTCGGCGACGCCCAGGAGCATGCCGCCCAGCAACGCGCCGCGCAGGTTGCCGATACCGCCGAGCACCGCGGCGCTGAAGGCCTTGATACCGAGGATGAAACCACCGGAGAAGATGATGCCGGTGGGGATGTAGAGGGTGTAGAGCATCGCGGCGGCACCGGCCAGCAGGCCGCCGATGAGGAAGGTCAGCACGATCACCCGTTCCCGCGAGACACCCATCAGGGTGGCGGTGTCGGGATCCTGGGCCACCGCGCGGATGGCCCGGCCGAATGTGGTCCGGTTGATGACGATCTCGGTGATCGCGGCGAGCACGATGGCCGCGGCGAAGATCACCAGCGCCACATTGGTGACCTCGGCGCCGAGGAAGCTGAACTGCACCTTCGGCTCCACCAGCCGGATGCCGGTCTGCGCGTTGGAGCCGCCGAGGCCGGGCTTGATCTTGGGCAGGATGTAGTGCACGAACTCCTGGATCACGAACGACATGCCGATCGCGGTGATCAGGAACGCCAGCGGTTTCGCGCCGCGCCTGCGCAGCGGGCGGTAGGCGACCCGTTCCAGCCCGATCGCGGCGATGCCCGAGACCAGCATGCCGAACAGCATCGCCACCCCGAGGTAGAACACCGTCAGCAGCACACCCTGGGAATAGGCGTTACCGCTGGGGGCGAAGCCGAGCAGCTCGAGGCCGACATAGGTGCCGAACATGCCGAGCATGAAGATCTCGGAATGCGCGAAGTTGATCAGCCGCAGCACGCCGTAGACCAGGGTGTAGCCGACCGCGACCAGCGCGTAGATCGAGCCGTAGGTGAGTCCGTCGACGGTCAATCGCCAGAATTGGTCGATCACCCCGGAAACGTTGAAATCGATGGACCCCTCGGCCAACAGGGTCACACCGAGCGATACCGCTGATGTCATGATCTCTCTCGCGTCAGGCGAGCGGTGCGCGTGGCATGGCCACGCGCACCGCTACACACTTTCGTGGGGACTACTTGACCTCGTACATCCAGATCTGGATGTTGGCCAGCTCGCCGGTCTCGCCCCACTTGTACTCACGGGCGACACCGGTGCCGGAGTAGTTGCGGACGAAGTCGACCAGCTCGGCGCGGGTCACCTTGCCCGAGTCGATGCCCTTGAGCAGGATTGTGGTCAGGTCGTAGCCCTCGACGGAGTAGACGCCGGGCGCCTGACCGTTGAGCGCCTTGTAGGCCGAGGCGAACTTCTCCGGGGCCGGGCTGCACGGGCACGACAGCAGCGCGCCCTTCGAGGAGGCGCCCGCCTGGCGGACGAACTCGGGATCGTTGGCGCCGTCGGCGGAGACGAAGGTCGCGGTCACGCCGCCGGAGCGCAGCTGCTGCACGAACGGCGCGGCCTCGGCGTAGTAGCCGGCGTAGAAGATGGCCTCGGGCGCGGCCGCGGACAGCTTCGACACCGCGGCCGAGAAGTCCTTGTCACCTTCCTTGACGCTGACCGCGCAGGAGGCGTCGGCGGCGGGGCCCGCGGCGGTGGTGAACGCCTGTGCCAGACCGGCACCGTAGTCGGTGTTGTCCTGCACGACGCAGATCTTCTTGTAGCCCTTCTCGCCGGTCAGGTAGTTGGCGACCGCGGGGCCCTGCGAGTTGTCGTTGCCCAGGCCGCGGAAGAAGGTCTGCCAGCCGTTCTGGGTCAGCGTCGGGTTGGTGGCCGAGGCGGTCAGCGTCGGCATGCCCGCCTCGCTGAGGACCTGGCCGGTGGCCTTGGTCTCCCCCGAGAAGGTCGGGCCGATCAGGCCGATGATGCTGGGATCGTTGACGATGGTCGGGATCACCTGGGTGGCGATCTGCGGCTTGCCCTCGGTGTCGAACTGCTTGACCTGGACCTGGCAATCCGGATTGGCCTTGTTGTGCTGGTCCAGCGCCAGTTTGACGCCGTTGATGATGTTGATGCCGAGCGCGGCGTTGCCACCGGTCAGCGGGCCTGCCATCGCGATGGTCTGCGGCGCGCACTTGGCCTTGCCGTCACCGGCGGGGTCGGCGGCAGCACCGGAATCGGTTTCCGCCACGGCCTTGCCCGCGGTATCGAGCTGGACCACCGGCTGGATGGAGAGATCGGTGCTGCCGCCACCGCCGCCGTCGGACGACTTGTCGCTGCAACCGGACAACACCAACGACGCCGCAGCTCCGATTACCAGAACTCCCCGCGTCGAACGACTGCGCCATGTCGAACTGAGCACGTCTCACCTCTATATCCTGTGCTCCCCGGGTCCACCGAGGGGGCCGACCACGTTCAGCCCGGACAGAACATATCGCCGGTTTGTTGGATCCGCATCACATTCGCACCATGTCGGACGCTTCATGTCCGGTCATAGTTCGCTTTATTGTTTCGCTTGCGTAAAGTTTTCCGGCTTTCGGTGCGCGCGGCGGAGACCTCACGTTCCGGCGTCACTGCGGGGTGAGGTTCTCCAGCACGACTTCGGCGACGGCCTTCATGGTGGTGCGCCGATCCATCGCGGTGCGCTGAATCCATTTGAACGCCTGCGGTTCCGAGAGCCCCTGGGTCTGCATGAGCACACCCTTGGCCCGCTCGACCAGCTTGCGCGTCTCCAGCCGGTCCGACAGATTCGCGACTTCGGTTTCCAGCGCGGTGATTTCGTGGAAACGGCTGGCCGCGAGTTCGATCGCGGGCACCAGATCGGATTTGGTGAACGGCTTCACCAGGTAGGCCATGGCGCCGGCGTCACGGGCCCGCTCGACCAGGTCGCGCTGGCTGAATGCGGTCAAGATCACTACGGGCGCAACACGTTTCGTCGCGATCTCGGCGGCGGCGTCGATCCCGTCGCGGCGCGGCATCTTCACGTCCATGATCACCAGATCCGGCCGCAACTCCTCGGCCAGCTCGACCGCCTGCTGCCCGTCACCGGCCTCGCCGACGACGTCGTAGCCCTCTTCCTTGAGCATCTCCACCAGGTCCATGCGGATGAGAGCCTCGTCCTCGGCGACGACGACACGTTTGGCGACCGCCTCACGCGCGACTCCTGCGCCCCCTGCATTCGTGCTCATAGGTACGACCCCTCTGGATTTCCGATGCCGATGTAGAGAGTACCTTTCCGAAACCGCGGGTGAACGCGAGTACGAGGACGTCGCGCGGGCCCCGCGACAGATACTCCCCCGCGGAGCGCGGTCCAATCCGCGCGTCCGCCGTGGTGCCGAGTGTGGGACTCGAACCCACACGTCCTTTCGGACAACGGTTTTTGAGACCGTCGCGTCTGCCAGTTCCGCCAACCCGGCGCACCGCGGTCACTATAGCGTCTCGGCGCGCCGCGACGCGAACCGCGGTCGAACCGGACCGGCGCCCGCATCGTATTACCGAGAAGACGACGCGGCGGAAAGGCACCGACATGCGGGTACACAGGACGACGGTCGACCTCGACGACTACCCCGACCTGGTGATGATCCTGCTGGGTATGCGGGTGCGCACCCCACGCGGCATGCTGCGCCTGCTCGGCGTCGGCCCCAAGCTCTACCGGTCACACGCCGACCGTCCCGACGGGTTGCTGCTGCACGAGGACGTGGTGTGGTCGATGTTCCCGCCGCACTGGGGCGCGCGGCAATACTGGCGGGATCTGGATTCGCTCGAGCGCTGGACCCGCTCGGACCCGCACCGGCAGTGGTGGGGACAATTCCTGCGTGATTCCGGCGGCACCGGTTTCTGGCACGAAGCCTACTTCCGCCGGGGCGGAATCGACGCGGTCTACGACGACATGTCCGCCGCGACCGGGCTGGCCCGGTTCGCGCCGGTGGTGCCCGCGCGCGGGCCGATGTTCTCCACCCGTGGCCGGGTCCAGGGCGCCGCACCGGCGGTCCCGCCGGTGGTCGAGGAATCGAATTATTATGCCGCCGACGAGTGATGATCGACACATATCACCGGTAGGTTTCCGATTGCTATCTCGCGG
Source organism: Nocardia sp. NPDC059177 (assembly GCF_042755165.1). NCBI lineage: Bacteria > Bacillati > Actinomycetota > Actinomycetes > Mycobacteriales > Nocardiaceae > Nocardia > Nocardia sp. NPDC059177. Next base: position 61,845 of record NZ_JBHZBX010000023.1, on the reverse strand, counting down.
GTATCACGGTCACACGCAACAGATTTCCGCATGGTGATTCGTGTACGGAATTCAACCGTGAGGTGAATAAAAAGGTCCAGCTCTGTGATGGTTGCGAGCAAGGTCTATTGCGCGACAATCGAGCCGTTTACGGTAGCGATATGCACGTGCTGTTCGTCTGCAACTCCAATGTCTGCCGGTCGGTGATCGCCGAACGACTCACGTGGGCGTTCGCTGCGGACAACGGCCTACCCGGGCTCACCGCCGAGAGCGCGGGCACCCGGGCGCTGGTCGGTTTTCCGGCCGAACCACTGGCCGCGGAGACCATCGCCGGATTGGGCGGTGACATCGGCGGATTCAAAGCGCGCAAGCTGCGGCCCGAGATGGTCGATCGCGCCGATCTGGTGCTCACGATGACCGAATCACTGCGCGAACAGGTCGCCGAGCTGGCCTTCGGGGTCGCCGCGCGCACCTTCACCCTGGCCGAGGCGCACCGCATCGCCAAGGTCACCGGCGCGAGGTCCATCGACACCCTGCACCGCGCCCGCAACGACCTGGCCTATGTCGCGCGCGAGAACATCGCCGACCCGATCGGGCTGTCCGCCCAGGCCTTCATCGAAGTCGGCGACCGGATCGCCGAACTGCTGTTCCCGCTGCTGGCCGCGCTGGCGCCGCACGAACAGCGCGCGCACACCCGCGACGAAGCACCCGGCCTGGTCATCGCCCCCGACCACGCCCGCCCGCTGGCCGCCTTTCTCGCCGCCCAGCGCGGGCGCTGAGCGCAAGGGCTGTTCGCCGGGGCCGCACAGGGATTAGACTGCGGCGCGGACATGTTCCTTGCTGGTTCGACACACGACAGGAATCAGACATGCCGAAACGCATTTCGGATGTTTCGCTCCATGTGTATGTGACACCGGACATTCTCGACCGCATCGTCGTCGCGATCCGCGCGGTCCTCGACGACCACCTGCACGACCGTGACGTGTTCGCCTGGCGGTTCACCCTGCCCGTCGACGCCACCGACCCGATCCACGCCGAACTCGAATCACACTGGCGCGGTAGCCATCCCGACGCGGCACCGGGCGCCGAGGCCACCTACGAGATCGCCCTGAGCCTGGTCGGTGAACCCGCCGACCTCACCGACGACGACATCGCCGACCTCGAACACAGCCTGGCTCTCGCGGTCCACGGCGCGGCCCCGCAACAACCCGGCCACCCGGTACCCTTCCGCGTCCGCGCCGACCAGCGCACCGAACTCGACCACGAATATCGTTGAGACTCAGCGCGCCGGGAAATGCCGGATGACGCCTTCCTGGACGGTGGTGGCGATCAATTCGCCGGTGCGCGAATAGAATCGGCCGGTCGCCAGGCCGCGCGAGCCCGCCGCGACCGGCGACTCGGTGGCGTAGAGCACCCAGTCGTCGAACCGGAACGGGCGGTGGAACCACATCGAATGGTTCACCGTCGCCGCCAGGATCCGGTCCAGACCCCACGACAGCCCGTGCGTGGTGATGATCGAATCGAGCACCGTGGTGTCGGAGGAGTAGCCCAGCGCGGCCACGTGCAGCAGCGGATCGTCGGGCAGCGCGCCGTCGGTGCGCATCCAGACCCGGTTGTGGTTGAGCTTCTCGCCGGTGCCCTTGAGGATCCACGCCGGATCGTTGGTGTAGCGCATATCGATCGGGTGCGGGGCCTTGATGAACATCTCCAGCTTGTCCTCGAAGCCGGCGAAGCTCTCCTCCACCCGGGGCAGGGTCTCCGGATCGGGCACCTCGGGGCCCTCGTGGGCGTGCTCGAGACCCTTGCCCCAGTCCTGGAACGCGGCCAGCATGACGAACAGCTCCTGGCCGTCCTGGCTGGCGGTGACCGTGCGATTGGCGAGGGCACGCCCGTCGCGGTGCCGCTGCACGTGATACTCGATCGGCTTCTTCACATCACCACCACGCACGAAGTGCGCGTTGATCGCGTGCAGCGGACGCTCGCCCGCCGTACGTCCGGCAGCGACGATCGCCTGCGACACCAGCTGCCCGCCGAAGGTGCGGCTCCACACCTTCTCGGGATGGTTGCCGAGGAAGACGTCCTCGCCGATCGGCTCGAGGTCGAGCAGGTCCAGCAGCACCCCGAGATCGGGTGACTGCTCGCCGCGCACTGTCTCGACCTCGGTCGATCCGCCTGCCGAACTACTCACGACTAGTGGTCCTCCTCGCCGATGCGATGAACGTGGATCAGGTTGGTGGAACCGACGGTACCCGGCGGGGAGCCGGCCACGATGACCACCAGGTCGCCCTTGCGGTACCGATCCATCGACAGCAGCGCCTGGTCGACCTGGTGGATCATCGCGTCGGTGGAGTCCACCATCGGCACGATGAAGGTCTCGGTGCCCCAGGTCAGTGTCAGCTGACTGCGCACCTCCGGCAGCGGGGTGAAGGCCAGCAGCGGCAGCGGAGTGTGCAGGCGGGCCAGGCGGCGCACGGTGTCACCGGACTGGGTGAACGCCACCAGCGCCTTGGCGTTGAGCCGCTCGCCGATGTCACGCGCGGCGTAGGAGATCACGCCGCGCTTGGTGCGCGGCACGTGGGTCAGCGGCGGCACCCGGTGCGTCTCGGACTCCACCGCGGTGACGATGCGGCTCATCGTGCGGACCGCGTCGATGGGCCAGGCACCGACCGAGGTCTCGCCCGAGAGCATCACCGCGTCGGCACCGTCGAGCACCGCGTTGGCCACATCGGAGGCCTCGGCGCGGGTCGGGCGCGAGTTCTCGATCATCGACTCGAGCATCTGGGTGGCGACGATGACCGGCTTGGCGTTCTCGCGCGCCATCTGGATCGCGCGCTTCTGCACCAGCGGCACCTGCTCGAGCGGCAGCTCGACACCGAGATCGCCGCGGGCGACCATCACCGCGTCGAAGGCCAGCACGATCGCCTCGAGATTGTCGATCGCCTCGGGCTTCTCCAGCTTGGCGATGACCGGCACGCGGCGGCCGACCTTGTCCATGATGTCGTGCACCAGCTCGATGTCGGACGGCGAGCGCACGAACGACAGCGCGATGAAGTCCACGCCCAGCTTCAGCGCGAACTCGAGGTCCTCGATGTCCTTGCCGGACAGCGCGGGCACCGACACGTTCATGCCGGGCAGCGACAGGCCCTTGTTGTTGCTCACCGGGCCGCCCTCGGTGACCCGGCAGACGACGTCGTTGCCGTCGATGCGCTCCACCGTCAGGCCGACCTTGCCGTCGTCGACGAGCAGGCGGTCGCCGGCCTTGGCGTCCTGCGCGAGCTGCTTGTAGGTGGTCGACACGCGGTCGTGGGTGCCGTCGACATCGTCGACGGTGATCCGCACCTGCTCGCCGTTGGCCCACTCGGTGCGGCCGTCGGCGAAGCGGCCGAGGCGGATCTTGGGGCCCTGCAGGTCGGCGAGGATGCCGACCGCGCGGCCGCTCTCGTCGGAAGCCGCGCGGACCATCTTGTAGTTGTCGGCGTGGTCGGCATGGTCGCCGTGGCTGAAGTTCAGCCGGGCCACGTCCATGCCGCTGTCGACGAGTTCACGAATACGGTCCTGGGTGGCAGTGGCCGGCCCGAGGGTGCACACAATCTTCGTCCGTCGCATCACACCGCAAAGCCTAGCTGTTCCGCCTCCCCGAGTTTTTTCGCCGGTCGGTGGGTGGTGGCCGGATTCCTCGCCGGACCGGCGGTTATCGACGTGACCAGGGCCGGGCGTTCCCGACGAGTTACCCATGTGTTCACGAAATCAGTGTTCACCGGCGGGCGACGTGTCTGGAAAGTCTTGTTTCCAGGCGGGTTTGGCCGAAGCCGAGGATGAGACAGATGATCCAGTAGTAGACGGCGGCGACGCCGTAGAGGGCGAAGAAGTCGAAGGTGGGGGCGGCGGCGAGCTGGGCGGTGCGCAGCAGCTCGGTGACCAGGATCGTCGAGGCCAGCGAGGTGTCCTTGACCAGCGAGATCAGCGTGTTCGACAGCGGCGGCACCGCGATCCGGGCCGCCTGCGGGAACACGATGTACCAGAGGGTCTGCGGATAGGTCAGGCCCAGCGACTGCGCGGCCTCCCACTGGCCGTGCGCGACGCTCATGATCGCCGAACGCACCACCTCCGCCGCGTACCCGCCGACATTGAGGCTGAACGCGATGACCGCCGCCGGGAACGGATCGATGACGATCCCGAACTGCGGCAGCGCGTAGAACACGATGAACAGCTGCACCAGCAACGGGGTGCCGCGGATGATCGAGATGTAGAAGCGGGCGGGCAGCTCGAGCACCCGCCGCGACGACATCCTGGCCAGCGCGACACCCACCGCGATGGCCAGGCCGATGAGGAAACTGATCGCCGTCAGCGGCAGCGTCATGGTGACCGTGGCCTTCAGCATCGGCCACAGGTTGTGCCAGATCAGCTCCCTGGTCGCGGAATCCATCCGCTACTTGCTGACGTCGGTGCCGAAGTACTTCTCCGACAGCCGGGCCAGGGTGCCGTCGGCGCGCAGCTGCTCGAGCGCGCGGTCGATGTCGGCGATCAGCGCGGCGTCGTCCTTGCGGGCGGCGAAGGCCTGCTGACTGGTCTCCCCGGTCTTGCCGGCGATCTTGATGCCGGTGTCGCCGGTCTTCTTGGTGTACTCCCCGACCGCCAGGGTGTCGTTGACGGTGGCGTCGACCCGGCCTGCCTTCAGCAGCTGCACCGCCTGCACGAACCCTTCCACCGCTTCGACTTTCGCGCCCGCGTCCTCGGCGACCTGGCTCCAGTTGCTGGTGGCCGACTGCGCGGTGGTCTTGCCCGGCAGATCCGCCAGCGAGGTGATGGTGGCGTTGTCGGCCTTGGTGACGATCACGCCCTCGGAGGTGGTGTAGGGCTGCGACAGCGAGTACTTCGCGGCCCGCTCCGGATTGACGGTCACCTGGTTGGCGACCAGATCGAACCGCTTCGACTCCAGCCCCGCGAAGATCGAGTCCCACGGTGTCTGCACGAATTCGACCCGCTTGCCGAGCTTCTCGCCGACCGCGCGGGCGACCTCGACGTCATAGCCGGTGAGCGTGCCGTTTTCCTGATAGCTGAACGGCGCGTAGGTGCCCTCGGTCCCGACCGTCAGCACGTTCGGATCGGCGTCGGAGGAGCAGGCCGACAGGCCGGTCGCGGCGACGACGGCGAGTACGGCGGCGGCCAGAAGTTTACGCACGAGAGTCCCTTTCTCCGCTGCGCGTCGGCACGCGCAGGCCAAGCGACGCTACGACGCCGCCCCAGACCGACACAGAGTATCGCTCACCGTGCGTGGAACTCGCGGTGAGTAACACGAAACGGGTGCCCCGCCGGTCGGCGGGACACCCGTGCGTTGCGCGCGGCGCGGTCAGTCGCGCAGCGGGCGGCCCTGCGCGTCGGGCACCTTGCCGGTGAGCATCATGATGCCGTCGATCAGCGGCCAGATGGCGCCGAGGCCACAGGTCAGCCAGACCACCGCGATCTGGGCGATACCCAGCCCGGTGTAGCCCAGGTAGAAACGGCCGACGCCGAAGCTGCCCAGGAAGATCTCCAGCAGGCCTGCCATCATCTTCTGCTTGTCCGAGAACGGGACGCCGTACATGTCGCGGCCGTACGGCGCTTCCGGATCGGCCGGGTTGTAGCCCTGCGGCATGCCGTAGGCGGGGGCGTAGCCCGGCTGCGGCTGGGCGTACGGGTCAGCGGGCTGACCGTACTGCGGCTGACCGTACTGCGGCTGGCCGTATCCCGGCTGCTGCGCGTACGGGTCAGACGGCGGCTGCCCGTAACCCGGCTGCGGCTGCTGCGCGTACGGATCCGACGGCTGGCCGTACTGCGGCTGCCCACCCGGCTGCTTGCCCAGATCGGGCCCGTATTGCGGGTTCGGGTTGTAGGGGTCGGTCACTCATGCCTCCATCATTCGTGCGGGTACCCGTCTCGGCCCCCGGCCAGTGGCGATCGGCCGAACGGCGATGCGCCCGCGACGATCACGGCCATTGTGGTCACAACGACCGGCCACTGTCTCCCCGGGTACCCGTCCCTCGGCCTGCGACACTCCACGCGAAATATCGCGGCGGGTCCCCGGAATGTTGCCCGACAGCGGCCGATTTGGCGAGTCCGCCGATGCGTCAGGACTTCTGCGCGCCCGAATTCGTCGGCTCGGCGGGCTCGTCGTCCTCGGTGTCGCGGGTCGCCGCCGCGTCCTCGGTGTCCTTCGCCGTGTCCGGCCCGGACTCCTTCTCCGCGTCCGTGTCGGTCTTCTTCGCGGTGTCCGGGTCGGTCTTCTTCGCGATGTCGACCGTGCCCGCCGTTTCGGTGCCGCCCGCCGCGCGCAGGGCGCCGATCTGCCACGGCCAGGGTCGCGGTTCACCGCCCGGCTGGAGCTGGGCGGCGGTCTCGCGGCCCTTGGTCGCCAGCGCGAAATAGGCCATGGCGCCGAGGAACACGAGCGCGGAGGTGAAGGAGTTGATCCGGATGCCGAGCAGATGGGTGGCTTCGTCGTTGCGCATCAGTTCGACGAAGAACCGGCCGAAGCTGTAGCCGGCGACGTAGAGCGCGAACAGCCTGCCGTGGCCGATCTTGTAGCGCTTGTCCAGCTGGACCAGCAGCACCACGATCAGCAGGTTCCACACCATTTCATAGAGGAACGTCGGGTGCACGACCTCCTGGACCTGGCCGGTGGACACCCCGTTCATCATGTCCCTGGCGCCGGTTTCCGGGTCGAACCGGTTGTAGATCTCGAGGCCCCACGGCACCTCGGTGGTACGGCCGTAGAGTTCCTGGTTGAAGTAGTTGCCGAGCCGGCCGATGGCCTGGGCGAGCAGTACGCCGGGTGCGATCGCGTCGCCGAGGGCGGGCAGCGGGATCTTGTACACCCGGCAGCCGATCCAGGCGCCGATGCCGCCGAAGAACACCGCGCCCCAGATGCCGAGGCCGCCCTGCCAGATGTAGAGCGCCTCGATCGGGTCTCGGCCCTCCCCGAAGTACTTCTGCCAGTCGGTGGCGACGTGGTAGATCCGCCCGCCGACCAGGCCGAACGGCACCGCGAACATGGCGACGTCGAGGACGGCGCCGGATTGCCCGCCGCGCTCGCGCCACCGCCGTTCACCCCACCAGATGGCGGCGACGATGCCGATGATGATGCAGAGCGCATAGGCCCGCAGCGGGAAGGGCCCGAGCTGCCAGACCCCCTGCGGCGGACTAGGAATGTAGGCCAGGACTGAGTTCACGGCCCCCACGTTAGTGGAGCAGCACGCCACCCACGGACCGCCGTACGCCTTCGGCCAGTTCTGTGGTGAGGGCGCGGACGGCGTCCAGGCTCTCACCGGCGGCCGTGACCAGCGCCGATCCCACGATCACCCCGTCGGCGTACCCCGCGATCTCGGCGGCCTGGGCACCCGAACGCACGCCGAGGCCGACGCCGATCGGGATGTCGGAATGCGCGCGGACGCGGGCGCACAGGGCGGGCGCGGCCGAGGAGACCACCTCGCGCGCGCCGGTGACACCCATGGTGGAGGCCGCGTAGATGAAGCCACGCGAGGCTTCCAGGGTCTTCACCAGGCGTTCCTCGGTGGAGGACGGCGCGACCAGGAAGATCCGGTCCAGGTTGTGGGTCGCGGAGGCGACGAACCAGTCGTCGGCTTCGTCGGGGATCAGGTTCGGCGTGATGACGCCCGCGCCGCCGGCCGCGGCCAGGTCGCGGGCGAAGGTGTCGACGCCGTATTGGAGCACCGGGTTCCAGTAGCTCATCACCACGGCCTGGCCACCGGCGTCGGCGATGGCCTCGACGACGGAGAACACGTCACGCACCCGCACCCCGCCGCGCAGTGCCTGGTCGGCGGCGGCCTGGATGGTCGGGCCGTCCATCACCGGGTCGGAGTAGGCGACGCCGACTTCGACGATGTCGCACCCGGATTCGACCATCGCCCGGACCACGTCGATGGATCCGGCGAGGTCGGGGTAGCCGGCGGGCAGGTAGCCGATCAGGGCGGCCCGGTCTTCGGCGCGCGCGGCGGCGAAGGTGTTGGCGAGACGGGACTGCTGGCTCACTGCTGGTTCTCCTCGGCGGCGTCGTCGTCGAACAGTCCGAACCAGCGGCCCGCGGTGTCCATGTCCTTGTCACCACGACCGGACAGGTTGCACAGGATGATCGCGCCGGGGCCGAGCTGCTTGCCCAGCTTCAGCGCGCCCGCCACGGCGTGCGCGGACTCGATGGCCGGGATGATGCCCTCGGCGCGGGAGAGCAGCAGCAGCGCGTCCATCGCCTCGGTGTCGGTGATCGGCTCGTATTCCGCGCGGCCGATGTCCTTGAGGTGGGCATGCTCGGGGCCGACGCCCGGGTAGTCCAGACCGGCCGAGATCGAATGCGAGTCGATGGTCTGGCCGTCCTCGTCCTGCAGCAGGTACGAGTAGGCGCCCTGGAACGCGCCGGGGGTGCCGCCGGTGAAGGTGGCCGCGTGCCGTCCGGTCTCGACGCCGTCACCGGCCGCCTCGTAACCGATCAGCCGCACCCCGGCGTCGGGGATGAACGCATGGAAGATGCCGATGGCGTTGGAGCCACCGCCGACGCAGGCCACGACCGCCTCGGGCAGCCTGCCCGCGCGCTCGACGATCTGCTCGCGCGCCTCCATCCCGACCACGCGCTGGAAATCGCGCACCATCAGCGGGAACGGGTGCGGTCCCGCGGCGGTGCCGAAGCAGTAGTAGGTGTCGTCGGCGTGCGAGACCCAGTCGCGCAGCGCCTCGTTGATGGCGTCCTTGAGGGTCTGCGAACCGGTGGTCACCGAGACCACCTGCGCGCCGAGCAGGCGCATCCGGGCCACATTGAGTGCCTGGCGGGCGGTGTCGACCGCGCCCATGTAGATCACGCAGTCCAGGCCGAGCAGCGCGCACGCGGTCGCGGTGGCGACGCCGTGCTGGCCCGCGCCGGTCTCGGCGATGACGCGGGTCTTACCCATCCGCTTGGCGAGCAGCGCCTGGCCGAGCACGTTGTTGATCTTGTGCGAGCCGGTGTGGTTGAGGTCCTCGCGCTTGAGGAAGATCCGCGCGCCGCCGGCGTGCTCGGCGAGGTTGACGCACTCGAACACCGGCGACGGCCGCCCGGTGTAGTCGCGTTGCAGCCGGTCCAGCTCGTCGAGGAAGGTGTGGTCGGTGCGCACCTTGTCGTACTCGGCGGTGACCTCCTCGATCACCGCCATCAGCGCCTCGGGCACGTGCCTGCCGCCGTAGACGCCGAAATGACCACCCGCGTCGGGCTCGTAGGCACTGTGCTGGGCGACGCCCGCGCTGGCCTGGGGAAGTGCGGTCACCGGATGCTCCGCCGGGCCGGCTTCGGGCAGGACGGGTGGGTGCCCGCGGTCACCAGTTCGGAGACCGAGGCACGCGGGTTGCCGCTGGTCACCAGGCCCTCGCCGACGAGCACGGCGTCCGCGCCCGCACCGGCGTAGGCCAGCAGGTCGGCGGTGCCGCGGATGCCGGATTCGGCGACCCGGATGACCTCGGAGGGCAGGCCGGGCGCGATCCGCGCGAAGACGTCACGGTCGACGTCGAGTGTCTTGAGGTTGCGCGCGTTGACCCCGATCACCGACGCGCCGGCCGCCAGCGCGCGGTCGGCCTCTTCCTCGGTGTGCACTTCCACCAGGGCGGTCATGCCGAGGGATTCGGTGCGGTCGATGAGCGAGGACAGCACGTCCTGTTCGAGCGCGGCCACGATCAGCAGGATCACGTCGGCGCCGTGGGCACGGGCCTCGTGGATCTGGTACGGCCCGACGACGAAGTCCTTGCGCAGGACCGGGATGTTCACCGCGGCGCGCACGGCGTCGAGGTCGTCGAGCGAGCCGCCGAAGCGGCGGCCCTCGGTGAGCACGCTGATGATGCGCGCGCCACCGTCTTCGTAGGCTTTCGCCAGCACGGCCGGGTCCGGGATGTCGGCCAGCGCACCCTTGGAGGGGCTGGCGCGCTTCACCTCGGCGATGACACCGATCCCGTCCTCGTGCAACGCGGCGGTCGCGTTCAGCGGCGCCTTCGCGGCGGCCGCGGCGGCTTTGATCGCCTGAAAATCGAGGAGGGCTTCGCGGGCGGCAACATCCGCCCGGACCCCGTCGAGAATCGAGTCGAGTACCGTCATCTGGCTCGAATCCTTTCTGGGGAGACGAACTTCTCGCCTGAAGGTCCCCTCAGGCGCTGTCTCACCGATGCTGGTCAAGAATAGTGGGAGCCGCGGAGCTGGAGTGCGGCGGGGGTCACGGTGTCCGGTTGCCCGGTTCGCCGTTGTCGTGCTCGTCGTCGGTCGGGTCGGTACCCGCGTCCAGGGCGTCCCAGAGGACGCGATCCGACAGCGGCGCCGCGGCGTCGCCGTCCTTGCGCTGTTCGGTCACCTGGGCGCTGGCGTCGGCGCGGCGGAAGACCGGGTTGTCGTATTTGCCGGACAGTTCGGTGGACGGCGCGCCGCGGCGGGTCAGCAGCACACCGGCGATCAGCGCGAGCGTCGCGGCCACGATCGACAGGATCGCCGGCGCGAGGTGGGTTTCGGCGCTGCTCACCACCGCGCGCACCGGCAGTTCGGCCAGGGTGCCCGCGCGTTCGGCGGTGCGTCCCGCGCCCACCGTCAAGGCGAAACCGGGCACGGCGGCCACGGCGGCGATCACCGCGATGACCACGCCGAGCAGCTGACGCAGCGCGCCCTTGACCGCGAACACCGCGGCGATCGCGGCGACCAGCACCAGGGCCAGCGGCGTCAGCGCGCCGAACCAGACACCGCCGTTCAGATCGTCGGTGCGCGGTTCGGTGAGCCCGTCGGCGGAGTGCACCGTCACCCAGGTCATCCGCGAGGACGCCCACAGCCCCGCCGCGGCCAGTGCCAGCAGCACGACCGGGACAACCGGTTTGGCCTGCGGTCGCGCGGCCGGGGTCGGCTCGGTCATGCCGCCTCCCCCGTGCGCCGCCGGGTCCGGGCCCGTGCCGGGCGATGCGCGCTCATGCCGGGCCGCCCTCGTAGGTGCGCAGGGTCTGGGCGGCGGCGACCGCCTTGAGCACGGCCATGGCCTTGTTGCGGGCCTCGGTGTCCTCGGCGATCGGGTCGGAGTCGGCGACGACGCCCGCCCCTGCCTGCACATAGGCGGTGCCGTCCTTGAGCAGGGCGGTGCGGATGGCGATGGCGGTGTCGGCGTCACCGGCGAAGTCCAGATACCCGACGACGCCGCCGTAGATGCCGCGCCGGGTCGGCTCGAGCTCCTCGATCAGTTCCATCGCCCGCACCTTCGGCGCGCCGGAGAGGGTGCCCGCCGGGAAACAGGCCCGCACCGCATCCAGGGCGACCTTGCCCGCGGCCAGCTGCCCCGACACCGTCGAGACCAGGTGCATGACGTGGCTGTAGCGCTCGACGTGGCGGTACTGGGTGACCCGCACCGTGCCGGGCACGCAGACCCGGCCCAGATCGTTGCGGCCCAGGTCGACCAGCATCAGGTGCTCGGCGTTCTCCTTGTCGTCGGCGAGCAGGTCCTTCTCGAGCAGGATGTCGTCCTCGGCGCTGGCCCCCCGCCACCGGGTGCCCGCGATCGGATGCGTGGTCGCCACCCCGTCCTTCACCGTGACCAGCGATTCCGGGCTGGAACCGACGATCGAGAACGCGGTGCCGCCGTCACCGTCGGGAATGTGCATCAGGTACATGTACGGGCTCGGATTGGACGCGCGCAGCATCCGGTAGACCGCCAGCGGATCCCCGGTGTAATCCATCTCGAAACGCTGCGAGAGCACCACCTGGAAGGCCTCGCCCGCCTCGATCTCCTTGATCAGGCGGCGCACGCCGGCGCCGAACTCCTCGGTGGTGCGCCTGCGCAGGAACTGCGGCTCGGGCCGGTCGAAGACCGACACCGTGGAGGGAGCCGGGGTCGCCAGCGCGGCGGTCATCCGGTCCAGGCGGGCGAGCGCGTCGTCGTAGGCGGCGTCGGCGTTGTCGTCGGTGCCGTTCCAGTTCACCGCGTTGGCGATGAGGGTGATGGCGCCCTCGTGGTGGTCGAAGGCGGCCAGGTCGGTGGCCAGCATGAGGACCAGTTCGGGCAGGGCGAGGTCGTCGGTGGCCAGCTCGGGCAGGCGTTCGATGCGGCGCACCGCGTCGTAGCCGAGGTAGCCGACCATGCCGCCGGTCAGCGGCGGCAGTCCGGGCAGGCGTTCGGTGCGCAGCAGTTCGAGGGTTTCGTGCAGCACGCGCAGCGGGTCGCCGCCGGAGGGCGCGTCGGCGGGCACGGCGCCGAGCCAGGCCGCCTCGCCGTCGACGACGGTCAGCGCGGACGGGCTGCCCGCGCCGATGAACGACCAGCGCGACCACGATCGGCCGTTCTCGGCGGACTCGAACAGGAAGGTGCCCGGCCGGTCGCCGGCCAGCTTGCGGTAGGCCGATAGCGGAGTTTCGGAGTCCGCCAGCACCTTTCGGGTCACCGGGACCACCCGGTGCTCGGCGGCGAGCAGCCGGAACTGTTCGCGGGTCGTGGTGGTCGATGTCGGGGCGCCCTGCATGGGCCCATCATCCCAGGCGCGCCGCGCGCGCCGCGCGCTGACCCGACCCCGCGCCGCGACATCGGGTGATCGGCATCACTACACTCGCGCGCGTTCCGTGTCGCATGCGGTAATCCCCTTCCCGAGAGGAGCAATGTTGTACCCCTCGCACCAGGGCGCACAGGACGGCCGGCTGGCCGCCCCGTCGCATCAGCACTACGGTCCGGGCCAGAAGGCCGCGACGACGAGTGCGCTGAACTCGTTCGTCACCTACGCCAAGGCCATGCAGGACCTCGACAAGACGAAGTTCCCGGACGAATACGCCGGTCACAGTGAACTCATCCGCGGCCTCGAGCCGCTGCTGCGCGCCCACGGCATCCTCGACGTGATGCAGATCAAGAGCCCGGAGATCGCCGCGCTGCTCGAGCGTTAGCGCCGCAACGGCGGGTGCGGTCCGTCGGGGGCGGCGCCGGTCGTCACCGGATCCCCGTTCGCCGTGGCGGACGGGGATCTTCCGTTCCGGGCGTCGGGCTCGCTAGGGTCGTCGCATGCAGCCAGGCCAGACCGCGCCCCAGTTCGAACTCCCCGACCAGTCCGCCCAGCTCCGCACGCTCGACGGCCTGCTCGCCGACGGCCCGCTGGTGCTGTTCTTCTACCCCGCCGCCAATACCCCCGTGTGCACAGCCGAGGCCTGCCACTTCCGGGATCTGAGCGCGGAGTTCGCCGCCGTCGGCGCCACCTGCGTCGGGATCAGCACCGACTCCGTCGAGGTGCAGGCCGGATTCGCGACCAAGCAGCGGCTGGACTACCCGGTGCTCTCCGACACCGACGGCGCGGTGGCCGCGGCCTTCGGTGTCAAGCGCGGCCTGCTCGGCAAGCTGGCCCCGGTCAAGCGGCACACCTTCGTCATCGACACCGACCGCACCATCCTGAAGGTCGTCACCGGTGAACTGCGCGCCGCCGTCCACGCCGACGAGGCCCTGACCTTCTTGCGCGAGCGGACCGACAGCAAGAGCTGAATCCGATCCGGAAACGCCGGGCCGCGCATCGCGGCCCGGTCCCGGAACCACCCCGCCCGCCACTCCGGTCGGGTGAGGGCGGCACCGGCGCGTCGCTGTGAGTGACCTCACGACGTCAGCCATCTCTCGGCGGCCGTAGCGACGTCGTGGCAAACTCTATTCGGTGCGCGACCCACTTCCCTGCCTCTGCTGTCCGGCCGCGAGGCGGGGCCTGCGATGACCCAGTGGCTCGATCCGGTCGAACAGCGCGCATGGCAGGCGATCGTCGCCCTCATGACCCGGATCCCCGGCGCCTTGGACACCCGGCTGCAACGGGAGTCCGGGCTGACCCACTTCGAGTTCCGGGTACTGAGCCTGCTCTCCGAGGAGGCCGGGCACCGCATGCAGCTCAGTGACCTCGCCCACAAGGCAAATGCGTCGCTATCGCGGCTCTCGCATGTGGTGTCGAAACTGGAACGGCTGGGCTGGGCGCGCCGCGACACCACCTCCGGCAGGCGCGGTGTGCACGCGGTCCTCACCGACGAGGGTTTCGAGAAGGTCCTCGCCGCGGCGCCCGGCTATGTCGATGCGGTGCGCAAACTGGTCCTCGACGGGCTCGATCCCACCCAGACCGCGCAGCTCGCCGAGCTCGGCGAGACCCTGGCCCAGCGGCTGAACCGGATTCTCGAAGACGGCGACTGCTAGCCGGCGCCGAGCAGGACGTCGGTGTCGAAGCAGGTGTGCGTGCCGGTGTGACAGGCCGCGCCTTCCTGGTCGACGATCAGCAGCACCGTGTCGCCGTCGCAGTCCAGCCGCACCTCGTGCACGTACTGGGTGTGCCCCGAGGTCTCGCCTTTGACCCAGTACTGCTGCCGGGAGCGCGAGTAGTAGGTGGCCTTGCGTGTCGCCAGGGTGCGCGCCAGAGCCTCGTCGTCCATCCAGGCCATCATCAGCACGTCGCCGGTCGCCTTCTCCTGGGCGAGGGCGGCGACCAGTCCCGCCTCGTTGCGCTTGAGGCGGGCGGCGATGGCGGGATCGAGGCTCATGCCTTGTTTATAACAGCTCGATCGCCACCAGCAGTTCGACGAGGTCGTCGACGCTGCGCACAGTGCGCAGCGCGGATTCGACAATGCCGAACGCGGTTGTCTACGATTTCGGCGAATTATCGTGCTCGGAGGGGGAATTCATGCATCCGCAACAGCCGTATCAGCAGCCGGGTTATCCGCAACAGCCGTACCAGAGCGGGTACCCGCAACAGCCCGGGTATCCACAGCAGCACCAGCAGCCGGGTTATCCGCAGCAACAGCCGTTCCAGCAGGCACCACCGCCGAACCAGCAGCCGCAGTTCGGCGCACAGCAGTCCGGTGCGACGATCGATGTCGCCTATGTCTGTGACGACCGGACCGCCCGGCGCCTGAGCCGCGGCGCCGCCCTGGTCACCTGGCGCCTGCCCGTCAAATGGGCCATCCTGCTGGCGATTCCCGCTTTCCTGCTGGTGCGCGGCACGGTCACCTCGATGTCCAAGGGCGCCGACGCCGAGATCGGCGAGATGTTCGGCGCGTTCTTCATCGTGCTCGGATTCGAGCTCGTGGTCGTCGGCCTGGTCACCGCGTTCCAGCTGGCCAGGGTGAGCCCCAAGTTCACCGCGGTCGCCGGCCCCGGACACCGGATCAGCGCGCAGTACACCCACGACACCATGCACCTGCAACAGACCAGCGGACAGGTCAGCAACCGCTACGCCGACATCAAGAAAGTGATCGTCGTCGGCGACACGGTCTTCCTGCAGCCCACCGGCACCCAGGGCTTCATGCTGCCCAACGAGGTCGTACCCGCCGCCGCACTCACTCGCCTGCGCGGCGCCTGAACCCGCTGGTCAGCGGACGGTGATACCGTCCGCTGCCATCGCGTCCTTGACCTGGCCGATGGTCAGGTCACCGAAGTGGAAGACGCTGGCGGCGAGTACCGCGTCGGCGCCGGCGTGCACGGCGGGCGGGAAGTGCTCCACCCGGCCCGCGCCGCCGGAGGCGATCACCGGCACCCGCACCGCGGCGCGCACGGCGGTGATCATCGGCAGGTCGAAACCGGCCTTGGTGCCGTCGGCGTCCATCGAGTTCAGCAGGATCTCACCGACGCCGAGTTCGGCGCCACGGATGGCCCATTCGACCGCGTCGATGCCGGTGCCGCGCTTGCCGCCGTGGGTGGTGACCTCCCAGCCGGACGGGGTGTCGGGCTGGCCGTCGGGCACGGTGCGCGCGTCGACCGAGAGCACGATGCACTGCGAGCCGAACCGCTGCGACATCTCCGAGAGCACCTCGGGGCGGGCGATGGCGGCGGTGTTCACCGACACCTTGTCCGCGCCGGCGCGCAGCAGCCGGTCGACGTCCTCGACCGTGCGCACGCCGCCACCGACGGTGAGCGGGATGAAGATCTGTTCGGCGGTGCGGGTGACCACGTCGAGCATGGTGCCGCGGTCGCCGGTGGAGGCGGTGACGTCGAGGAAGGTCAGCTCGTCGGCGCCCTGGGCGTCGTAGGTGGCGGCCAGTTCCACCGGATCGCCCGCGTCGCGCAGGTTCTGGAAGTTGACGCCCTTGACCACCCGGCCCGCGTCCACGTCCAGGCACGGGATGACGCGCACGGCCAGGGTGCTCGCGGTGGTGCTGTCCAGCGATGTCATGGTTTCAGCCTCGTTCTTCGTCGCTGACCGTACAGATCATTTCCAGCAGTTCCTCGTGCACGCCGGGTGCCGCGGCCAGCACCGAGCCCGAGGTGATCGTCCACGGGGCACCGGCCAGGTCGGTGACCACCCCGCCCGCCGCGCGCACCAGCGCCACACCCGCCGCGTTGTCCCAGGGATGATGCCCGAACACGATCGCGCCGCCGAGCACCCCGGAAGCGGTGAACGCCAGGTCGATGCCGGTGGAGCCGTGCATGCGCACCCGCGAGGACAGCCTGCTCAGCGCGCCGAGCAGGTCGAAACGGAACTGGCCGGGGATGCGGCCGGCGGAGTCGAGGTTGAAGGCGCCGAAACCGATCATGGCGTCGGCGAGTTTGCCGGGTTCCAGCCGCGGCAGCGCGACGCCGTCGAGGACCAGCGGGCCGCCCGCGACCGCGGCGTAGCGGCGGCCGAGCACCGGCAGCCAGGTCAGGCCGATGACCGGTTCGCCGTCGTGCACCAGCGCCAGCAGCGTGCCCGACATGGGGTGGCCGGAGGAGTAGTTGAAGGTGCCGTCGATCGGGTCGAGCACCCAGGCGGTGCCGGAGGTGAGCGCCGGACCGCCGAACTCCTCGCCGTGCACGGCGATGCCGGTGCGCCGGCGCAGTTCGGCGGAGATGGTGCGTTCCAGTTCCAGATCGAGTTCGGTGGCGAAATCGTTGCGGCCCTTGGTGACCGCGCTCGGCGCACCGACTCCTTCGACGAAACGCGGGACGGTCGCGTCCAGTACCTGGGTGGCGACCGACAGCAGATCGGTGAGTTCGGCGGTGTTCGGCGCGGTGCTCATCGGTGGCGTCAGCGCACCGCGGCCAGGGCTTCGGGCAGGGTGAACCGGCCCGCGTACAGCGCCTTGCCGATGATCGCGCCCTCCACGCCGTCCTCGGCCAGGCCGGCGATGGCGACCAGGTCGTCGAGCACCGAGATGCCACCCGAGGCGACGACCGGCGCGTCGGCGGCGTTGGCGACCTCGCTCAGCAGTTCGAGGTTGGGGCCGGTCAGTGTGCCGTCCTTGGAGACGTCGGTGACGACGTAGCGCGCGCAGCCGTCGCGTTCGAGACGTTCGAGAACCTCCCACAGGTCACCGCCGTCGGTCACCCAGCCGCGACCCCGCAGCCGCCATTCGCCGTCGATCTGCTTGACGTCGAGCCCGACCGCGATCCGGTCGCCGTACTCGCCGAGTACCTTGGCGCACCACTGCGGGTTCTCGATCGCCGCGGTGCCGATATTGACCCGCGCGCACCCGGTGGCCAGCGCCGCTTTCAGCGAGTCGTCGTCGCGGATCCCGCCGGACAGCTCGACCTTGACATCGAGTTCGCCGACGACCTGCGCGATCAGCTCACGATTGCTGCCCTTGCCGAAGGCCGCGTCCAGGTCGACCAGGTGCACCCACTCGGCACCGGCCTGCTGCCATGCCAGCGCCGCGTCCCGGGGCGACCCGTAGCTGGTTTCGCTACCGGCCTCCCCCTGCACGAGGCGCACGGCCTCCCCATTGGCGACATCGACGGCGGGCAACAGCACAAGACTCACGTGATCAGACTAGTGGGTCCGCGCCCGTGATCGACGTACCGGTCCGTGCGGATGCGGCCAGTGTCACTCGAGACTCGATCGGGACAGCCGCTTCTTCGGTTCACCAGGTGACTTCGGGTACCACGAGATCGATCGGAAACGGCCGGTCCACCCGCAGCCGGGTGCGGTGCACACCAGTCGGTGCGTACCCACCTTCCGGCAGCAATTCAAAGGTGTACACAACCATGGCTCCCCGCTCGTTCTCCACCCGCCAGAAATGCCGGATACCCGCCCGCGCGTACTGCGCGGGACGCAAGGTGCGGTCCTTGGTCTTGGTGCGCGGGGAGACGATCTCGACCGCGAGCGCGACGTCTTCCGGAGCGAAGTACAGCGAGTCGGCATGCACTGCCGCGCGCGCCACGGCCAGCACATCCGGTTCCGGCACCGTGTGCCCGAGATCGATCCCCTTCTCTGTCGTGATGACGAAATCGCGTGGTGCAACGCCGCGCAACGCGAATTTCAGCACGTCCATCGCCTCGTCGTGCCACTGGGTGGCTGGGGCCATCATCACAACTTCACCGTCGAGCAACTCGAAGGGCGCATCGACAACTTCTATCAGCCGTGGAATGTCGGCAGCGGTGAACCCCTCGAGTGGCGGGGTAGGCAACATCACCATGCGCCCGTGGATTGGCTCGAGGGGATGGGCGGCGGTCATGGTTTCAGGGTACCGCTCGCGACCGACGCCGCCCGGCGATCCAGGCTTCTGCCGGCCCGAGCGAGCCTGATCGACCGAGGCTGCCGATCCGGTCAGGCTGAGCGGCGGCGGAGTTCGGGGACTCCGTCGCCGGTGAGTTCGTCGAGCACTACTGCGCGCCCGACCATGGCCAGGGCGAGGGCCTCGCCGGGCCCGCGGATCTCCGGACCGTCACCGGCCGACCAGTCGACGTCGGTGGCGACGAACCGCAGACCCTTGGTGCGCCTGCCGGGGAAGGCGAAGGGGTCGGGGTGGGAAAGAACCGCGGTGAGCCGGTCGGCCGGGATGGTGCGGGGCAGGCCGAGCGGGCGGCGGATGTCCTGCTGGTGGACCAGCAGGTCGGCCAGCATGAGGCGCGGGGAGTACTTCGACAGGCGACCGGCGCGGTGCGCGAAACTGTCGACCAGCTCGGCGGTGGACTGCGCGGCGAAGGACGCGGCGAGGGCGTTGTTGATCCGGTCGACATTGCCACGGTGCTGGATCGCGGCCCGGAGATAGGCCGGCGGGCCGAGGGTATCGGTGAGCAGATGCCCGACGACCTCCCGCACCCGCCACCCCGCACACAGCGATTCAGTGTCCCACTGCGCGTCGGTCAGCCCGCGCAGCAACTCGATCATCTCCGCGCGTTCCGCGGCCAGCATCCCCCGATAGCTCATGGAGCCACTCTAAGCATCGATCCCACCGTAGGACACCCCTTCGCCACCGATATCTTTCCACGCCAACGCAATCCGCGCGCGCGATGACATGCGGACCAGGGCCGTCGATCCGACCGTGAGCGCCACCACGCTGCCGCGCCATGGTCGCGCCAACCGATTCACACGCGGGCGACAGTTGGTTGCCGGCCGCCGCGGGAAACCAGACGGCTCCCGTGCGCGCGGTCATCCGGCCGTGTCACAGGATCGGACCCACCATCCCGCGCACCGCACGTGATTGCTCGACGAAGGCAGGCACGGCGCTGCGTTACCCGGACCGACGGTCACCGCGCGACCGAGGGACCGCCTGATCCGCCGCGGTCACGCCACCGGGACAATGGTCGCCGAGACCGATCGCGGAGGAGGGCCCCGACCGTGGGCAAGCAGAATCGCCGCCGGCGCACCGGCCGCAAACCGGTGCCGTGGCCCGCGCTGGACGCGGCGGCCGTCGCCGGTGACCCCGCCCGGATCGCCGAGGCTGTCGCGACCGCCGCACTGGCGACCGCCCAGGGCGACAAGACCAGTGTGCGCCGCTTCGTCGACGAGCTCGCGGGTCCGGGTTCGCTCACCGCCGAGGTGGCCGAGGGCACGGCGCGGGCGGGCCGTCGGCTGATCGCGCACGCCTTCGACGCCGGCTGGTTGCCGATGGACGTCCACCAGGCCGCCCGCCGCCGTGTCGACGAGTTCGCCCTCGGCTATCTGACCGATCTGATGGCCGAGCACCGCGCGCCCTTCGCCCCCGACACCGTCGACGAGATCTGGCAGAACCAGCTCGATGCCCTGGCGGCCACCGTCTGGTGGTCCCCCGACCGCCCCCACCCCGGCCAGTGGGCCGACCGCGCGCTGCTGTCGGGCAGCGAGGCACTGGATTCGATCGTCGCGGCGCTGGCCCTGCTGCTCCAGCTCCCCCGGCTGGAGCCGATCTGCCCGCTGCCCGGCACCCCGGCACGTCCCGTCGCCCACGAGCACGTGGACGACAAGACCCTGGGCCGGGTCCGCGGCCTGCTCGCGAAGGCCGAGTCGACCTCCTTCGCCGAGGAGGCCGAGGCCCTGTCCGCCAAGGCCCAGGAACTGATGACCAATTACGCCATCGACCGCGCGATCCTCGCCCACCACACCACCGGCCCGCCCCTGCCCACCGCCCGCCGCCTCTGGCTCGACACCCCCTACACCGACGCCAAAGCTCTCCTGGTCGACCAGGTCACCCGCGCCAACCGCGCCCGCGCCGTCTTCGCCGCCGACTGGGGTTTCGTCACCATCATCGGCGACGACCCAGACCTCGACGCCGTCGAAATCCTGTCCACCTCCCTGCTGGTCCAGGCCACCCGCACCATGATCGACACCCCCACCCCCACCCCCACCGCCGATTCCCGCACCCGCGCCTACCGCAAGGCCTTCCTCACCGCCTACGCCACCCGCATCGGCGCCCGCCTGGCCACCGCGACCACCACCACCGTCGCCGACTCCCCCGACCCCACCACCCTCCTCCCCATCCTCACCTCCCACGCCCACCGCGTCGACCAGGCAGTCACCACCTACTTCCCCACCACCCACACCCGAGGCATCACCCTCCGCTCCGCCGAGGGCTGGCACGCGGGCACCGAAGCCGCCGACCGCGCCCACCTCGACCAGCCATGAACCCCCTGCCGCCGCAGCCGGTCTCACTCGTGTGCGATCACCTCGATCTGACCGCTGTCCCTGTTGGTCACATAGAGCAGGTGGCGCACCGGATCCACGGCCATGCCGTAGGTTGTCGAGCCGTACGGAGTCGTTCGGGTGATCCCCGAGTACCGTGCGGCGGTGACCGCGCGGGTGCGTGTGTCGATCATCGTCACGACGTCGAACACCCCGCCGGAGAGGTACACGGTGTGCGCAACCGGGTCGACGACTGCCGCGAAAGCGCTCCCCCGCACTCCCAATGACACGCTGTCCATCCCGGTGCGGGTCACGGTATCGATGAGCGAGACCCAGTTCTGTTCCGGGTGAGTCACGAAAGCCGTCCGCGTTTGCGGGTCGATGGCGATGTACTTCGGATCGCCGGCGAGCTGGACGGTCGTGCTCACGGTGTGGTTGTCCGCGTCGATGACAGAAGCACCCGCCTCGCTGACGACCCACAGATGATGGGTGTCCGGATCGATCGCCAATCCGCGGGGAGAACCGTCCACCGGAATCGTCGCGACAGTGGCACGGGTGACGGTATCCACGACCGTGACGGTCCGGGAGAACCGATTGGCGACGTAGAGGGTGTGCCGCAAGGCGTCCACGACGACCGCGACCGGGTCTCCGTCCACTTCGATGATCGCCGTGACCGATTCGGTGTCCGGATCGATGACCAGCACCTGACCTGCGGAGCTGCCACCCACCAGATAGACGAGGTGGGTATCGGTGTCGACCGCGATCGACTGAGGCCCCGCGGGGAAGACCTGACCCACCGGAATGTCACCGCTGTGCGTGTGCGTCCGGGTATCGATCACCGAGACCGACTGCCCGTTCGCGCCTTCCCCATCCCGCGCGACGAAGGCTTTGCCCGCTTCGGGGTCGATCGCGATGCTGGTGGGACTTTCGCCCACCGCCACGGTCGCCTCGACCCGGTACGGCCCCGGCCCGAAGTCGGATCCGCCGACCGTGGCGGGATCGGTGGTCGTCGGGGCCGCGACGGTGGTCGACGACAGCGCAGCAGGCGTGGCGACCGGCGCCGATGCGGCACAACCGGATACGGCGATCACCGTCGCCACCGCGAGAGTCGTTCCAGCGAAAAGCCTTCTCTTCGAACGCATGTGCCAAAACTAGTCGATCGGCTGACGCCGCTACCACTGCTGATCGTGGACAGCCCGCCCGGCGAGGCGACGACGATATCCGCGCAGGCGGCGAGTGTAGACCTTCCGGACTTACGCCCACGATGGTCGAGCAGCTACGTCGGCACCGGCTGCCGAAACCCGCGCCGACCCGCCACTTCCCACCGGTACGCCGGTAGACCCACACCTGCGCGGCAGGTCGCGTGCGTGGAAGTGCTGTTGTCGCCGATCGCCGCGTACGGGCTGCTGGATGGGCCCGCGAGCTGAACGGCAGGGCGGCCCGAGCAGCTCTGGGGCCCTACCCCGATATCGATCGGGGCGAATTCAGGGGGTGGCTCCGTCGAACGGGGGACGACACCGTTGCCCCGGTGGCACGAGGATGACACGCATGGTCGGTCCGAAATCCCTTGTGTGTGGTGTTCTCATCGCGGTGGCACCGGTAGTCGGCGGGTGTGTCGCCACGGAGGACAGTCGTTCGGCGGCCGCCGAGCTGGTGGCGCAGGTCGATGCGGTGCCGACGCCGCGGATCGACTGGGGGCCGTGCGCGCCGGTGATCGACGGGAAGGAATGCGCCACGGTGCCGGTGCCGCTGGACTACGCGCGGCCGGACGGGCCGCGCATCGAACTCGCGGTGGTGCGCCAGCGCGCGAGCGATCCGGCGCACCGTGTCGGTACCTTGTTCACCGCGGTGGGTGGGCCGGGCGGGTCGGGTGTCGAGTGGGCGGCGCGCGGCGAGCTGTTTTCCGGTGAGCTGAGCAGGCGGTTCGATGTGGTCACCTTCGATCAGCGCGGGGTCGGACGCAGTGCGGGGGTCCGGTGCTTTCCGGATACCGGTGCCCAGCAGGACTTCTGGCGTACCTTGGCGCTGCCACCGGTCGATGCCGAGCAGGAGCGGGCCACCGAGGACGCCGGCAGGCGACTCGCGGCCGGGTGCGACCGCCAGGACGGCGCGCTCATCGCCCATCTGACCACCGTGGACGCGGCCCGCGACCTCGAGCTGCTCCGCCGGGCGATCGGTGACCCGGAACTGACCTATGAAGGCGCGTCCTACGCCAGCTATCTGGGCGCCGTCTACGGTGCACTGTTCCCCGATCGTGTTCGCGCACTGCAACTTTCCGCATTGATCGACCCCGCGACCTACACCACCGACACCCTTTCGAGCATCGAGGCGACCGCAGCGGGCACCGAGGAAGTGTTCAGCGAATTCCTGCGCCTGTGCGCGGAAGCCGGCCCGTCGCACTGCGCGTTCGGCGCGCCCGGATCGTCCACGGCGCAGCTGCGGTCCCGCGACACCGCGCTGCTCGACCGGGCGCGAACGGCGGCGATCCCGGTCGGGTCGGGTGCCGACACCGTCGCGGTGACCTACAGCGAACTCGTCCAGGCACACGCCCTGCTGCTCTACGACCCGGTCCAGGGCTGGCCGGGGCTCGCCACGCTGCTGGCCGAACTCGAACGAGGCCCGGCCGGGAATCCCACGGTGGTGCGGGAAATCCTGACCGCGCTCGCGCCGACCGGCGATCTCCTCGACTCGTTCGTCGCCATTTCCTGCGCGGACAATTCCTTCACCGAACCACCACAGCGGTGGCCGGGGCTGGCGGCCGAATCCGCCCGGACCGCACCACTTTTCGGCCCGTTCTGGCTCTATCTACGACAGCCGTGCGCCGCCTGGCCCGACCCCGCCGACGGCTATCCCCAGCGCTACACCGGCCCCTGGACCCAGCGCACCGAAGTCCCCGCGCTCCTGCTGAACAACCGCTTCGACCCGGCCACCCCGCTGACCGGCGCGCAACGCGCGGCCGACGCGCTGGGCACCGCACGGCTGGTGGTGGTCACCGACGGCTACGGCCACGAACCGGTCGGCGCCTGCGTCACCGAGCTGCGCACGCGCTATCTGATCGACCTGCGACTCCCGGCCCCGGGCACGACCTGCACGAACGACAGGCCGCCGTTCACCGGATGACGTGGTGCGCTACAGCGACCCGATCCAGTTGCGCAGCAGCTGGGCGCCCGCGTCGCCGGACTTCTCCGGGTGGAACTGGGTGGCCGAGAGCGGTCCGTTCTCGACGGCGGCGAGGAACGGCACACCGTGTTCGGACCAGGTGAGTTTCGGCGGGGCGAGGTGTTCGTTGCCGGGGAGTTCCCACTGCTGGGCGGCGTAGGAGTGGACGAAGTAGAAGCGGGTGTCGGCGTCCATGCCGGCGAACAGGGTGCTGTCGGCGGGGGCCTTGACGGTGTTCCAGCCCATGTGCGGGAGGACGGGGGCGTCCAGGCCGGCGACGGTGCCTGGCCATTCGCCGCAGCCTTCGGTCTCGACGCCGAATTCGACGCCGCGGTCGAACAGGATCTGCATGCCGACGCAGATGCCGAGCACCGGCCTGCCACCGGCCAGGCGCTGGCCGATCAGCCGTTCACCGCGCACCGCGCGCAGCCCGGCCATGCACGCCGCGAACGCGCCGACACCGGGCACGACCAGGCCGTCGGCGGCCAGCGCAGCCTGCGGATCGGCGGTGACCTCCACCTGCGCGCCCGCCCGCACCAGCGCGCGCTCGGCGGAGTGCAGGTTGCCGGAACCGTAGTCGAGCAGGACGACGGATTTCTTGCTCACAGCACGCCTTTCGTGGACGGCACACCGCTGACCCGCGGATCGATCTCGACGGCGGCACGCAGGGCGCGCGCGACCGCCTTGAACTCGGCCTCGGTGATGTGGTGCTGGTCGCGGCCGTAGAGCACGCGCACGTGCAGCGCGATCCTGGCGTTCTGCGCGATCGACTCGAAGACGTGCTTGTTGAGCACCGTCGAGTAGGACGCGCCGGGGCCCGCGCTGGGAATGATGGTATGCACCAGGTGTTCCGGTTCGCCGGTGAACACGCAGTACGGCCGGCCGGAGACGTCGACCGCGGCGTGCGCGAGGGTCTCGTCCATCGGGATGAAGGCGTCGCCGAAGCGGCGGATGCCCTTCTTGTCACCGAGCGCTTGGCCCAGGGCCTGGCCGAACACGATGGCGGTGTCCTCGACGGTGTGGTGGGCCTCGATCTCGATATCGCCCTCGGCCCGCACGACCAGGTCGAACCCGGCGTGCGCGCCGAGCGCGGTCAGCATGTGGTCATAGAACGGGACACCGGTGGCGATCTCGGTCTGCCCGCTGCCGTCGAGGTTCAGCTCGACGAGGATGCTGGATTCCTTGGTGACGCGCTCCACCCGCGCTGTTCTGCTCATATCGGTTGCCTCCAGCGGTCAGTGGGTGAGGTCGGTGCCGGCGATATCGCGGCTCACGCGCAGGAATTCGTCGTTCTCCGCGGCGAGCCCGATGGTGGCGCGCAGGTAGCCGGGGATGCCGACATCGCGGATGAGGACCCCGGCGTCGAGGTAGTGCTGCCAGGCCGCCGCGGCGTCGGTGAACCGGCCGAACAGGATGAAGTTGGCGTCGCTGGGGATCACTGCGAAACCCTGCTCGGTGAGCGCGGTGGCGACCCGGTCACGCTGGGCCGCCAATTCGGCGACGCTGCCGAGGGTTTCACCGGCGTGGCGCAGTGCGGCGCGCGCGGCGGCCTGGGTGACCACCGACAGGTGATACGGCAGCCGGACCAGCAGGATCGCGTCGATCACGGCGGGTGAGGCGGCCAGATAGCCGAGGCGACCGCCCGCGAAGGCGAAGGCCTTGCTCATGGTGCGGGTGACCACGAGCTTGGTCGGGAACCGGTCGATGAGGGTGATCGCGCTCGGCGCGGCCGAGAACTCGCCGTAGGCCTCGTCCACCACGACGATGCCGGGCGCGGCCGTGAGCACCCGTTCGAGCTCGTCGATCGGGATGCTGTGACCGGTCGGGTTGTTCGGGCTGGTCACGAACACCACGTCGGGGCGGCGTTCGCTGATCTGGGCGACGGCGTAGTCGATGTCGAGGGAGAAGTCCCCGCTGCGCTTGGCCTCGATCCACTCGGTGTCGATGCCCTCGGAGATGATCGGGTGCATCGAGTAGGAGGGCACGAAACCCAGCGCGCTGCGGCCTGGTCCGCCGAAGGCCTGCAGCAGTTGCTGCAGGATCTCGTTGGAGCCGTTGGCCGCCCACACATTGGCGGTGTCGACGGGGACGCCGGTCTGGCGGGTCAGGTACGCGGCCAGATCCGCGCGCAGGGCGACCGCGTCACGATCCGGGTAGCGGTGCAGGTCGGCGGCTGCCGCGCGCACCGATTCGGCGACGTCGTCGATGAGCGCCTTGCTCGGCGGGTGCGGGTTCTCGTTGGTGTTGAGCTGCACCGGCACGGTCAATTGCGGTGCGCCATAGGGCGATTTGCCGCGCAGGTTGTCGCGCAGGGGCAGCTGGTCGAGGGTCGCGGCGGCGCCGGGCACGGTGGGTGTGGTCACGACAGTGCCTCGAAACGCGCCTGCACGGCCTGGCCGTGGGCGGGCAGGTCTTCGGCGTTGGCCAGGGCGACGACGTGCCCGGCGACATCTTTCAGCGCCGCCTCGGTGTACTCCACGATGTGGATGCCACGCAGGAAGGTCTGCACGCTCAGGCCCGAGGAGTGCCGCGCGCAGCCCGCGGTGGGCAGCACGTGGTTGGAGCCGGCGCAGTAGTCGCCCAGGCTGACCGGCGCCCACGGGCCGACGAAGATCGCGCCCGCGCTGCGCACCCGCGCGGCGACGGCGGCCGCGTCGACGGTCTGGATCTCGAGGTGTTCGGCGGCGTAGGCGTCGACCACGCGCAGACCCTGGGCGATGTCGTCGACGAGGACGATCCCGGACTGCTTGCCGCTCAGCGCTTCCCGCACGCGGGCATCGTGCTTGACCACGGCGAGCTGGGCGTTCAGCGCAGCGTCGACCGCGTCGGCCAGCGCGACGGAGTCGGTGACCAGCACGCTGGCGGCGAGCACATCGTGCTCGGCCTGGCTGATCAGGTCGGCGGCCACGTGCACCGGGTCGGCGGTGGCGTCGGCGAGCACGGCGATCTCGGTGGGGCCCGCCTCGGCGTCGATGCCGACCAGGCCACGGCACAACCGCTTGGCCGCGGTGACATAGATATTGCCCGGTCCGGTGATCAGGTCGACCGGTTCCAGCGCGGCGCCGTCGGTGTCGGTGCCGCCGTAGGACAGCAGCGCCACGGCCTGCGCACCACCGACCGCCCACACCTCGTCGACGCCGAGCAGCGCGGCGGCGGCCAGGATGGTCGGGTGCGGCAGACCGCCGAACTGGGCCTGCGGCGGCGAGGCAACCACCAGCGAGTCCACGCCCGCGGCCTGCGCCGGGACGACATTCATCACGACCGAGGACGGGTAGACCGCATTACCGCCGGGCACATACAGCCCGACCCGCTCGACCGGCACCCACTTCTCGGTGACGGTGCCGCCCGGCACCACCTCGGTGACGGTGTCGGTGCGGCGCTGATCGGCGTGCACCTTCCTGGTCCGCTCGATCGCGACCTCGAGCGCGGCGCGCACGGCCGGATCCAGCTCGTCGAGCGCCTTGGCCAGCTCGGCGGCGGGCACCCGCACGACCGCCGGGCGCACGCCGTCGAACTTCTCGCTGTAGTCGAGCGCGGCCGCGGCGCCCCGGTCGCGGATGTCCTCGACGACCGGCCGCACATGATGCAGCACCGAGTCCACGTCGACTCCTCCACGCGGCAGCGCGGTGCGCAGCTCGGCAGCGGAAGGAGTACGACCGCGCAGATCGACGCGGGCGAGCTCGATGCGGGAAGTCATATCGGGGTGCAGTCCTGTCTGTGCTCGGTCAGGTCGGTTACCAGCCTAATGGTCCCCCACGACAGGTTTTCCGGCACATCCCCGCGCGAACGGAAAAGCCGGTCCCGGCACTGGGCCCGGGACCGGCTTCGGTGGTACGGCGGGGTCAGCGGGTGTTGCCGTCGATCTGCAGACGACCGCCGGAGTTCACCACCCGCATGACCATGTTGGACCTGGTCTGACCGTCGATGGTGATACTGGCCAGCTGCATGTCGGTCGAGCCGTCGGCATTGTTGCCGCTGACCGCGGTGATGCTGGTGAAGGTGTTGATGATGCGCCCGTCCCAGTACTCGCGGAAGGCGGTCTCGCTGCCGTAGAGCTTCTGCGCGGCGGGAGTGAGCAGCGACCAGGAACCGGCCGGGTCGCTGTAGAAGTCCTCCACCAGCCGACCGGCCGAACCGATGTCGACGGTGCCGACATTGGTCGTCTGCCCGAGCGGGGCCGCCGCCGGGGTCTTGCTCGCCGACGGATCGGCGGCCTGCACCGAGGTCGACGGGTTCGCCTGGATCTGCGGCGAGTCGCTATCGGAGCTGCTCATGGCGCTGACAGCGACGGCGACCGCGGCGATCACCGCGCCGATGCCGGAACCGATGAGCACCGCACGACCCTTGCCCGCCTGCTTGCGCGGCACCGGCGCGGGCTGCGCCTGGGTCGGCGGGTGCGCGGCGGTATCCATCCGCGGCTGCTGCGGATGCGGGTTGGAGCGGATCTGGCGGGTGGTCGCGGTGGACGCGCCCGCATGCGAGGCCCGGCGGCCCGACTGGCGGATGACCTGGGTCGCCGCCGCGGAGTTGTGACGGCCGTAGGCCTCGCTGGCCGGGACGAACCCGGCGGACACGGTGTCCTCGTCGGCGAACGCGGCCAGCGCGGCGCGCGACTCGGACATGGTCGGCCGGTCCAGCGGGTCGGGGTTGAGCAGGTCGAGCAGGAAATCGGTGGCCGGGCCCGCGTTGCGCGGCTCGCGCACCTGCCCGTTGGCCGCGGCGTAGAGCACGGCGAGCGGGTTGGCGTTGGCGCCGTAGGGCGGCTCGCCCTCCAGCGCGTGGAAAAGCGTTGCGCCCAGGGCGAAGACGTCGGCGGCCGGGGTCGGATCGGCGCCGCGGGCGACCTCGGGGGCCAGGTAGGCGGCGGTGCCGCAGATCAGGCCGGTCTCGGTGAGGGTGACGTCACCGGTGGCGCGGGAGATGCCGAAGTCGGTGATCTTCACCTCACCGTGCTCGCCGAGCAGGATGTTGCCGGGCTTCACGTCGCGGTGCACCAGACCCGCCTGGTGGGCGGCGATGAGCGCGGAGGCGACCTGTTCGCCGATGCGGGCGACCTCGGCCAGCGGCAGCGGACCCTTCTGGCCCAGTTCGGCCGCCAGGCTGACCGACTTGAGGTACTCCATCACCAGGCACGGGTCACCGTTGTGCTCGGTGATGTCGAACACCACGATGGCGTTGGGATGCTGGAAGCGTGCCGCGTTGCGGGCTTCCCGAATCGCGCGCTGGCGCAAGACATCCCGTTCGCCCTCGGGCAAACTGGGTTTGATGTGGATCTGCTTCACAGCCACGGAGCGTTGGAGGCGTTCGTCGACAGCACGCCATACAACGCCTGTGCCGCCGCTACCAATACGCTCGACCAGGCGGTAATGCTCCGCGATCTTCTGACCGGTATCGATGGCGCCTACTCCGAACCTTCTCGAAATTGTGACATCCCGCGTATTGACCATGGATATGGCCCGCCGACGAGTGTAGCTGGCCGTGGGACGACCGCGTGCGGCAGCGGGGGGATTGCCCGCCCGCAGCACGTGACATAGATCATCGTTTCACACGAAGCATCCTGCCCGCTGCCTCGACCGCCGGTCCTGAGCTGCCCGCGTCGGCGACGAAGACCGCGAAGGCCAGGTCGCCGTCGATCCCGACGAACCAGGCGTGCGCGTGCTGGTCGTCGAGGTATTCGGCGGTCCCGGTCTTGCCGAGCAGGCCGGTGATGTCGCGCAGCGCGGTGGCGGTCCCCGCGCGCACGGTCTCGGCCATCATGGCCGCTATCTGCGATGTCACCGCCGCGGGGACCGGCGGCGCCTGCCGATCCGGGGTCCCCGGCCGCCCGCGCACCAGGGCGGGGGCGGGTGCCGATCCGTGCGCGAGGGCCGCGGCGACGAGCGCCATGCCGAACGGCGAGGCGGTCACCGCGCCCTGGCCGATGCTCGCCTCGACCTGCTGGGCGGGATTCTGCGCGGGGGGAACCTTCCCTGTGACAGTCGTCAACCCGGGTGTCACATAGTCCACCCCGAGTCCCAGCTGCGCGGCCGCCGCGGTCAGCCCGTCGGCGGGCAGGCGCACACCGAGCTCGGCCATGGTGGTGTTGCAGGAGCGGGCGAACGCGGTGTGCAGGGGCACCGCGCCGAGGTCGAAGCCGTTGTCGTTGGGAATGGTGCGGCCCTCGATGGTCGCGCGGCCCGGGCACGGCAGCACCGAGTCGGCGGTCACTCCCCCGGCTTGCAGCGCGGCCGAGACGGTGACCGTCTTGAAGGTCGATCCGGGCGGGTAGAGGCCGGTGAGCGCGATCGCGCCCTGGTCGTCGGCGGGATCGTTCTGCGCGACGGCCAGCACCTCGCCGGTCGAGGGGCGCAGGGCGACGATCGCGGCGGCGGTGGTGAGCGGGGTGAGTGCGTCCTCGGCGGCGTGCTGCAGGTCGATGTCGAGGGTGGTGGCGATATCGGTGGTCGGGGCCGGGTCGGGGCCCGCGATGCGCTGGGTGCCCGCGGCGGTCGTCGCGCGCACCGCCCAGCCCGCGGCGTCGTCGGCCTGCTGCTGCCAGAGCTCGGCCAGGCCGGACAGGGTGGGGCCGCCCAGCGACTTGTCGACGGTGAGCAGCCGGGTCTGCGGCGCCAGGGTCACCCCGCGCAGGCCGGTCAGTTCCTGCTGGATCGGGGCGATGTCGGTCTCGCGCAGGGTGACGGCGGTGATCGTTTTGCCTTGCGCGGCAGCCAGATCCGCGCGCAGGCCGGCCTCGGTGACGCCGTGCCGGTCGAGCAGCGCGGCGAGGGCGGGCAGGTCGGCGTCCGGGGCGGCCTGGACCAGGGTCACCACCTGCTCGGTCATCAGGTCACCGCCTGCGGCGTCGAGCACGCGGGCCGGATCCGGTGGGACCGGGCTGTAGGACAGCGGGCCGAGTTCGAGGCCGGGCGCGACGGTCTCGGGCCGCCAGGCGATCTTCCAGCCGTCGGTGTCGGTGGCGGTTCCGGTGCTGGTGTAAGTCCACACGTCGCGGTCGCCGGGGCCGAACTTCCAGGTGGATTCCAGGGTGAAGGTGTTGTCGTCGGTGCCGGTGACCCGGACCGAGTCGTGGTGACCGAGGTTCTCGAACAGCGTGGTCAGCACGGGCGCGGCCTGTGCCGGCGCGTCGGTGAGCGCTGCGGCGGCGGTCGCGTCGCCGCTGGTGAGCGCGGCGGCGAAGGCCGCGGCGACGGTGTCGGGTTGATCGGGGCCGGTGCTACAGGCGACCGGCAGCAGCGCGAGCGCGAGGAGCAGGACCGGGGTCTCGCGGGTGAGGCGCACGCGACCGAGGGTATCCGCCCGCTCGGGCGCACGCGGGGATCTCGCGGCTACCACCAGCCGGTGATGCCGCCGATCTGCCTGCCCAGCTCGGGGGCGAGGGTGCGCGCGTAGCTGGCGGTCAGGTGGTGTTCGTCGCGATAGATGAGCACATTGCCCTCGACCACCCGGCAGCGCTGCGGACGGCAGACGGCGTCGGAGAGGTCGAGCAGGTACACGTTCGGGTAGCCGGCGGCCGGTTCGGCAGCGGGGTCGACGGTGTCGAGGGCGTCGGTGCGTTCCATGCCGCAGCTGTCGGCGTCGCCGCGGTGCGCGAGGCAGTCGGTGGCGCGATAGAAGACGCCGTCGCGGTTCAGCCGCGGCGTGTCCCGCAGGGCCAGCACATTGAGTCCGCGGTCCTGCAGCGCCGACCACGCCTCCAGGTATTCGACGGGCACCTCGTCGCCCCCACCGGACTGGCGGTAGCGGGTCGACAGGGTGAGCACCCAGTCCGGCGGCTCGGCGGCCAGCCGGTCGAGCACCTCGACGGTCCACGCGTGGCATTCGGGGAACGGGTACTCGGCATAGGACGGCTGGTCGGACAGCACGATCGGGCACCCCTCCTTGAGGTAGGAGACGACCCGGAACCCGTGTTCGGTGCCGAGCAGCTCCAACGCGGGCAGCCAGTGCTCGGAATGCGAGCCGCCCACCAGCGCGATCGAGCGGGTGGCGGTGGGATCGCCGTAGGTACAGACCCGCACTTCCCGATCGGGGGTGATGCAGCCGTCGGTGGTCGGTGACGGGGTGTCGACCGAGCCTTCGAACACGGTGGGCCGCATCGGCTCCGGCGCATAGTCCGCACCGGAGAGCAGGGCGGACGCGCCGGGATAGCGCTGCGCGTCGAGCACTCCCGGCGGCACGGCCGGATTGGCGCTCAGCACCACCTGCCAGCCGAGCGTGGCGGCCAGCACGCCGACCGCGAGCACGCCGACCAGCCCACCGGCGACCCGGTTGTCCGCGGTGGCGACACGGTTGTCCGAAGTAGCGACCCGGCCCGCCGAGGGCATCCGCAGCGGCGTCTCGACCAGTCGGGTGGTGGCGTAGGCGAGCACCAGCGAGACCCCGATGACGATCAGCCCGTCGACCAGTCCGGCGTGCGGGCGCCCGGTCTCGGCCAGATAGAAGATCAGGATCGGCCAGTGCCACAGGTACAGCGGGTAGGCCACCGCGCCCAGCTCGGTACAGACCCGCCCGCCCAGCGCCCGGCTCGGCCACGAGCTCGCCCCGCCGGGCCCGAAGCCGGCGGCGATCACCAGGCAGGCCGCGCCCACCGGCCACAGCGCGGCGACGCCGGGGAACTGGTTGGCGCCGTCGAAAAGCGGGCCGCACGACAGCACCATGGCCAGCCCGGCCAGGGCGAACAGGCCGCGCAGCCGCGCCGGGATCCGCAGGTAGGGCGCGGCGACGGCAAGGGCGGCGCCGGCGAGCAGTTCCCAGGCCCGCGCGAAGCTGTCGTAGTAGGTCCAGGCCTGGTGCGTGGCCGACCCGGCGGCGGCGTACCAGAACGAGAGCAGCCCGATCCCGGTCAGCGTCAGCAGCAGGACGGGCCGGCCGGCGGCACCGCGCCTGCGCAGCCACGCCCAGCCGGCCAGCAGCGCGACGATCACCACGTAGAACTGGCCCTGCACCGACATCGACCACAGATGCTGCAGTGGGCTCACCGACGGGTCGGGCGCCAGATAGTCGAGCTCGGCGCCGGCCAGATACCAGTTCTGGCCGTAGAACATCGAGGCCAGTGTCTGCGCCGCGGTCTCCCCGAACTGGGTGTAGGGCCGCAGCGCGATGGTGGCCAGCACGATCGCGGCCAGCACCACCACCAGCGAGGGCATCAGCCGGCGCACGGTTCGCCGGGCGGTCGCGGTGACCGTGACGACGCCGCGGCGTTCCACCCCGCGCACCACCGCGCCGGTGAAGAAGAAGCCCGACAGCACCAGGAACACGTCGACGCCGCCGGAGACCCGGCCCATCCACACGTGGAAGGCCACTACCAGCGCGATCGCGACACCGCGCAGGCCGTCGAGATCGTCGCGCCGCTCGGTGGCGACACCGGTCGACCCGGAACGGACCGCCGAATCCCGCTGAATCGGCACCACGGACGGAAGCTTCGGCACGCCACGACCCCACTGTTTCGGACCCCACAGCCAACATCGGGGTTGTTTCCCGGCAAGTAACCATCAATTTGCCGTAGCGACACGCGGGAAGCAAACCGCCGGGCCGTGCGGGGCGTACCCGATGCGGGGCCTAGTTCACTCGCCAGGGTGTGGCGGACAGCGCGGTCGTGTCGGCCTCGTCGAGGTCGATATCGAAGACCTCGGCCAGGACTTTCGGCAGCTCACCGGGCTCGAGCTCGCGCGAGTGGGCGGTGCCGTCGGGGTATTCGGTGGTGAGGGTGAGGTCGTCGAGCACGTGGTGGGCGTCGGGCCGGAACCGCTGCACGAACGGGCGGCGGGTGAACGGCGAGTGTGGGGAGGTCGACACGAAATGGTTGCCGACGGCGTAGTCGATGCCGTATTGCGGGACAAGGTTGAACACGTAGCGGTCCTGCCAGCCGTCGCGGGCGAACTGGTGCAGCACCCACAGGTCGGTGCCGAGCTCGCCGGTGCGGCGTTCGAGCCGGAAGCGCCACTGTCCGAGCCGGAACTCGCCGGACGTCTCGGTGAGTTCGAAGGGGGCGAGCGGGCCGAAGCCGAAGCCGACGTCGCAGATCCAGACGCGGTCGTCGGTGCCGGTGCTCACCCGCACCAGCGCGTGCGTGGCGGGCCGGACGACGCCGGTGTCGAGGGTGCCCATGGTGACCCGGCCGCTGAGCCGGGTGACACCGAAGCCGAGCTGTTCGAGTACGGCCGCGAAGACGGTGACGTTCTCGTAGCAGTACCCGCCGCGGCGGCGCCGGACCAGTTTGTCCTGCAGGGTGGGCAGGTCGAGCGGGATTCCGCGACCGAGCAGGATCTCGAGGTTCTCGAAGGGGATGGTCGTGGTGTGCGCCGCGACCAGGGCGTGCAGGGTGTCGACGGTCGGGGTGCGTGGCCCGTCGTAGCCGATCCTGGCCAGGTAGCCGTCCAGATCCAGGTCATCGTGCTGCCGGTGGCCCGGTTCGGTCATCGTGTCCTCGCTTCCGCCGTGGTCGTCCCCCGCCACAACGCGCCGGATCGCCGTGGTGTTCCGGTTCAGGCGGCGCACTTCGCGGCGGGTGGTGCGGGCGGCGCGGTGACCACGCCCGACGCGACATCGACGAGATAGTCGCTGATCGGCGGGGCGAGCGGTTCGGTGCCGGCGAGCAGGCGCAGCACCACGCAGCCGCCTTCGAACAGCGCGGGCCCCACATCGTGATTGCCCGGCACCACGGCGCCGTCGAGGCCACGCCCGCTGACGACGGTGTAGAAGGAGAACGGTTTGCCCGCCGCGGTGAGCGCGGCCCGCAGTTCCACGCTGGTCGCGAAGGGGACGACGGTGTCGGCGGTGCCGTGGACGATGAACGCGCGGCGCATGCTCATCCGCCCGGCCAGCAGCGCGGGTGACCGGTCGACGTAGGCGAGCGGGCACACCAGCGGTGTGCACCCGCCCGCGTCGCGTTCGATCTGTGCGGGCAGCGCGGCGTTCACCGAGCCGCTCGCGGCCCACATGCTGAAATCGTCGGCGGGTCCGTAGTTGTCCACCCAGTAGTCGAACAGCCCGGCCGGTCCGTGCGCGACCGCGAGCCCGCTGATGATGCCGCCCTGGCTCCAGCCCCACAGCACCGTCGACGTGATCGCCCGATGCTCGCCGCGATACCACTGGGTCGCGGCGACCACATCGCGCCAGCCCGCCCACAGATTCCACTCCCCGGTCCGCCACGGACCCTGCGCGCTGCGCAGATCCATGAGCAGGATCGGCGAACCACCCGCCTGCGCGAGCGACGCCATATAGGGCGCGAAATCGGCCGATGACCCGCCGTGCCCGTGCACCGCGACGACCAGCTGAGTCGCCGGAAGATCGCCCGGCACACACCGATACGGCTCGTACACCCGCCCGGTCGCCGGCTCACCGTCGACGGTGATGGCGACCGGGTTCAGCGTGACACCGGCCGTGCACTCCGGTTCCGCGCGCGCAGCCGGCCCCAGCGCGAACACCGTGCCGAACATCAACGCGCACACCGCGACCACACTGCCGACTCGCTGCATTCCGCGATTGTCCGCCACCGGCTCGACGCCGTCCAGCATCGTCGTGGCGGCCAGGTCGGCAGGACCCCCGAGCCCGCCCGGTTCTGGCCGTTGCCCAGTCGGAGACAGTCGGCATGCCGGTGGAACGCGCGCGGTGATCGCCACGCGCGGCCGGGTGCCGTCACCGGTGGGCGCCTTCGGCAGGCACTCAGCCCAGCGCGACCTCCGACCCGCGATGTAGCAGTACCGGCGCGGTCTTGCTCGCGGTCTCCGGGTCGATTCCCTCGGCGGCCGGATTCGCCTGTTGCAGTTGGGGTTTGCGGTCCAGCAGGGTCTTGGTGAGCACGCAGGCCAGGTCGGCGTCGAGGTCGTCGCGGACAATGAGCAGGTTGGGCACGACCACGGTCGGCACGTCGGCGGCGAGGCCGTAGGTGGCGGCCGGGATGGCGCCTGCCTCGTAGACCGGGTTGATCTCCTTCAGCTTCGGCAGCACGCCGGTGATGTCGAGGAAGCGGACCTTGTCCCCGGCCGTGGTGAACAGGTCGGTGATGCCCGGGGTGGGCAGGCCGCCGGACCAGAACATGGCGTCGATGGAACCTTCTTTGAGCCCGTCGACGGTCTTGGTGAGATTCAGGCGCTGGGCGGAGACATCGCTGTCCGGGTTCAGGCCCGCCGCCTGCAGGACGCGCTGGGCGATCACCTCGGTGCCCGATTTCGGCGACCCGGTGGAGACCCGCTTGCCCCGCAGATCCGCCAGCGAGTCGATGCCGGCGTCGCTGCGCACGATGACCTGGGTGTAGTTGTTGTAGAGCCGGGCCAGCGCACGCACCGGCTGAGCGCTGGTGAAGCTGCCGGTGCCCTGCACCGCGTCGGCCGCGGAATCGGCCAGCGAGAAGCCGACCTGATAGCTCCCGCCGACGACCTGCTGGATGTTCTGCACCGACGCGCCGGTCTCGGCCGCGGTGGCCTTCACGACCCCGTTCGTCGCGTTCGACACCTGCTCGGCGTAGGCGTTGCCGAGGGCGAAGTAGACCCCGGTCGCGTTGCCGGTGGCGATGCCGATCCTGGTGTCCTGCCGCACCTCGCAGGTCACCGCGCCGCCCGAGTCGGCGGTCGGGGTGTCCTGCCGGCCGCCGCATCCGGTGAGCAGTGCCGCGGCGGCGGTCACCGCGACCGCGACGACAACAGTTCTGACCATGGTGTCCCCTCTCGTCGACGGCGTGTTCGCCGCCTGCTGGAATCCGCCGATCACGGTGTGCCCGTGGCTGTTCGGCGACCGCGTGCCCGATCGATCACCCCGGCGAGCACCGCGCCCACCAGTAGTCCGAGCCCGATCGCGGTGGCGAGCGGCGCCGGGTACAGCAGCGTCAGTCCCGCCGCGGCGGCCAGTACGCGCGCCGCGGTGCCGACCGCGCCGACCCCGAACAGCCAGCCACCGGTCGCCACCGCGAGCGCCGCGACGCCCAGGCAGGCGGCCGCGCTCACCCACAGCACATCGAGCACCGGGCCACGGCC
Source organism: Nocardia sp. NPDC059177 (assembly GCF_042755165.1). Classification (NCBI taxonomy): domain Bacteria; kingdom Bacillati; phylum Actinomycetota; class Actinomycetes; order Mycobacteriales; family Nocardiaceae; genus Nocardia; species Nocardia sp. NPDC059177. Next base: position 24,970 of record NZ_JBHZBX010000023.1, on the reverse strand, counting down.
GAGCAGATGCTGACCGGAATCGGTGAGCACGAACATCAACGGCACCAGAAACGCGGGCAGCGCGTAGCGCAGGGCCTGCCACATGGTGGGCATGGCCTTGGCGCCGGTCACCGCGGCCGCGCCGACCGCGGCCAGCGCGGTCGGCGGGGTCACCTCCGAGAGCACCGAGAAGTAGAAGACGAACATCGCCGCGGCGGGCGCCGCCACGCCCAGCTCCAGCAGCGCGGGCCCGATGATCACCCAGCCGATGACGAACGACGCCGTCACCGGCACCGCCAGCCCCAGCAGCGACAGCGCGATCGCCGCCAGCACCGCGGTGGTCGCCAGCACCACCGCCGGATTGTCCGACAGCACCGAACCGGCCCGCACCAGCAGCGCGGCCAGCTGTGCGCCGAGCCCGGTCTTGGTCGTCATCGCGGTGATCACGCCGGCCGCGGCGCACACCGCGACCACCGGCAGCGCCGCGCGCATCCCCACCGACAGCGCACGCAACGCGTCGAGCGCGAACCGGCCCGCGACCCGCGCCGATCCGGGCCGCGCGCCGGGCTCGGTCCGTTCGCGCGCCCGCGAGAGCCGGTCGGGGATCGCGAGCAGCAGCGCGAGCACGGTGGCGTAGACGACCGCGCGGGTCGCGCTCATCCCCGTCAGCAGCAGCACCACGATGACGATCAGTGAGGAGAAGTGATAACCGAAGCGCCCCAGCAGTTTCCACCACGGCGTGGGCAGCGGCGCGTCGGCGAGGTCGGCGGGTGCGCGGCCCTCGGCATGGATGCGGCGGGCGTCGATCTCGACCGCGAGCAGAATGCCGAGGTAGTAGAGCAGGGTCGGGATCAGTGCCCAGCCGAGCACGGTCACATACGACACGTCCAGGTATTCGGCGACGATGAAGGCCGCCACACCCAGCGTCGGCGGCGACAGGATGGCGCCGACGCCCGCGGCGGCGAGCATGCCGCCTGCCTGTTCGGGCCGGTAGCCGGCGCGGCGCAGGATCGGCCAGGTGACCGCGCCGGTGCTGACCGCGGTCGCGGTACCCGAACCGGAGACGGTGCCGAGCAGGAAGCCCGAGGCGACCGCGGTGCGCCCGGCCGCGCTGCGTGAACGGCGGAACAGCGAGACCGACAGATCGACGAAGAACCGTGCGGCGCCGGAGAATTCGAGCACCGCGCCGTAGAGGGTGAACAGGACGATATAGCTGGCGGCCACGTCGAGCGGGGTGCCGTAGAAGCCGCTGCCGGAGTTGTAGAGCGCGTCCACGATCTGGTCGACGTCGAGTCCGGCGTGCGCGATGGCCCAGTGCTGCGGCAGCAGACCGCCGTAGTAACCGTAGGCGAGGAACACCAGGCACACGATCGGCAGGATCACCCCGGTGGTGCGCCGGCAGGCCTCGAGCACGAGCACCAGCAGCAACCCGCCCATCACCACATCCAGGGGCGCGAGCAGGCCCTGGCGGTCGAGGAAGGCGTCGTAGCCGCCCCCGGCGGCGCCGATCGTCAGCGGCAGCACCGGGTACAGGCAGACCACCAGGGTGAGCGCGGCCAGCACCCAGTCCAGGACGGCGGGCCGGTCGGCGCGATCGAGTGGGCCCCACCAGGATCGGTAGCTCAGATACACCAGCGGCAGCGCGACCGCGAGGAAGATCACCAGGTAGTACTGGCTGCCCTGCGACAGCGGCCGGAACACCTGCCACACGGAGAGCAGGGCCAGCGCGAGCGCGACGACGCCGACCAGGCGGGCGGGGAAGCCGGTGAGCGCCCGGGCGGGGCGCTCCTCGTCGTCGACGCCCAGGTCCGCCGTGGTCACGACCGGTGGCGCTGAGCTCATGTGCGGACGATAGCAACGGGATTCGCGCGTCGGAGCGAAAACGACGACCGGGCGTTCTGCACAAAATGGACAGTATGCGCGGGGTTGTTGTCGGTGCCCGCGCCTACGATCCGCCCATGCCTTCGATCGATATCGCGCAGCGCCGGGCCCGCCTGGCGACCAGGCACCGGCTCGCACCGTCGACCCGCTCCACCGACCCACTGGCGATCACGCGATCGCTGGTGGTGCTGCACGCCACCGACCCGGCGACGATGTATCTGTCGGTCGGTGCGCGCAGTATCGGCCTCACCCCCGCCGACATGGAACGCGCGCTCTACGACGACCGCGCGCTGGTGCGGCTGCTCGCCATGCGCCGCACCATGTTCGTCGCGCCCACCGAGCTGGTGCCGGTCCTGCAGTCCTCGACCTGTGACGCGCTGGCCCACAAGCAGCGCCGCAACTACAGCCGGCTGATCGAACAGGCCGGTGTCGTCGACGGCGATGTCGCGGCGTGGCTGGCCGAGGTCGAGTCCGCGACGCACGCGGCCCTGCTCACCCGTGGCGCGGCGACCGGCGCCCAGCTCAGCAAGGACGTGCCGCGCCTGCGCACCCAGATCGACACCGCGCCCGGCAAGTCCTATTCCAAGCCGACCAACATCACCACCTGGGTGCTGGTGGTGCTCGGTGCCGAAGGGCGGATCGTGCGCGGCCGCCCGAACGGCAGCTGGACCAGCAGCCAGTACACCTGGGTACCCGCGGAAACCTGGCTGCCCCAGCCGGTTTCGCCGATTCCGGTCGCCGAGGCCAGGGCCGAGCTGGTGCGGCAGTGGCTCTACGCCTTCGGCCCGGCCCCGATCACCGATATCAAGTGGTGGACGGGCTGGACGCTCGGCGAGGTCCGCAAGGCGCTGGCCGAGCTCGATATCGTGGAGGTCGACCTCGACGGCACCCCGGCCGTGCTGCTGGCCGACGATCTCGACCCGGTGCCCGAACCCGAGCCGTGGGCCGCGCTGCTGCCCGCCCTGGACCCCACGCCGATGGGCTGGCAGTCCCGGGACTGGTTCCTCGGCCCGCACGCGCCCGCCCTGTTCGATCGCAACGGCAATATCGGACCGACCATCTGGGCCGACGGCCGGATCGTCGGCGGCTGGGCGCAGCGGGCCGACGGGGAGATCGTCACCCGCCTGCTCGACGATGTCGGCCGCGAGACCCGCGCGCTCGTCGACGCCGAAACCGAGCGCACCGCGGCCTGGTTCGGTGCGGTGCGGGCCATCCCCCGCTTCCGGACTCCGCTGCAACGCGAACTCACCGAGTGAGTGTCGCGGGGTGCCTGCCCCGGGGCGATGACCGATCCCTGTCGCGACCAGCGGTGGAAGGCTGGTCGCCGCGGGGACTCGGCGACGACCGGTAGCGTCGGCAGCGTGCAGATCCGTGAATTCACCGAATCCGACCGGGCCGAACTCCACGCGCTGGCGCCGATTGTCGGCGAAGGCTCGCCGACCGCTTCGCTGTGGGGTCATCCGGAATCCGAAGCGGCGATCTATCTCGACCCGTATCTCGACCACGAACCGGAGTCGGTGTTCGTCGCGGTCGACGACGACGGCAGGATCACCGGTTACCTCGTCGGTGCCGTGAACTCCGCGACCTTCCCCAGCGAAGAGGCCCGGATGACCGAGGCGATCCGCCGCTACCGCCTGGTCCTGCGTCGCGGTCCCGCCCTGTTCTTCGCCCGTGCCGTCGCCGACACCGTCGCCGCCCGCCTGCGCCGCCGCGAACTCGCCGGTGAGTACACCGATCCGGCTTACCCCGCCCACCTGCACATCAATCTCGCCCCGGCCGCCCGCGGTACCGGCGCCGCCGACGCGCTGATCCACCGTTTCCTCGACCACGCCCGCACCTCGGGCGCCCCCGGCTGCTATCTGCAGACCCTCACCGAGAACACCCGGGCCGTCGCCTTCTTCACCCGCGTCGGCTTCGCCCCCGTCGACCGACCGGCCGAGGTGCCCGGCCTGCGCTATCAGGGCAGGCGAGTCCATCAGCAGACGATGGTGCGCTCCTGCTGACTTCCGGCAGACTGGTCCGATGAGGAGTACCCCAGAGCCCGAATGGGTTTCGCTGTTGCGCTACGACAATGCCGCCGGTGCGCCGAGGCCGCTCAGCGCGTTGCGAGGTTGACTGCGCGAACGCGGGATCGACTGGATGCCGTTCGCCGCGAACGACATCGTGTACCACCTCATGCGGGTCCAGCGGGCCGACGGGCGGACGGGCTGCGTGGTCGGCATCGCGGTGCGCGCCGATGCTTTACGGCCACTCGGGCTACACCCCGATCAGCCGTCGTCGCGGCCGGTGGGTCCGTCGCCGCCGGGATGGTGGCATGCGGCCGGTGAGCGCAGCGTGTGGGCGCAGTGGTGACGGCGGGCCCGAACCCGGCCGGGCCCGCCGTGTTCACATGTCGAGGCCGAGGTCCAGGACGCGGACCGAGTGGGTGAGGGCACCGATGGCGAGATAGTCGACGCCGGTGCCCGCGTAGTCGGCGGCCTGGTCGAGCGAAAGGCCGCCGGAGGACTCGAGTTTCGTGGCGGGCGCGGTGGCATCGCGGCGCTGCACGGCGGCCTGGGTCTGCCACAGCGGGAAGTTGTCGAGCAGGACGAGTTCGACGTTCTCGGCGAGGACAGCGTCGAGCTGCTCGAGGCTGTCGACCTCGACCTCGCAGGCGATCTCGGGCGCCAGCTCGCGCACCGCGCGCAACGCGTTCACCACCGAGCCGGCGGCGACGACGTGGTTGTCCTTGATCAGCGCCGCGTCACCCAGACCCATCCGGTGGTTGACGCCGCCGCCGACCCGCACCGCGTACTTCTGCAACGCGCGCAGGCCGGGCAGGGTCTTGCGGCTGTCGCGGATCCGGCAGCCGGTGCCCTCGACCGCGTCGACCCAGGCCGCGGTGGCCGTGGCGATCCCGGAGAGGTGGCAGACCAGGTTGAGCATGGTCCGTTCGGCGGTGAGCAGGCCGCGGGTGGGGGCGACGACGCTCAGCACCGAGGTGCCCGGCGCCACCCGGGTACCGTCGGCGACCCGGCCGGTGATCTCGTAGCTGCCCGCGCCGAGCACCTCGTCGAGCACCAGCAGACCCACGTCGATCCCGGCGACGGTGCCGTGCTGGCGCGACACCACCGACGCCTTGCTCACCGCGTCCGCGGGCACCGTGGCCACGGTAGTGACATCGGGCCCGTAGCGCAGGTCCTCGTCGAGGGCGGTACGGATCAGCGTCAGCAGTTCGTCGCGGTCCAGGCCGGCATCCAGCGCCATCACTGCACTCCTGTTCTCCGGCGCGCCACGCACCGGTTCGATCGGGCGGAGCGATCCTGCGCCCCACCGGAATTGCTTGCCGAGCACCGGCCGGTCACCGGTACCCGCGATACGCCGACGCCGTCCGGCAGACCGGCCCGAGCGTCCGCAACGACAGTCACCGAGCCCCCAACGGAACACTGGAATCCACTGCCGCGACGACGATTTCGCCACCCAGACCCCACCGCACCGCCGTGCTGTACCGCCGCTCGTCGACCGGTCCCGCGAAGTCCGCCCGGGTATGACAGCCCCGACTCTCCGCCCGGTCCGCGGCGGCCACCAGGAGCGCACGGGCAGTCACAGTCAGCGCGGCATCCTCGATCCACCGCAAGACGCGAGCAGCCTCGAAACCACCATCGTCTGCCGGCATACGGCTGGACGTCGCGGTGTGGGTCCGACCGGCGAGCGCGTCGAGTGGCGATGCCGTCGATAGCGCCGCCTCGATCCCGGCCAGCGCGGACACCAGTCCCGCGCCGTCGCGCACGACCGAAGCGTGTTCGGTCATCGCCTGCTGCACCACCGCACGATCAGCGAATTCCACTGTCCACGAGTCGATCTCGGCCACTTCGGCACGCACACCGAGTCGTTCGACTGCCGCGGCTCCGGCTCGTTCGCCGACGACCAGACCTTCGAGCAGGCTGTTGGACGCCAACCGGTTCGCCCCGTGCAGCCCTGTCCTGGCGACCTCGCCAGCGGCGTAGAGCCCCGGAACACTGGTCCGCCCGTGGGTATCGGTCAGCACACCGCCGCACTGATAGTGCGCGCCCGGCGCGACCGGGATCAGCTGGGCCGCAGGGTCGATACCCGCCGCCAGGCAGGAGGCGGTGATGGTCGGGAAACGGCGCGCGAAGCCGTCGAGGTGGCGGGCGTCGAGGTAGACGTGATCGGTTCCGGTGGCCCGCATCCGCTCGGCGATGGCCCGCGACACCACATCGCGGGGTGCCAGGTCGCCGCGCGGGTGCACCCCGGCGGTCACCGAATCACCCTGGGCGTCCACGAGATTCGCGCCTTCCCCGCGTACGGCCTCGCTGATCAGCGGGCGCCGGCCGAGCCCGCCCGGCGTGTAGAGCACCGTCGGATGGAACTGCACGAATTCGAGGTCGGCCACCGCGGCACCCGCCCACAGCGCCAGCGCCACCCCGTCACCGGTCGCCCCGGGCGGATTGGTGCTCGAGGCGTAGAGCTGCCCGAGCCCGCCGGTCGCGAGCAGCACCGCGGGGGTCCGCACGACACCGAAGCCGTCGGCCGACACCGCGACGACGCCACGCACGCCGTCCGGCCCGGTCAGCACCCGCAGCGCGGCGGCGCCGAACAGCACCGGCAGCCCGGCCGCGTTCAGCGCTCGCTGCACCTCGGCGCCGGTGGCGTCGCCGCCTGCGTGGATGATCCGGCGGGTGCTGTGCCCGCCCTCGCGGGTGCGCGAGATCTGGCCGTCGCGGCCGAGATCGAACACCGCGCCCAGATCGGTCAGCGCGGCCACCGCCGTCTGACCGCCCTCGACGATCGAGCGCACCGCGGCGACCTCGCACAGCCCGGCACCGGCCTCGACCGTGTCGCGCACGTGCGAGTCGACCGAATCACCCTGCGGCGCGACGACCGCGATGCCGCCCTGCGCGTACTGCGTCGAGGTGTCGGTCGGGCCGCCCTTGCTGAGAATCAGGACCCGCAGACCGTGCAGCGACGCCGTGCGCGCGGCCGTGAGCCCCGCGACGCCGCCGCCGACGACCACCAGGTCGACCTCGGCCTCCCAGGAGATCGGAAGCGTCATGGTCGTTACCGCGCCGACCGGGCGGTCGACGGCCTCACTCCCCACCGCCGGGGTTGCCGATCGAGATCATCCGCTGCACCGACGCGCGTCCGGCCTCGGCCATCGCCAGGTCGACGTGCACCTCGTCGGCGCCCTCGACCAGGCAGCGCAGCAGCGCGGCCGGGGTGATCATCTTCATGTACGGGCAGGAGGCGCGATCGTTGACGGCCTGGAAGTCGATGCCGGGCGCGGCCTTGCGCAGCTGGTGCAGCATGCCGATCTCGGTGGCGACCAGCACCTGGGTGGACTTGGCCTGCTTGGCGGCGTCGATCATGCCGCCGGTGGACAGGATGTGCACGCGGTCGGCCGGGAACGAGCCCTCACCGGCCAGGTACAGCGCCGAGGTGGCGCAGCCGCACTCCGGGTGCACGAACAGTTCGGCGTCGGGGTGGGTGCGGGCCTGCTCGGTGAGTTCCTCGCCGTTGATGCCGGCGTGCACGTGGCATTCGCCGGCCCAGATGTGCATGTTGTCGCGGCCGGTCTCGCGCTTGACGTGCGCGCCGAGGAACTGGTCGGGCAGGAACAGCACCTCGCGGTCCGGGTCGATCGAGGCGACCACGTCGACAGCGTTGGACGAGGTGCAGCAGATGTCGGTGAGCGCCTTCACCTCGGCGGTGGTGTTGACGTAGGAGACCACCATCGCGTCGGGGTGTTCGGCCTTCCACTCGCGCAGCTGGTCGGCGGTGATGGAGTCGGCCAGCGAGCAGCCGGCCCGCTCGTCCGGGATGAGCACGGTCTTGGCTGGGCTGAGAATCTTGGCGGTCTCGGCCATGAAATGCACGCCGCAGAACACGATGGTGTCTTCTTCGGCCTCGGCCGCGATCCGCGAGAGCGCCAGCGAGTCACCGACGTGGTCGGCCACGTCCTGGATCTCGGGCAGCTGGTAGTTGTGCGCGAGAATGGTGGCATTGCGTTCGCGCGCCAGCCGTCGCACCTCCTGCGCCCATTCCGGCGTCGCCTCGACACCCGCGTATCCGGTGGGACCGTCGAACACCGAACCCATCAGCGGCAGTGCAGTCGTCGTCGCCATGGTGGCTCCCTTCCTCGTGCGAGCGGCTCCGTCGCCGCGATTCGCACCAAACCAGGTTTTCGACTTATAATCGAAAACGTGCCCCATAGTAACACCATCCACGAATCGCTCACCGCGGTGTTCCAGGTTCGCCGCTTCCCCGCCGACATTTCCGCAGGTAGCAGCGTTTCGGGCCGTTCCAGGCACCCGGAGCTGGCGGTCCTGCTGTGGGAACGGGCACTCGACCCGCAAAAGGGCACCTGGTCGCTACCGGGCGGTCGGTTACGTGACGACGAGGACCTCGACACCTCCGCGCGCCGCCAGCTCGCCGAGAAGGTCGACGTGCGCGAGCTCTCACACCTCGAGCAGCTCTCGGTGTTCAGCAACCCGCACCGGGTGCCCGCACCGCGCCGGATCGCCTCGGCCTATCTGGGCCTGGTCCCGCTGACCACCGAACCGGAACTGCCGCGCGACACCCGCTGGCATCCGGTCGCGGCCCTGCCGGACATGTCCTTCGACCACCGCACCGTCGTCGACCACGCCCGCACCCGCCTGGCCGCCAAACTGTCCTACACCAATATCGCCTACGCCCTGACCCCCGCGATCTTCACCTTGTCGATCCTGCGCGAGATCTACTGCGCCGCACTGGGTTACGACGTCGACACCACCAACCTCCAGCGCGTCCTCACCCGCCGCAAGGTGATCACCCCCACCGGCGCCACCGCCCCCTCCGGCCGCGCGGGCGGCCGCCCCGCCGCCCTCTACCGCTTCACCGATTCCGGCCTGCGCGTCACCGACGAATTCGCCGCCCTGCGCCCCCCGACCTGACCCCGCGCCGGGTCAGCGGCGACGAGGCAGCCGGCTCTGCAAATCGGTGAAGGTCACCGCGAGGTGCACCGGACTGGTCAGCACCAGGGCATCGGTATGCGTGTGCCGGGTGATGTAGCGGCGGCCCGACCAATCGAGGCGGCATTCCTCGATCTCGGTGATCTGCTGCCAGTCCTTGTCGAAGTGCACGATGAGATACACCGGGATCCCCGCGCGGGCATACAGTTCGCGTTTGATGCCGATATCGGCGTCGACAGTGCCTTCCGAGGTGATCTCCGCGACCAGCAGGATCTGTTCGGCGACCGTCCGCACGTCGTAGGGACCGGCACCGCAGTCCCGGAGCAACACATCGGGGTAGCGGGCCCGCAGCCGACGGGTGTCGTCGGCCGACTCGCCGTCGGCCAGACGGATCGGGGTATCGCTGTGTACTTCGCGACACGGTCCATCGGGATCGATGGCGTATTCGAGAGCAGCGGACAGCCGGCGCACGACCAGATCGTGCGCCGGTGACTGCGCCATGCATTCGAGCAGAACCCCGTCGTGAATGTCACCGAAGTCCTCCGGTGGACCCGCCAGGAATTCCTCGACGCCGACCAGCCGTTCCGGCTGCTTACGCGGGGCTGACATGGCCCTACCCTACTCGGAACAGGCCTACTCGTAGCGGCGGTCGCGGTGCTTGGCGGAGCGCCGGTAGGTGCGGCCGCTCGGGACCGCGGTGGCGGCCGCGGAACTGCGCAGGGCGTGGCGGCGGCGCCAGGCGGTGAGATCGGGGCGTTCGGTGGGTTGGTCGGTGGTCTGGTTGTCGGTGGCGCGCACGGCGTGGTCCTCCCCCGGGGAATGCTGACCGGTCGACGGTAGGGGACGCCGGGTGGTGGGCGCCACCGAATTTCGCCGGTCAGCGGCGGTAGGGCCCCCAGCTGGTCACGGCCCAGATGATGATCACATCGATGACGATCACGATCACCGACCACCACGGGTAGTACGGCAGCGACAGAAAGCTGCCGATGATCGACAACGCCACCACGCAGATCGTGAGCACTCTGGCCCAGGTGGCGGTGAGGATCAGGCCGACCGCGACGCAGACACCGAGAACGCCGAGCACCACGTTGACCCAGCCCCAGGTGGTCAAGCTGAAGTCGTAGCTGTACTCGGGCACCCGCGCGAACAGCTCGTCCCCGGCGATCTGGGCGATGCCGCGCAGGATCGACAGCACGCTCGACACCAGCAGCAGCACCACGATCAGCATCGTGATGCCCGCGGCGAGACCTTGCCGAACCGGGTGCGGTTCATAGGGATTGGTGGTCACGGATCGTCCTTTCGTTCCTCGGCGAGTTCCTGTTTGTTCAGTGGCGCGCCGATCAGTACGTCGGCCCAGCGGGTGGACGGATCGATGTCGAGCAGCAATGCCTTGACCAGCAGGGTGAGCGGGACGGCCAGCACGGCGCCGAGACCACCGAGCACCCACGCCCAGAACACCAGCGACAGGAAGGTCACCGTGACGCTCAATCCCACGGCGTCGCCGACGAATTTCGGCTGGATGATCGACTGGATCACGAAGTTGATCGCCGAGTAGACGACGATCACCCAGACCATCAGCATCGGCCCGCTGTCCAGCAGTGCCAGCAGCGCGGGCGGGATGACGCCGATGACGAACCCGACATTGGGGATGTAGTTGGTGATGAACGACAGCAGCGCCCACAGCAGCGGCAACGGCACACCCATCAACCACAGCGCGCCACCGTCGAGCACGGCGACGATCGCGCCGAACACCGTCGACACGATCAGGTATTTGCGGGTGCCGTAGGCGAATTCGCCGAGCGCGTGCGCGATCGCAGGCCGTTCCCGCGCCACCACGCCCATGCGCCGGCCGATGCTCATCCCGTCCACGGCCATGAACAGCACCAGCGCGCCGACGAAGAACAGATTCGAGAACACCCCGATCGCACCGCCGAGCAGGTCGTCGACGAGCCCGACCAGTTTGCTCATGTCGATGTTGTGCAGTGCCTTCTGGATCTGTTCGCTGCTCACGCCGAGGTCGGCGAGCAGATCGCGCACGTAGTCGAGCAGGTCGTCGAGCTGGCCGGCGTACTGGGGCAACTGCGAGGCCAGCTGGTAGGCCGACAGCGCCAGCGCCCCGACCAAACCGACGAGAATGAACAGCACCGCCGACAACGCGATGAGCATGCCCAGCCAGGCGGGCCAGCCGCGCCGGCGCGCCCACTCCTGCACCGGCTGCACCGCGACGGTGAGCATGAGCGCGAGGAAGGTGGGGCCGATGACACCGGCGAACGACTTCATTCCCGCGATGGCGACCACCGCCGCGGCCACGGACAACAGCACGATCAGCCCGCGTGGAATCGACCACACGGGCTGCGGCGAGGCGACCTGGCCGGGCATACGCATCGGTGTCTCCTAGCGCCTCGACAGCGAGTACGGCGTCGACGCTAGGGCGCGCGTTGTGCGCGCGCATCGCCCGTTCCGGGTGAATCGCAGCCGGGCTGGTTCTGATGTCCAGGAAGGTGGTTCGGTCCGCTGACCGGTGGCCGCAAAGCCGTCGAGGCGGTGGCGTTACCTGCTGTTCACCAGCAATGCGTACTGCGCCGCTGCCGCCTGGCCGACAGCACGTTTGTCGGATGCGAAGACTGCGGCCCAGTATTGCCGGTCGAGGATATAGCAGTAGAACTGGGCGTAACGTGGCGCGACAGAGTTTTCGAAGCAGGTGATGTCGGCGACAGCGCCGAGCTGTGGGATATCTGTTTCGACCTGCGCGTCGCCGCCGTCGGGCGCGGCGTTCGCGTGGTCGTACTGGGCTCGGGCGCCTCGACTGGTGGGGAAACGTAGAAGCATTCGGTTCGCGAGGAAGACAGCGCGATCGCTCGGTTCTCTGCGTGGTTCGTCGGCTTCATCTTCATCGACGAAAGGCCCCAGCGTGTGTTCGCTGCCACGGGCGCCGTAGACGATTCCCGAGCCCGAACGTTCCGAGGGCAGCCACCCGGAGCGTCTGGCTGGCTGGAACGGCGCGTCAACGGTCGGGTGGGTCCAGCTGTACGGCATCTGCGGCAGTGTGCGGCTGAGCATCGCGTCCGGGTCCGCCGGTAGCGAGGACAGCGCTTCCGGGGCGGTCGCCTCGAATTGGTCCAAGCGCGCGACCTGTTTGTTCAGCGCGGCGTGAACCAGTGGGAGTGCGGCGACGGGGTCCGGAGTGGGGTGTGTCGCGGAGAGTGCGATGACGAACGGTCCTCGAGCGGTGAACACGGTCAGCAACGGGATATCGGGTGTCCACTGGCCGAACGCCTCGGGATGCTCCGGGATCTCGACCGTACTGGTGCCGGAGACGGTGCGGATGCGGTCTGCGAGGTCCGCGGCGGCGGCCTCAGCGTCGCCGAAGAAACTCAGTACCGTTATTCGCAACGTACGCGGGGTGCCGCCGTCCTGCGTACGGCTGTCTCTGTCCTGCCTGATGGTGGTGAATCCGGTGACCAGACCATACGGCTGGATCACACGGCTGGAGATTTCAGGGACGAGCGCCTCGACTCGCCCCAGGGAGTGCACCGGTGTGGCGTCGTTGCCGTCGCGCAGGGTCGGATCGATCTCGTGGGGGTACACCATGACCTCCGCGATGCGGGCGGCTTCCAGCAGGCGCCCGTGGTTGTCGTTGTCGATAGGGGGCGCAGTGAGAGGGATAGTGCCCCAGTCGCCGGTGTCCAAGGCGGACAGGTCGGGGCGGGCGGGTGTCGGGCTGCCCAGGATCGATGACCGGCCGGCGCATCCTGTGAGCAGTGCCGTGGTGGTGAGCATGATGGCGACCGAACGGCGCATACGGCGTGCCGCACGCCACGGAGCAGCGCCGGCGTCAGATCGGTGCATCCGGCCACCATCTTTCGTAAATCTCCCGGCCCGGGATACCGCCTCCCACTACCAGTGAACAACTTTCGCGGGGTGCACCGTCGAACTGCACCTGAAGCCGCCCGCCGCTACCCCCCTCATCGTTCTTCCAGCCCACAGTCCCCGATCCGGATCTGCGTGACCACGACTCGATTTCAAAACCCGTTTCGGGTGCGGGTGGTGGATATATGAAGCCGTCGTAATTGCAGGTGACGACGAGTATCAGGTCTCCGCCGACATTCGCCTCGTGCGGCTCGATACAGTTCAGCATACGTTCGTCCAGGGCCGCGTTCGAGCGGACCTTCGTCGAGCACCGCAGGCCGCGGGGGCCCGTCGTAGCTGGGGTTGTCGGCAGCAGGTCGGGGAAGGTATTCACGACCTGCTGGAATTCCCCCCACGGTGGCGCAGGCGGGGGCGCGGGAGCACCCGCCGCCGAGCCGGAGTCGTTTCGGAGCGCGAGGAATCCGGCGCCGGCCACGATCACGCCGAGCGGCAGGGCCACCGCTGCGGTCGCTACGCGGCGTGCCCGGCGAGCGCAGCGCCGTGCCGGCTCGGTGCGGCCGTGCAGGGCGTTGCGGGCGGCGGTCGCAAGGTGCCCGCAGCTGGGGTAACGGTCGTCCGGGTTCTTTGCGAGCGCCCGGGCTACGACGCCGTCGAGCGCCTTGGGCACCGTCGGATTGAGTTTGCTGGGACGAGGAGGCGGGGCCGACAGGTGTGCGTGCACAATCGCCCCCACGCCCGCGCGCGGATACGGGAGAGCGCCGGTCAGTAGTTCGTACAGGCTGCAACCCAGTGAGTACACATCGGCGCGATGATCGGAGACTGTTGCCCCGGCCTGTTCGGGCGCCGCATATGCGATGGTGGCCAGCACCGCGTTCGCGGCGGTCAACGTGGAGGTGTCGTCCAAGGCGCGGGCGATGCCGAAATCGGTGATCCGCACCTGGCCAGGCCCGGTCTCACCGGCGGCGAGAAGGAGGTTGGCCGGTTTGACGTCGCGGTGCAGCAGACCCATCCGATGTGCCTCGTCGAGCCCGCGGGCGGCGCCCTCGACGATATCGACCGCCGCTCCGGGAGCTAAGCCTCCGGGCGTCCGTCGCAGTAGTTCGGCTGCGTCGACGCCGGCGATGAACTGCATTGCCAGCCAGGGTGTTCCCCCGTCGACGCCGCAGTCGTAGACAGTCACGACATTGGGGTGCTGGATCCGGCCGGCGAGTTCGGCTTCCCGCAGGAACCGGGCGTGCGCCATGGCGTTGCCGAGACGGTGCCGAGCCAGTACCTTGATCGCGTCCGCGCGCGGCAACCGAGGATGACCGGCTAGATAGACTTCTCCCATGTTGCCACCGCCGATCCGGCGTTCGACGCGGTATCCGGCGATGACTGCCCCGCGGGTCAGCGTCGCCATGGCACTTCACTCATCGGCTCGAGCGCGGCCATCAACGTGTACTGGGCGGCCGCCATCTGGTGTGCCGATTTCATGTCGTGCCCCTTCACTGTGGCGAAGTACCGGCCTGCAGTGAGGAAGCAGACGTACATCGGCACCATCTCCTCGTAGCGGTGGCAGAACGACTCCGGGACGTCGGGTGGGGGCGCGACCGGCGTAGTGGGGGAGTCGCTGATCGCCAGCATCGTGTAGCCGCGCATCATCGTTCGGGCGGCTTCGGGATCCGGCATTCGTAACAGCCATCTGCGATCGACGACAGCCATGAGCTCCGGACTCGGGATCGGTTTGCCGGTCGAGACCAGGACGAGTCGCGCGCCGCCGGGTCCGTAGACAACGCCGCTACCGCGAAAAACGAGTCCCTCACCGGCTTCGACCGCCGGGGATGTGGTACCAGAGATCGAGGGGTACGGCCAGCTGCCCCGTTCGGTGGGGACCATCCGGCTCAAGAGTCCGTCCTGGTCGAGAGGCAGCTCGTCCAGGAGATCCTCGCGGGTCGGTACGAACCGGTCGGCGAGGTCGAACTGGGCGTCCAACGTCGCGGTGGCCAGTCGCGTCATCGCATCCAGGTCCGGTGTGGGGTATCTGATGAACAACGCGATGATGAAGCTGCGGCGGGCGACGACCACGCCGAGCGTGGGTACTGTCGGCCGCCAATGGCTCAGCGCCGTCGGGTGCCCCGCAAGAGAAACCGGGACGTTGTCGTCGCTCATCGCGAAATCTGCCGTTTCGATCTCCCGGGCCGCGGTCTGCGCGGCCGCTGCGTCACGCATGCTCAGCAGCGTGACCCGCAGTGACCGTGTCCACCCGGGAGGCGGGCAATCCGTTCGGTCGCACGCGGCGCCGAACGTCGCGAACCCCGCGAGCATGCCGTGCCGGGCAAGAATCGGCTGCGCCGCGACAGCCAGCGTCTTCCTGGTGTTTTGCGGCTTCGGCATCAGACTCGGTGCGAGGTCGCTCAGATTGCTGTCGACGGTCGAGGGCGCGATGACGGCATCGGCGAGTCGCGCGGATTCGATGATCCTGCCGTACCGTTCGTTGGTCTCGGCCGGCACCGTCATCGGATCGGTGGCGTAGGCACCCGTATCCATGTTCGCCGCCACCTCGCCGCATGACACCACACACGCCATCAGCGCGACAACCGCCGACAACAACGCCAGCGTGACAGTAGTGGGTCGTTCAGATCGGTGCATCGGGCCACCAGGAGTCACGCAGCTCGGCGCCTGTCACCGAATATGAATACGCCTGCATGACGCAGAAATTCCGATCAGGGTTGTCGAAAATCACCTCTAACCCACCCACTTCCTTGCCGTCGAGCAGTGCCGTGCCCCAGAGCAGGCGGCCGCTGTCTGTTTCCCGTGACCAGCGCTCCTCGTGTGGTGGGAATTGCCAACGCGACAGATCGGTGCTTACGAGAACGCGATCCTCCCTGCAGGTGAGGACCAAATCCTCGAGTGGGTCGCTGTCTGCCCAGCAGTACACCTGCTGCACCTGAAACCGCACGTCCAACGATTTGAACGGCCGGTCGCTCTTGGAGTTGATGACCCTGCACCACAAACCCCGGTACCCGCTCCGAAACGGTGCGCGCGGCAGTAGATCTGGGAAGGCGGCGAAAATATGGTCGTAGACACCCCACGGCCCGGATTCGCCGTTATCGGTCACCGACCGAGGTATGGCGGATACCCGAACGCCGGATTGTGACGCGACAGCAGCGAAGACACCGCCCGCCGCGGCGAGCGCCAGAACCAGCAGCACCGCGGTGACGAACACCCGGACTCGCGGCCACCGGCCGAAATACCCCGATCGCCTGCCACCCCCGGCGTCGATGGGCGCGCCACTCAACGCGGCGGCGGCGTCTGCGGCCAGTGCCACGCAATTCGGGTAACGATCCCGGGGCGCTTTCGCCAGTGCCCGAGCGATGACCCCGTCGAGACCAGCAGGGAGCTCGGGCCGGATCTCGCTCGGCTTGGGTGGCAGGTCGACCAAGTGGGCGTACACCACCTCCGCCGGCGTCGCGCGCGGGAACGGATTGACGCCGGTGAGCAGGTTGTAGAGCGTCCCGCCCAGCGCATAGACATCGGCGCGGTGATCGACGGCTGTGCCGCTGAGCTGTTCCGGCGCTGCATAGGCAAGCGTCGCCACGACCTCGCCGGTCGCGGTGAGGGCGGTGGTGGCGGCGGTGTCGCGGGCAATACCGAAATCGGCGACCAACACCCAGCCGGTCGACGTCACCAAGATATTCGCTGGCTTCACATCGCGGTGCAGCAGTCCCGCCGCGTGCGCCGCGTCCAGGCCCGCTGCGGCCGCGGTGACGATCTCGACCGCACGGCGCGGTTCCAGACCGCGGGGCTGGTCCTCGATCAGTCGCGCGGCGTCGGAACCGGGCACATACTGCATGGCGATCCACAGGCACCCGTCATGTTCACCCCGGTCATGGATCGCGACAACGTTGGGATGGGACAAGCGTGACGCGAGTTCGGCCTCGCGGAGGAACCGGGCGTGGAACCCGCTGTCGACGTCGACCGACTCGTTCAGCGTCTTCAACGCCACCTGCCGCGGCACATGCGGATGCCTCGCCAGATACACCGACCCCATCCCACCCGACCCGAGCAAACGCTCGATCCGGTAGCCAGCGATCTCATCGCCTACTTCCACGCGCCCAGCGTAGTTCAGCGCCACCGATAGCGCTCGATTTCAGTTGGCCGCGAAAATGGCTGGCAAGGACAAGAATTGACCTTCGAGCGGACATTCACGCAGGCGACAAAGCCACTCACTCGAGTGGCATTACAGTACTAGGTGGTCTTCATCTCCGGGGCAGGCGGCGGTGCCGTCGTGCGCGAGCCGAACCGACCGAACGCCCAGAAGACCACCTCGACCAGCCAGAACAGCAACAGGAAGGTGGTCACCACGGTGACCGGCACGGCGAGGAACACCACCGAGGGCAGCGCGACCAGCACCCAGCGCAGCACCTCACCGGCCGTCGCGCCGCGCAGCCGCGAACCGAATCGCACCGCCGCCCACATCATCCAGCGGCGCGGCACCGTGACACCGAATTCGCGCAGGCACCGCCGGAACAGCCCGTCGGCGTCGGCCCGGCCCACCACCTCGGTGCGGCACAGATAGTCGTGCAGGATCGCCGCGCGGGTGTAGGCGCCGTAGCGCGGGATCAACCAGACCAGCGCGCGCGGCACCGAGGCGAAGTCGGTGCGGAATCCCGCGGGCACCGTGAAGGTTTCGACCGCCCCCTGATAGGTGAGCGGTTCGGTGAGCCGCCAGAATCTCGCGTCCAGTTCCTCGACCACCGGGCCGTCACCGATGAAACCCATGACCGCTCCTCCCGAGCCGCCCACCTGCGAATACTCGCGATGTTAGCGGTCGGGGGCGGTTCAGCCGCGCGGTTGCGCAGTCGCGTCGAAATCGTCGCTGGGCCGATACTCCTGGACCGTCGCCGGGGCCGGATAGTCGTCGAATTCGGCCGGGCGCAGGTCGCCGAGCAGACCCGTTGTGCCCGAACCGAGATCGGTGCGCGGATGCAGGGCGGCCAGGAACAGCAGCACCAGCGCGGCCAGGAACGGCTGCACGAGCAGGGCGAGCTGGGTGCCCACCTCGGCGGGCAGCGCCACGATCTGGCCGACCGCGGGATCGACGGGGTGCGGATGACGCAGCCCGGCCACCCACTCGCCGACCCACATCATCACGGCCGCACCGAGACCCGAGGCCGCCAGCATCCCGGCGACCAGCGCGGGCCCGCGCACACCGCGCACCCGCCAGGCCGCGGCGACGCTCAGTACCGCGACCGCCGCGCCCAGGCACAGGAACATGCCGATGGCGTCGAACAGATGCAGGCTCTCGCCGGTGAGGACCGCCGCGCGGCCCGGCGTGGTGACCCGCAGCCGTTCGGTCGGCGCGAGCAGACCCCACACCACCCCGGCGACCGCGCTGGCCACGAGGACCAGGCCGGCCACGACACCGACCCCGGTCACCTCGCGCCGCAACACCTCGGGGCGCGGCTGATCGCCGAGCACTAGCGGCGTTCCAGCTGGGCCGATTCGATGACCCCGTGCCGGGAACACTTGGCCCACCAGCCGTCGGGGCTCACCTGCACGATCATCCGGCGCCCGCAGTGCTCGCAGAACCGGGGCGGTTCGAGCCCGAGGGCAGCCGACGCCGGGGTCGTGTCGTCGAGACCGGGCACGATCCGCTTGCCGGTGAACGGGTTGTAGCGCTCGTCCATGTCAGTCACCCTACGTGTCGTCAGAGGGTTTCGTTGAACGCCTTGATCGGCATTTTCAGCTCGCCGAGCAGGTCGAGGTCGGATTCGGCCGGACGTCCCAGCGTGGTGAGGTAGTTGCCGACGATGACGGCGTTGATGCCGCCGAGCATGCCCTGCTTGGCGCCCAGGTCGCCCAGGGTGATCTCGCGGCCACCGGCGAAGCGCAGGATGGTGCGCGGCAGCGCCAGGCGGAACGCGGCAATAGCGCGCAGCGCATCGGCGGCGGGCAGCACCTCGAGGTCACCGAAGGGGGTGCCGGGACGCGGGTTGAGGAAGTTCAGCGGCACCTCGTCGGGCTCGAGCGAGGCCAGCTGCGCGGCGAATTCGGCACGCTGCTCGATGGTCTCGCCCATGCCGAGGATGCCACCACAGCAGACCTCCATGCCGGCCTCGCGCACCATCCGCAGGGTGTCCCAGCGCTCCTCGTAGGTGTGCGTGGTGACGACCTTCGGGAAGTGCGACTTGGCGGTCTCGAGGTTGTGGTTGTAGCGGTGCACGCCCATGGCGGCGAGCTGGTCGACCTGCTCCTGGTTCAGCATGCCCAGCGAGCAGGCGACCTGGATGTCGACCTCGTTGCGGATGGCCTCCACACCGGCGGCGACCTGCGCCATCAGGCGCGCGTCCGGACCGCGCACCGCGGCCACGATGCAGAACTCGGTGGCGCCGGTCTTGGCGGTCTGCTTGGCCGCCTCGACCAGGCTGGGGATGTCGAGCCAGGCCGCGCGCACCGGCGACTGGAACAGGCCCGACTGCGAGCAGAAGTGGCAGTCCTCGGGGCAGCCGCCGGTCTTGAGGCTGATGATGCCCTCGA
The DNA here is from genome assembly GCF_042755165.1 of Nocardia sp. NPDC059177. NCBI lineage: Bacteria > Bacillati > Actinomycetota > Actinomycetes > Mycobacteriales > Nocardiaceae > Nocardia > Nocardia sp. NPDC059177. Next base: position 5,774 of record NZ_JBHZBX010000023.1, on the reverse strand, counting down.
CCTCGACCTCGGGACCGCACCACTTCATCCGCACCTCGTGGGCGAGCTCGAGCAGCGCTTCCAGGCGATCGTCACCCAGGCGCAGCACCTCGACGGTCTGCTGCTCGGTGAGTCCTTCGCCGCGCTCGAGCACCTGCTCACGGGCGATGGCCAGAATGTCGGTCTGGACGGGTGCCTGCGTCACGACGTGTTGTCCCTTCGTCGGGGTACGCACGGCCGAGGGGGTGATCCCCCCGACGTAGCCGTGCAACTTGAACGGTGTTCAGGATAGGGTAGCGGCTGAGAGTGAGCCACTACACTCGGGTCGGCGAAATCGACGGAAGGACGCGCGTGCAACTGCGGAAATCGGATGTGATCGACGCCGCCGTCGAGATCCTGGACCAGTACGGCCTGGCCGATCTGACGATGCGCAGGCTGGCCGGATCGCTGCAGGTGCAACCGGGCGCGCTGTATTGGCACGTCAAGGACAAGCAGTCGCTGCTCGGCGCGGTCGCCGACCGGATTCTGGCGCCGATGGACGAGCCGGTCACCGCCGCCGAATGGCACGGCCAGGTCGCCGAACTGGCGCATCGGCTGCGCGACTGCCTGCTCGCCTATCGCGACGGCGCCGAACTGGTCTCGGCCACCTACGCCTCCCGCCTGACCACCAGCAAGGCGCGCGAACGGCTGGCCGGCATCGTCATCCGCGCCGGGATGACCCGCGAGGAAGCCGAACTCACCGCCTACACCCTGCTCTACTACGTGCTCGGCCAGACCGTCGACGAACAGTCACGCATGCAGATGGACTCTGCGGGCGCGCTGCCCGAGGACTCCTCTCCCCTGCTCGAAACCCCCGATGCCACCGCCCGATTCGACTTCGGCCTGCAACTGTTCATCGCGGGTGTGCGCAGCATCCTGGGCGCCCGCGTCCGCTGAACGGCTCAGCGCGGCCCACAACGCCGGGCGTAGTCGGTCGGTGGTTCCCCGAAGGTCCGGGCCTACGCCGAGGCCACCGCGCGATGGGAACTACGGTCCCGAGGTCCCCGTCGATCCCGCCGCGCCGCTGCTCGACCGCACCGGCCGCGACCCCACGTGGTCACTCGTCTGCGAAACGCGGTGAGCCACACCGCCCAGCTCGACCGGGGCGATGACACGTCCGGGGAACCAGCGGTACATCGCGGCGGCACCGCCCAGCCCGGCGACGGCGAGGGTGCCCGCGGCCGCGCCCAGTACCGTGACCGCGCTGATCGCGCCTACCGCGATCGGCCCGGCGAACATGCCGATGTCGTGCGTCAGCCGCCAGGCGCCGAGGAATTCGGCGCGCCGGCCGGGTGGGGCGACATCGGCGCCGACGGTCATGATCACCCCGTTGCTCAACCCGTTGGCGAATCCGAGCAGCACCGCGACGGCGGTCAGTCCGGCGACCGAGCCCGCGAACGGCAGCGCCGCGTAGCCGGCGGCGAACAGGATCATGGCGGGTACGCCGATGGCTCGACGCCCGTAGCGGTCGAGCCAGATGCCCGACGGGTACGACATCAGCACGTCCACCGCGCCCGCGATGCCGAAGACGATGCTGGTCGTCGCGGCATCGGCACCGACGTGCACTGCCCACAGCGGCAACAGCGACTGCCGGGCCGCCCGCGCGGCACCCATCAGCAGCGCCGCGAGCCCGAGAGTGCCCAGCACTCTGCGGTGTTCGACCACTACCGAACGAATGGTGTGCTCGCTCACGACGGTGGGTGGACCGCCCGGCTCCGGCATGGCGAACACCAGGGCCCCCGCGACGAGCATGGCCGCGAACTGGATCCACAGCCCACCGACCGGCCCGAGCCAGTGCACGGCGCCCGCGCCGAGGAACGGCCCGGTGAAGAACCCGAACCGCATCCACCCCGCCAGCGCCGAGAAGGCCCGTCCCCGGTCCGCACCCGGCACCACGGTGACGACATAGGTCTGCCGGGCCAGTCCCCACACCGCCCCCGCGACGCCGTTGATCAACAGACCCAGCGCGAACACCGCGATATTCGGTGCGACGATGGCGATCAGCAGCCCCACCGCACAGGCCAGTGAGCCGAGCGCGATGGCCCGCCGCTCCCCCGTCCGCGCCACCAGCCACCCGGCGGGCAGGTCGCCCAGGATGAGCCCGAAGCCCATCATGGCGACCACCACACCCGCGGTCCCCACCGAGGCGCCGAGTTCCAGCGCGTGCAGCGGCAGCATAGGAGCCGCCGCACCGGAACCGATGCCGTACACCGCCGACGGCACGAACACCGCCACCGCCAGCGACCGCAGCCGGGTGCGTGACTCTGCCTGGTCGCCGGCCGATTCCGATCGTCGGGTCAGTGTCACCTCATCGACCCATCGACCACGAGAACCGCACGCCCGCACGCCGATCCGCGCGTGACAGCGGCGAGGGCGCCATGGCGGCCTCCTCTGCGGGATCGTGTCCGGCGACCGGAACGGTGCCCTGGTCGGGCGGTGCGTTTGCTTCCGCGTCGGGTGGGTCCACCGGCACCGGCGGGATCGCCGCTGGGCGCGCGGGCCGTCATCCCGAGAGAGCAGCGGAACGGGCGAACCGGCTCTGCGGGCGCGCCAGCCCGAAGTGATCGCGCAGCGTGGTCCCGGTGTACTCGGTACGGAACAGCCCGCGCTCCTGCAGGATCGGCACCACCGTCTCGGCGAACACCTCGAGCCCGCCGGGGTAGTACGGCGGCATCACATTGAAGCCGTCGGCCGCGCCCTGGGTGAACCATTCTTCGATCGTGTCGGCGACCTGTTCGGGCGTACCGGCGAAGACCCGGTGCCCGCGCGCACCGGCCAGCCGGTACAGCAGTCCACGCAGGGTCGGCCGCTCCCGCTCGACGATCCCGGCCACAACCTGCAGCCTGCTGCGCGCGTTGTCGGTGACATCGCCCGCACCCGCGAAAGTCTCCACCGGTACCGGCTCGTCCAGCGCGAGCGAGCGCAGCGAGGTCCCGGTGATGGATTCCAGCTGTCGCAGCCCGTATTCGGGCACGGTCAGCTCGTTGAACTCGCGTTCCAGGCGCTGCGCCGCCGCCTCGGTATCGGCGATGAACGGGCTGATCCCCGGCAGGATCTTCACCTGGTCGGCGGTCCGCCCGTACTCCGCGGCCTTGCCCTTGATGTCGGCGTAGAACGCCTGGGCGTCGGAGAGCCGCTGATGGGCGGTGAAGATGGCCTCGGCGTACTTGCCGGCGAAGGCCCTGCCCTCATTGGACGCACCCGCCTGCACCAGGACCGGATGTCCCTGCGGCGTCCGCGCGGAGTTGAACGGCCCACGCACACTGAGGTGTTCACCGACGAAGTCGATCGGGTGGATCTTGTCCGGGTCGGCGTAGACGCCCGCGTCGCGGTCGAGCAGGATCGCGTCGTCCTCCCAGCTGCCCCACAAGCCGACCACCGCGTCCACGAATTCCCGTGCGCGGGCGTACCGTTCGGCGTGGTCGGGGTGTCGTTCGAGACCGAAGTTGGCCGCGGCCAGATCCGTTCCGGTGGTGACGATGTTCCAGCCGGCCCGGCCACCGGAGATGTGGTCGAGCGAGGAGAACAGCCGCGCCAGGTTGTAGGGCTCGTAGTAGGTGGTCGACGCGGTCGCGATCAGGCCCAGATGCGTTGTGGCCGAGGCGATCGCGGTGAGCAGCGTGATCGGTTCCAGCCCCGGTGCGGCATTGTGGCGCACATCGGTGCGCAGCGCGGGTCCGTCGGCGAAGAACACCGCGTCCAGCTTCGCCGCCTCGGCCGTGCGGCCGATCTCCTGATAGTAGGTGACGTCGTAGATGCGGTCGGGCCTGCTGTCCGGATGCCGCCACGCGGCCTCGTGATGACCGGACGGGTAGATGAACGCGTTGAGACTCAACTGCCGCACGGGCGGGAAATTCTTCGGTCGGGACACAGTTCGGATTGAAGCAATTACGGCACTGAGCCAATACCTTTAGCCTTGCCGTGATTCGAATCGCCGGCCATTCGTTCAGGGCGGTCCGGCCCGCTGGTAGCGCTGCACGAACGGCAGCACCTGGGTCTCGATGATCGCGTTGTATTCGGCGGGCCGCTGCCGCGGATCGGCATGCTCGATCTCGCGCGGCCGCACCACCAGCAACGTGCCGTCCACCCCGCCGGAGATCTCGATGAGCACCTGATGCGAATACTCCACATCGACGACCGGATCGCGGTCGGCGTCGCGCGGCCGGATGTACACGATCGCGGGCCGCTGCTTGCCGGGCGTCCGGCGGGCCAGCGCGCGCAGATCCGCCGTCGCGCCACCGGCCACGATCGCGAGGAACTGCGCCTCGATCAGCCCGTTGCTCGCGGCATCGCGGGAGAAGATCTTGTCGCGCAGCACTTCCGCGGTCGCCGCGCCCAGTTCCGCGACATCGATGTCGACGAACAGGCCACGGCGCTGCACGAACCGCTCCCGGCGCGCCGTCATCTCGACGGCGAAACGCAACAACCTGCTCTCGCGTGCCCCCGGCAACCAACCCATGAACCGGACCAGATCGGTGCCGTGCCCCCGGCTCTGTGGCCGCACCGCGTCCAGGTCCACCGGGGTGCAGTCCAGGATGACCGCCACCAGCCTGCGGTCGCTGCCGAGGTGGATGTGCCGGGCCACCTCGAGCGCGATCACCCCGCCCATGCTGTGCCCGACCAGCACGATGTCACGCACCCCGGCCTGTCGCGTCGCCCGCACGATCATCTCCGCGATCACCTTGGTGTCGATGCCGGCATTGTCGTAGCGCACCGCCCACACCACACCCAGCAGCCGCAGCGACGGCAGCGCAGCGGCGGTCGGCGCCGCGTTCAACCCACCCAGCCCGACCAGGTCGATGACCGCGGTGTCCCAGCCCGCCGCGGCCAGTGGCGGCGCGACCGGCACCAGCGCCGGCGCGGTATGCGACAGACGTTCCCGCTCCGGCGCCACGTCGTAGCGCCAGTACTGCCCGAACAGCGCCCCCACCGCCACCAGCGCGATCGCGCAGCGCAACAGCGTCAGCCGGGTACGGCGCCAAGCCGTCCAGCGGTGACCGAGGCGGGTTTCCCGCAGCCGGGCCCGCCGTCGCGCATCGTCGTAGTCCGCGACGGTCGACGGATGCCGAACCGGCGACGACATCCCTCCACTGTAGGGTTCGCCGGGTCGTCGCCCGGCGCGCCGGTCAGTCGACCGTGCCGCGTTCGGCCAGCGCGGTGAGCTTCCGCAAAGCCATCCGCCAGGTCGTTTCGTTGTCGGCGAGGCTCAGACCCGACGGCACACCCTCGTGCAGCACTTCGAGATGGGTGCCGCCGTCCTCGTCTGCCAGGGTGATGGTGACGGTCTGGGAGCCGGTCATGTCCGGCATCTCGGTGACGAACTCGATCACTTCGACCGCCTTCCGGTCCGGGATCAGCTCCAGGAACCGGCCGTAGTAGGCGTCGTGCTGCAAGCTGGTGCCCTCGTCATAGATCAGGGTGATCGAGAACGATCCGCCGACCTCCGGCTCGAACCGGTGGACCTCGCTGGTCAAGCCGTCGGGCACCATCCACTCCTTGACCGCGTCGGCGTCGAGCAGCAGCCGGTAGACCTCCGCGCGGGATGCGTGGATGTGGGTTCCGATCCTCGTCGTCGCCATGACACCACGCTAGTCGCCCGACCGCGTAGCTGCCCGCAACGCCTTTCCGGGGAACGCAAAAAGGCCCCCAGCATGATGCTGGGGGCCTTTCGCAATGATGTTCCGGCGGTGTCCTACTCTCCCACACCCTGTCGAGTGCAGTACCATCGGCGCAGGTGGCCTTAGCTTCCGGGTTCG
>NZ_JBHZBX010000022.1:0-106995 GCF_042755165.1 Nocardia sp. NPDC059177 | reverse complement strand
ACTGCTCACCGAACCGGTCCACATCCCCTGAAAACGACACGGTCGCCGCAACCTCTCAGATCGAGAGTGTTGCGACGACCGCGTGAACCCAAGCAGCTTCGGGGCCATTTTCGCGTCAACTCCACTCACCCCCACCCGTTCTCGGCGGTTAAGGGCCGAGAACCGCGGCGCCAGCCGCCCATATCACGGGATGGTGAGGACCTGGCCCGCGTTGATGAGATCCGGGTTGTCGATGCCCGAGGCCGAGGCGATCTCGTGGTAGCGGTTGCCGTCGCCGTAGAAGCGCTCGGAGATGGCCCACAGGGTGTCGCCCGGCTCGACCGTGTAGGTCTGCGCGGCCGGCGGCGGGGGCACTTCTTCGGCGACGGCGGCGGCGACCACCGGCTCCGGGGCGGGCAGCGGGTTGTCGGTATTGGTGGCGGTGGCCCACGCGACCGAGTCGTCGGTGCCGTAGAGCACGACGTTGCGGTCGGGCTGCACGACCAGGCGCTCGACATTCTTGCCGCTGGTGTCGGTGGCCCATGCGCGCGAACCGTCGCCCTTGTAGAGGACGAGGTCGCCGTCGGTCTGCAGGGCCGCGCGCTGCACGTCCTGTCCATGAGTTTGTGCGGCCCACACGACGTTTCCGTCGGGCTCGGACAGCACCAGGTTGCCGTCCGGCTGCAGGGCCAGGGTGTACGCACCGCCGGTGAGGGACTGTCCCAGTCCCAGTTCTTCGCCTACGCGCAGCGTGTCGCCCACGTTCGTCCTTTCGAAGATCCAGTTGCAGAGCATCCGATGAAATGATGCTCGCCGTATGCCACGGCGCCACATCGCAGCCGAATGTAGTCCCCGCGGCGCGGAAATGGACGAGTTATGCGCACGGTTCGCGGAAAGTTCACCACGCGGGTGCGTGCGGCGGGAACGCACCGCCGCGCGGTCTAGGCTGACCGCATGAGAAGCGTCGCGCGCACCGCAGCCCTGCTGGCCGCCCTCACCCTCACCGCCTGCGGCAGCTCCGAATCCCCTGCACCCCAACCGAACACCACCACTGTCGCCGAGGCCCCCGACGCCGCCATCGGCCACCGCTTCACCCCCGACCCCACCATTGTCAACCCCCACTCCGTCCCGATCGATTCCTGGACTCGCCTGAGCGACAACACCATCGCCGTCAACTTCCAGACCGGCAACCCCGAATGCTTCGGCGTAGACGCCACCGTGACCGAATCCCCCACCACCATCACCGTCACTCTCCGCGGCGGCACCCGCGCCGACGCCACCGGCAAAATGTGCACCATGAACCTCATCTTCGGCACCATGGAACTCCCCCTGAACTCCCCCCTCGGCACCCGCCAGATCCTCGGCACCGAATAGCCCGGCTACCCTGATCATCCAGGTAACCGGCGAGTGCCTCGAGCTTCGTTCCCCGCGAACGGCAACGGGCGCCACACCGTGGTAGTGGTGCGGCACCCGTTGGAGCTCAGGCGAACTCAGTGCGCGAAGTGGCGGGCGCCCGTGAGGTACAGGGTGACGCCGGCTTCCTTGCACAGCTCGACGGTGTCCTTGTCGCGAATCGAACCACCGGGGTGGACGATGGCGCGCACACCGGCGGCGACCAGGATCTGCGGCCCGTCGGAGAACGGGAAGAACGCGTCGGAGGCGGCGACCGAACCCTTGGCCCGCTCGCCCGCGCGCTCGACGGCCAGCTTGCAGGAGTCGACCCGGTTGACCTGCCCCATGCCGACACCGACGGCGGCACCGTCGTCGGCCAGCAGGATGGCGTTGGACTTCACGGCACGGCAAGCGCGCCAAGCGAATTCGAGGTCGGCCAGGGTGGTGGCGTCGGCGGGGTCGCCGGCGGCCAGGGTCCAGTTGACCGGGTCGTCGCCCGCGGCGTCGAGCACGTCGCGGTCCTGCAGCAACGCGCCACCGCTGATCGGGCGCAGTTCCACACCCTTGCGCTGCGGCGCCTCGGCGACGAGCACGCGCACATTCTTCTTGCGCTGCAACACTTCCACCGCACCGGGCGCGTAGCCCGGCGCCACGATGACCTCGGTGAAGATCTCCGCGACCTGCTCGGCCATCTCCACGCTGACCTCGCGGTTGGCCGCGATCACGCCGCCGTAGGCGCTGACCGGGTCGGTGGCGTGGGCTTTGCGGTGGGCCTCGGCGATATCGGCGCCGATGGCGATGCCGCACGGGTTGGCGTGCTTGATCACCGCGACGGCGGGCTCGTCGAAGTCGAAGGCGGCGCGCCAGGCGGCGTCACCGTCGGTGTAGTTGTTGTACGACATCTCCTTGCCGTGCAACTGCTGCGCCTGCGCGATACCGACGGTGCCGTCGTTGCTGGTGTACAGCGCGGCGGCCTGATGCGGGTTCTCGCCGTAGCGCAGCACCGCGGCGCGCTCCCAGGAACCGGCGACCCAGCCGGGGAACTGCTCGGTGTCCTCGGCGACGGCGGGCACGGCCACCGAACCCATCCAGCTCGCGACGGCCACGTCGTAGCTCGCGGTGTGCTGGAAGGCCTTGGCGGCCAGCGCGGTGCGCTCGGCGAGGGTGAACCCGCCCGACTTCACCGCGGCGAGCACATCGTCGTAGTCGCTGACATCGACGACCACACCGACCGACGGGTGGTTCTTGGCGGCGGCGCGCACCATCGACGGCCCGCCGATGTCGATCTGCTCGACGCACTCGTCCACGCTCGCGCCGCTGGCCACGGTCTGGGTGAACGGGTAGAGGTTCACCACCACGAGCTGGAACGCCTCGACACCGAGCTCGACGAGCTGCTCGACATGCTCCGGACGGCGGGTGTCGGCCAGGATGCCGGCGTGCACGCGCGGGTGCAGCGTCTTGACGCGACCGTCGAGGGTCTCCGGGAAACCGGTCAGGTCCTCGACCTTGGTGACCGGGATGCCCGCCTCGGCGATCTTGCCCGCGGTCGACCCGGTCGACACCAGTTCCACGCCGGCGGCGTGCAGTCCGGTGGCCAGCTCGACGAGCCCGGTCTTGTCGTAGACGCTCACCAGCGCCCTGCGGATCGCCTTACGTTCACTCACCGGTGTGCTCGCTCATCTGGAATTTCTGCCTTTCGTCCGTCGGAGACAATGCCTCGTGTCGCGACGGCGGCGATGACCTCCGCCAGCAACCGTCGCTCGACAACTTTGATGCGCTCGTGCAGGGTGGCCTCGTCGTCGCCGGGCAGCACGTCGACCGCCTCCTGGGCGAGGATCGGGCCGGTGTCCACACCGCCGTCGACCAGGTGCACGGTGCAGCCGGTGACCTTGGCGCCGTAGGCGAGCGCGTCGCGGACCCCGTGCGCGCCGGGGAACGACGGCAGCAGCGCGGGATGGGTATTGATGAACCGGCCGCCGAAGCGTTCGAGGAACGCGGGGCCGACGATCTTCATGAAGCCGGCGGAGACGACCAGGTCGGGCTGGAAGGCGTCGACGGCCTCGGTCAGCGCCTTGTCCCAGGCGGCCCGGTCGGGAAAGTCCGGCACGGCGACACGGAAGTGCTCGATGCCTGCGGCCTCGGCGTGTTCGGTGGCCTGGCACACCCGGTCGACACCGACCGCGACGATCTTCGCGGGATAGCCGGGCTCGCGCGCGGCGGCCAGCAGCGCGTTGAGCAACGAGCCGGTGCCCGAGGCGAGGACTACGACGGTGGCCGGATTGCTGGTCAGCGCTCTACTCCTGCGTGTGTCGGGTGGCGGCGATCGGCGATACCGCCGGGTCGAGCTTAACGACCGGGTGTCGTGTCACCTTCCGGCAGGTCCGACTCGACCACCTCGGCATCGACGATCTCCGCGGTGGGCTCGGTGGTCGAGCCGGGCGCGGCGATGTTCACCTCGACGTCGTCGTCGATGTCCTCGACGAGTTCGGCGTCGACTTCGACGGCGGGATCGTCCGCGTCGTCGAAGTCCTGATCGTCGTGGTCTCGATCGTCGTAGTCCGGATCGTCGTAGTCCGGATCGTCGTAGTCCGGATCATCGTCTTCCTCGTCGTCGTAGTAGTAGTCGTCTTCGGCGTAGTCGACGTACTCGTCGTCGTAGTCGGCGACCGGTGCGGCCGGGGCCAGGAAGCGGCGCGCGAACACCATCCCAGCGAAACCGCCGAAACCGAACCAGGTCACCATCAGCGGGACCAGCACCAGCAGATCCAGTCCGACCCAGCCCACGGCACCGAGCTGCCCGCTACCGAGCACGCCGAGCACCAGGAACGCCAGCGTCGACAAGCCGGCGCAGGTGAGGGTCGCCCACGGGGCGCCGGGGCGGTCGTCGCTGGTACGGCCGAGTTCGATCCCGCCGAGCACGCCGACCGCGAGCGGGACCAGCAGCAACACCGGCCACCAGGGCGAGGCCGGACCCTCGGGTACCGGGATCAGCGCGGGCACCGCGGGCACCGAGGCCGCGCTCACCCCGAACAGCCCGACCGAGCCGGTGCCGAACTGCACGGCCGCGCCGGTGAGCAGCCCAGCCGCGGCGATCACGACATTGGGCAGATACAGCAGCGACAGCAGGCTCATCCCCAGCACATCGGTGAGGTTGTGCGCCTGCTGGTAGGTCGCCTCGAAGCGGGACAGGTGCGCGAACAGTGAGATCACCGTGGCCAGCGCGGCACAGCCGAGCATCCGCAGCACCGTGCGGCGCGCGGCGCGGGCGCCCAGGACCGCCCAGCCGGGAATCTCGAACGGCAACAGCGCGCACAGCTCGGGCCAGGCCCGGCGGATGATCCCGGCCGCGGCGGCGCCCAGATACAGCACGATCACCCAGCCGAAGGCCGAGACCGGGCCCGGCTGTTCGAGCGGGGTGACACCCGCGGCATCGCCGGTGACGGCCAGGCACACCGCGGTCATCAGCAGCGGTCCCGCCAGCACGGCGGCGGTCAGCCAGGCCAGGTCGATCGGGCGCGGCCGGTTCGGCACAGCGCGCGCGCATTCCCGCGCGGCCAGCCAGATCAGCACGGCGGTGGGAACCAGCGGCAGCAGACCGAGCGTGGTGCGGCCGATGGTGAGTGGAACCTGATGGGCGGCGAGCCAGGCGGCCCCGACCGCGCCGGGCGCGCTGGTGAGCGCGGTATCGGTGGTCAGCATGACCACCAGCACGAGCGTCACCGTGGCCGCCAGCGCGCAGATCGTCGGCCGTGCGGCCACCAGCAGCAGGGTCCGGGCGCGCTCGGGCGACGGTGTCCACCAGCCGGGTTCGCGCCCCGGCGGCGATGCGGCGGTCACCCCGTGGCCGAGCGACCCGGAGGTCCGGCGCACCAGGGCGTTACGGGAGCTCATGACGATTCAGCGTGGCAGCTTCCCCGGCGGGCGCGGGTCAGGCGCGCCGCGAGCCCACAGGCGTACCTGTGGGCTCGCGATCGCCGTCCTGTGCCACCCGCGACGGCCGTGTGTATTCCGGCATGCTCGCCGCGCACGGGCGCCGGGCATACCCGCGGTCTCTACTTCTGGTCGTCGTTCGGGCGGAACGCCGTGGTCGCGTCGGCCGCCGGATCGGCGGTCTGCTCGCCGCCGAACGGCTGTCCGGGCGCGGCGCCCGGCTGCGCGGCGGGCGTGCCCGGCTGGGTGCCGTAGGACGGCGAACCGAAGGCCTGCTGACCCGGCTGGCCACCGAAGGTCTGCGTGGCGCCCTCGTCCGGACGCGGCTGCTGCGGCGCGGCGCCGTAGGGCGACTGCTGCTGCTGCGGCGCACCGTACTGCTGGCCGTACGGCGACTGCTGGCCCGGCTGCTGACCATAGGACGGCTGACCCGGCTGCTGGCCGTAGGACGGCTGCGGCGCCTGCGGCACCGACGGCTGGCTCTGCTGGCCGTAGGGCGACTGCGTCGGGAACTGGCCGCCGGTCGAGGGCTGGCCGTAGCCACCGGGCTGACCGTACTGCTGCTGACCGTAGCCACCCTGCTGGCCGTACTGCTGCTGGCCGTACTGGCCGTACTGGCCCGGCTGCTGCGGCTGAGCCGGTTTCGGCGCGGGCGCCTTGATGATCCCGAGGTCGAACAGCAGCGCCAGCACCAGCAGCACCGCGACGACCAGCGACAGCGCGGTCATCACGAACGAGCCCCACTGCAACTCGGTGCCGTCGCCCGCCTTGATCAGCGACACGACGATGCCGGCGAGCGCCGCCACCGCCACGGCCGCCGCCACACCGCGCACATTCTGCTTGGGTAGCAACGACAGTCCGGCCAGCAGCGCGGCCAGCAGCACCAGCGTGGCGTTCCCCGAGCCGGTGGTCTCGAAGACGGACGCGGTCTCGGTGGTCTTGAGCAGGGTGATGCCCACGAACGGCGCGAAACCGAGCAGGAACGTCACCACACCGAGACCGGCTGCCGCGGCGGTCAGGAGGAAGGGCAGGCTCTTCATGTCCGGACCGTCCGCGGTCGATGGTGCAGCCGCGGCGGCTCCGGTGCTCGGGCCCTGGCTGGGCGCGGCGGGTGTCGCGGGTGCGTTGTACCCGGAGCCCCCGGTCGGGTATGACATGTCGTCGTCTCCTTGTCGAGTCGTGCGCATCGGTCGCGTCGAACTGACTGGTGGTGATCCGGTACTTGACGCTACTGCACGCGCTCTCGCCGGTCATCACCAACCGATCGGGCTGTGGATAAACCACGCCCTGTGGATAAGTCGACGAAGGCCGCCTCCCGTAAACCTGGGAAGCGGCCTTAGTCGTGTGAGATCGATCAGGCGGTATTCAATTCGCCTGTCCCGGGGCCCCTGCGTGGCTACGCAAGCTACCGCCTCCGGGGCCTGACCGGGTCAGGCGGAAGCGATAGACGCCTTCTCCAGGATCTCGCGAGCCAGCGCGGCGGTGGCGGACGGCGTCTTGCCGACCTTCACACCGGCGGCCTCGAGGGCCTCCTGCTTGGCCTGCGCGGTACCGCCGCCACTGGAGACGATGGCGCCGGCGTGGCCCATGGTCTTGCCCTCGGGCGCGGTGAATCCGGCGACGTAGCCGACGACCGGCTTGGTCACGTTGGCCTTGATGTAGGCCGCGGCACGCTCTTCGGCGTCGCCACCGATCTCGCCGATCATGACGATGATCTTGGTCTCGGGGTCCTTCTCGAACGCCTCGATGGCGTCGATGTGGGTGGTGCCGATGACCGGGTCGCCGCCGATGCCGATCGCGGTCGAGAAACCGAAATCGCGCAGCTCGTACATCATCTGGTAGGTCAGGGTGCCCGACTTCGACACCAGGCCGATCGGGCCCTTGCCGGTGATGTTGTTCGGGGTGATGCCGACCAGCGCCTCGCCGGGGGTGATGATGCCGGGGCAGTTCGGGCCGATGATGCGGGTCTTCTCGCCCTTCTCCACGTTGTAGGCCCACGCGTAGGCGGAGTCCTGCACCGGGATGCCCTCGGTGATGACCACGAGCAGCGGGATCTCCGCGTCGATGGCCTCGATGATGGCGTCCTTGGAGAAGGCGGGCGGCACGAACGCGATGGAGGTGTCGGCGCCGGTCTTCTCGATCGCCTCGGCGACCGAACCGAACACGGGCAGCTCGATCTCGTTGCCGTCTTTGTCGGTGTGGGTGACGGTGGTGCCCGCCTTGCGCGCGTTGACACCGCCGACGACGTTGGTGCCCGCCTTCAGCATCAGCGCGGTGTGCTTGGTGCCCTCGCCGCCGGTGATGCCCTGGACGATGACCTTGTTGTCCTTGTTCAGGAAGATGGACATGTTCGTGGTTCCTTACTTGGCGCTGAAGGCGAGTTCGGCGGCCTTGTCGGCGCCCTCGTCCATGGTCTGGGCCAGCGTCACCAGCGGGTGGGCGGCCTCGGCGAGGATGCGGCGACCCTCTTCGACGTTGTTGCCGTCCAGGCGAACGACCAGCGGCTTGGTGGCCGCGGCACCGAGCACCTCGAGGGCGCCGACGATGCCGTTGGCGACCGCGTCGCACGCGGTGATGCCACCGAAGACATTGACGAACACGCTCTTGACCTGCGAGTCGCCCAGGATGACGTCCAGGCCCGCGGCCATCACGGCCGCCGAGGCGCCGCCGCCGATGTCGAGGAAGTTGGCCGGCTTCACGCCGCCGTGGTTCTCGCCGGCGTAGGCGACGACGTCCAGGGTCGACATGACCAGACCGGCGCCGTTGCCGATGATGCCGACCTCACCGTCGAGCTTGACGTAGTTGAGGTCGTTCTCCTTGGCCTTGAGCTCGAGCGGGTCGGTCGCGTCGACGTCGGCGAACTCGAGGTGGCCGGGCTGGCGGAACTCGGCGTTCTCGTCCAGGGTGACCTTGCCGTCCAGGGCGAGGATCTCGTCGGACGGGGTGCGCACCAGCGGGTTGACCTCGACCAGGGTGGTGTCTTCCTTGGTGAAGACCTCCCACAGCTTCTGGATGGTCACGGCCGCGGCGTCGAGCACGTCGGCGGGCAGGTGGCCCTGCTCGGCGATCGACCGGGCGAAGGCCAGATCGACACCCTTGACGGCGTCGACGGGGACCTTGGCGAGGCGCTCGGGGGTCTTCTCCGCGACCTCTTCGATCTCCATGCCGCCCTCGACCGAACACATGGCCAGGTAGGTGCGGTTGGAGCGGTCGAGCAGGAAGGAGATGTAGTACTCCTCCGCGATGTCCTTGGCCTCGGCGACCAGGAGCTTCTTGACGATGTGGCCCTTGATGTCGAGGCCGAGGATGTTCTGCGCGTGAGTGAACGCGTCCTCCGGGGTGGCCGCGTACTTGACGCCACCCGCCTTACCGCGGCCGCCCACCTTGACCTGCGCCTTGACCATCACCGGCTTGCCGATTTCCTCGGCGATCGCGCGCGCTTCTTCGGCCGTGTCGCAAACGCGGCCCTCGGACGAAGGCACTCCGTGCTTAACGAAGAGCTCCTTCGCCTGATATTCGAAGAGATCCATGTACTCACCGTCTCGTCTGCGTTGTTATGACAACGTCTTTGTTGGGGGCCCGACATGCCGTAGCGACTGTTTGCGGGTCGCTCGAAATGCTCAGCTTGTGGGTCGGGTCGGACTCTAACCAGTCACATGGAGGGCCAATCGGCCACATTCATCCTAAGTGGCGCAGGTCACGGCCCTTTACTCGAGGTGCGGAAAACCGCTGGCCACGCCTACTGGCGAGTAGCTTTCGGGCGTTTGCCGACGCTGTGGCAGGTCGGGCCGGGTAAAGCGGATCCGGTCCGACATCTACTACGTTATGTCGTCGACAGACCTCACCCAGGGCGGCCGAAAACGGTGAGTAATCCACTCGCGTTACAGTGACGAATCTCACAGGTAGGTGTAGGTTTCCGGGCAGCGCTTGCCACTCTGCAATCGCTTCGTTACCGTCAATGCGGTCGAAGTCACAACCAGGTCACGACAACCAGGTCACGACTGGCAGGTCAGGACTGAGGAGGACGACAAGCTTGAGGCACTTCAGCACTCGCTTGACACAGCCGTCGGCGATTCGGCGCAGCCGATGAACCACCGCTCCACCTTCTCTCTCGACAATCAGCCGAGCACCGGACATCGTTACCGGTACACCGACGAATACACCTCGCATCCGCAGGGTCGCCGCGCGCCCGCCGCGCAGCCGGAAACCGCATGGCCGCAGACCGATTCGTGGCACGCGGGCAACAGCTGGTCCGACGGCTCGGCCTGGACCCCCGCCGAGGACGAGTGGACCGCCGACGAGTCCGACTCCTACGACTCCGGCACCTACAGCAGCGCCACCTGGGAGCCCCCGGCCGACGGCGCCTACGCCGACCCGCCCGAAACCCATCGCGCCGAACGGCGCGGTGGTGCCCATCGCGTCCCCGCCCCGCCCGCCGCGCTGAAGGGCCGCGCCGCGGTCATCGCCGTGGCCGCCGGCGCGGTCGTCGCCGCGGGCCAGGCCGCGATGGCCTCCCCCGAACAACCCGGCCACGGCGTCGATTACGAGGCCGCGGGCCAGATCCACGAGATCGCCGCGCAGTCGATGAACACCGCGGGCCTCGAAGACAGCGCCACCGCGCCCCAGGTACTCGACGCCAGCACCGTCGCCGACAAGAACGAATTCGGTGACATCCTCGCCAAGGGCGCCAAGTTCGCCGAGGACCTCGCCGCCCAGGAAGCCGCCAAGCTACGACCGCTGTTCGCCAAGTTCGCGTCGGGCAGCTACACCTCCGGTTTCGGCGCCCGCTGGGGCGTCCAGCATCTCGGCATCGACGTCGCCGGTCCGATCGGCACCCCGATCTACACCGTCGCCGACGGCACCGTCATCGAGGCGGGCCCGGCCTCCGGCTTCGGCATGTGGGTCCGCGTCCTGCACGACGACGGCACCGTCACCGTCTACGGCCACATCGACACCGCGACGGTCGCCGCCGGTGAGCGCGTGCTGGCCGGCGATCAGATCGCCACCATGGGCAACCGCGGCTTCTCCACCGGCCCGCACTGCCACTTCGAGGTATGGCTCAACGGCACCGACAAGATCGACCCGGTACCGTGGCTGGCCACCCGCGGCATCAGTTTGGGCTACCAGCGCGACTGAGGACGAGGTGATCAGCGGCACCCTTCCCAGTGCCGCCACACCCGGTTAGCGTTCCAGTCATGGCTGGTACGACGAAGTACACGCAGTTCATCGCTCTCCCACCGGAATCGGTGTGGAGTGTGCTGGGGGATCTCGAGCAGTGGCCGGAGTGGAATCCGGGGGTGCGGTCGGTGCGGATGCACGGACCGGTCGCCGTCGGTGCCACGGGTGACTATCTGCCCGACGGGGATTTCTCGGCGCGCATCCACGGACGATTCGGCAAGCCGTTCACCGTCACCACGGTCGAGCCCGACCGTGAGTTGGGCATCGAACAGCCCGAGCCCGCGGGCACCATGCACCTCACCTGGCGGCTGACCCCGCGCGACGGCGGCACCGAGATCAGCCAGGAGCTGCGCTTCACCGGCCCGTCCGCCGCGGCGGCCCGCGCGATCGTACGCCCCTACATCGAAACCGATGCGCGCGTGAACTTCTCGCGGCTGGCCCGGCTGGCCGGAGTGGTGCCCGCCGACGACGCGCTCACCACCGTCATCGCAGGCGGCACCGGCGCGCTGGGCCTGCAGATCGCCGCCGACCTCACCTGCCGTGGCCATCGCGTCACCCTGCTGACCCGGCGACGCAATCGCGCACTGCCGTTCCGGCAGACCGAATGGGACGGCCGGTCGGTCGGCGCCTGGGCCGCCGAACTGCGCGAACCCGGCCGTCTCGCGGTGATCAACCTCGCGGGCAAGCTGGTCGACTGCCGGCCGACCGAACGCAATATCGCCGAATTGCGTTCCAGCCGAGTCGATTCCACCACCGCGCTGGTCGCCGCGGCCGGGTTGCGGGAGACCCCCGTCGACTACTGGATTCAGGCCAGTACCACCGCGATCTGGTCGGACGCGGGCGAAACCCGGTGCACCGAAACAACTCCCCTGCCGGTCGGCCTGCCGCAGATGACCGGTGTCGCCCAGCCGTGGGAGGACGCCTTCGACCCGGCCCGCGCCGAGCACTGGACGATCCTGCGCACCTCCATCGTCCTCGACCCCGACGCCCCCGCGCTCGAACGCCTCGGCCAGCTCACCAAGGCGGGCCTCGGCGGCCGGGTCGGCCCCGGCGATCAGTGGTTCAGCTGGATCCACATCGAGGACTGGCTCGCCATCGTCCGCGCCGGCCTCGGCCTGGACCCCGAGGTGAGCCTGCCCGACGGCATCCTCGTCGCGGCCACCGACTTCCCGGTCCGCAACACCGAACTCATGGCCACCCTGCGCCGCCTGCTACACCGACCCGCGGCCCCACCGACGCCGGCCGCCCTGCTGGCAGTCGGCGCGGTCGTCCTGCGCACCGACCCCGCCCTGGGCCTCACGGGCCGCCACGCCACCTCGGAAATCCTCCCGAAGACCGGCTTCACCTTCCGCTACCCCACCCTCGACGAAGCCCTGCTGTCCCTGCTGGTGTCCTAAAGTTTCACGATGGTGCGGCTGAACTGGGGGATCAGGCGGATTTTGCCGGCTGAGCCGAAATCGATGGTGACCGTGGCGACCGGGCCGATGCCGTCGACGGCGACCACGCGGCCGAGGCCGTACTTGTCGTCGCTGACTCGATCGCCCACGGCGAGGACGAGGCCGGTGTTGTTGCGTTTGATCGCGCCGCCCGGGGCGGGCCTGCGTTCGGCGGTGCCGCCGCGCACGCCGGGGCGCTGGTCCCAGCCGTCACCGCGGGTCCAGTCGCGGTCGAAGCCGCTGTCCTCGCCGCGGCGGCGGCCGCGCTGGACCGGCGACACCACCGGTTCCAGGCGGCGCCAGTCCAGCAGGTGCTGCGGGATCTCTTGCAGGAAGCGCGATTCCGGGTTCGACACCGGCTGGCCCCAGCCCGAGCGCACCACCGCGCGCGAGAGGTAGAGGCGCCGGCGGGCGCGGGTGATGCCGACGTAGGCCAGGCGGCGTTCCTCGGCGAGTTCGGTCGGGTCGCCCAGCGCGCGCATGTGCGGGAACTGGCCGTCTTCCCAGCCGGTCACGAAGACCACCGGGAACTCCAGGCCCTTCGCGGTGTGCAGGGTCATCATGGTGACCACGCCGGTGCCCTCGTCGGGGATCTGGTCGGTATCGGCCACCAGCGACACCCGCTCCAGGAAGGCCGCCAGCGAGCCCGGTTCCGGTTCGCCGTCGCCGGCCTCGGGCACCAGGCCTTCCTCGCGCGCCGCCTCGGCGTTGTTGAACGCCTCGGAACTGAATTCCCTGGCCACGCTGACCAGCTCGTTGAGGTTGTCCAGACGCGCGCCGTCCTGCGGATCGTCGGAGGCCTCGAGTTCGGCGCGGTAACCGGTGCGATCGAGCACCGCGTCGACGACATTGCCCACATCGGGGTACTCGCTGTCGGCGCGCGCACCCGCCGCGCGGATCTCCTCGAGCAGCTCGAGGAAACCGGCGATGGCCCGCTGCGCCCTGGTGTTGAGCAATGCGACCTTGCCATCGGCCGCGTCGCGCAATGCGGCGGCGAAACCGATGTCGCGCTGTTCGGCGTGCACGGCGACGCAGGCCTCGGCCCGATCACCGATGCCACGGCGCGGGGTGTTGAGAATGCGGCGCAGGCTCACCGCGTCGTCGGCGTTCTCCAGCACCCGCAGGTAGGCCACCACATCGCGGACCTCCTTGCGCTCGTAGAAGCGCACCCCGCCGACCACCTTGTAGGGCAGCCCCATCCGGATGAAGATCTCTTCGAGCGCTCGCGAGTTGTTGTTGGTGCGGTAGAACACCGCGACATCGCCATAGCCTGCGTCGCCCGCGTCGACGAGCCGATCGATCTCCTTGGCGACGAAGGCGGCCTCGTCGTGCTCGTTGTCGGCGACGTAGCCGGTGATCAGTTCACCCTCGCCGGAATCGGTCCACAACTTCTTCTCGCGCCTGCCCTCGTTGCGCGCGATCACCGCGTTGGCGGCGGTGAGGATGTGCTGGGTGGAGCGGTAGTTCTGTTCCAGCAGAATGGTTTCCGCGTCGGGGAAATCGCGCTCGAATTCCTCGATATTGCGGATCGTGGCGCCGCGGAAGGCGTAGATGGACTGGTCGGCGTCACCGACGACGCACAGTTCACCCGGGGCGACAGTGTCTACGGGTTCGTCGCCGGGGGCGCTGTGGTGCCCGACCAGTTCCCGGACCAGTACGTACTGGGCGTGGTTGGTGTCCTGGTATTCGTCGACCAGCACGTGCCGGAACCGGCGCCGGTAGTACTCGGCGACCTGCGGATGGTTCTGCAACAGCGCGACCGTCTCGCCGATCAGGTCGTCGAAGTCCAGGGCATTGGCCGCGCGCAGCCGCTTCTGGTACTCGGTGTAGACCCGGGCGATGAGGGCGGGCAGTTCGGAGTCGTCGGACTCGGCGTCGGCGGCGGCCTTGGCCGGGTCGATCAGTTCGTTCTTCAGGTTGGAAATTGCGGTGGCGAGCAGTCTGGCCGAATATTTTTTGGTGTCGATGTCGAAATCGCGGCTGATCATCGTGAGCAGGCGGCGCGAATCGTCGGCGTCGTAGATGGAGAAATTGGAATTCAGGCCGGGCAACAGGGCAGCCTGCATCCGCAGAATCCGGACACAGCTGGAATGGAACGTCGAGACCCACATGCTGGCCGCGCGCGGGCCGACCAGCCCGGCCACCCGCTCACGCATCTCGGCGGCGGCCTTGTTGGTGAAGGTGATCGCCAGGATCTGCCCGGTCTGCACGCCACGGGCGGCCAGCAGGTAGGCGATGCGGCGGGTGAGCACCGCGGTCTTGCCCGAGCCGGCGCCCGCGACGATCAGCAGCGGCGAACCGGCGTGCACCACCGCGGCGCGCTGCTGCGGATTGAGCCCGTCGAGCAGCCGCTCGGTCTCCTCCGCGCGGCGCTGTTCGCGCTCCTTGCGACGCTGCTCCTGCTCGGCGCTGTGCCGGGCCGCGGCCTCGGCCAGACCGCCCCCGGACGCGGCGCCACCACCGACGTCCCGATTGCGTAACACGGCGCCGCTGGACGCGGCGGCGGGCGCACCGGGATCGGCGGCTGAGGCGTCGTTGGATGAGGAGGTAGCGACCGTGATATCCATCGTCTGTCCACGCTACCGGCGGGCACCGACACACATCGAACTGCCACCGGTCCGTGACGCTTCTCAGGTAATTCACAAACACAACTGTTTTGCATACCTACCGCCCCGTGGCACACTGGGCCACATGGTCAGCGCTTCTCCGCATGCCCGGATCGGCCGACGATCCGATATCGTGGTGTTGGGCCAGGCCATTTGCGCGCTCCCGGGGGGATCAGGTACTGCCCGTCGGGAAAGTTTCAGGGTGAAGGAACAGATCGGGTAACAGGGCGTCCAGTCCAACCGATCCAAGTTCTGACACGAGGAGATGAATGATGAGCACCCCTGCTACGACGACCGGGTCCGATTCGGCACTGCCGCAGTCCGAAGCGGAGATCGAGAAGCTTCGCCTCGAGATCGACCAGCTCGATGCCACGATCCTCGCCGCGATCAAGCGCCGCAGCGAGATCTCCCGGATCATCGGACGCACCCGGATGGCCTCCGGCGGCCCGCGCCTGGTCCACAGCCGGGAGATGAAGGTGCTCGAACGCTTCAGTGAGCTCGGCCAGGAGGGTCACACCCTCGCCATGCTCCTGCTCCGTCTGGGTCGCGGCCGCCTCGGCCGCTAGACCCTCCCCCCAGAACCACGCGGCGAGCCTCCAGTTCGCCGCCTCCGAAAAGGCCGCCCCGGGTGCAACACCATCCCCGGGGCGGTACTTATTTCCAGACCGTGCTCAGGTGAGCGCGATGTACTTCGTGTTGAGATATTCCTCGATGCCCTCGGTGCCGCCCTCGCGACCGAAGCCCGATTCCTTGACGCCGCCGAACGGGGCCGCCGGATCGGAGATGACGCCGCGGTTGACGCCGACCATGCCCGTCTCCATCGCCTCCGCGATCCGCAGCGCCCGGTCCAGATCACGCGTGTAGACATAGCTGACCAGGCCGTATTCGGTGTCGTTGGCCGCCGCGACACCCTCGTCCTCGGTGTCGAAGGTGACGATCGGGGCGACCGGTCCGAACACCTCCTCGCGCAGGATGCGCGCGGTCGGCGGCACGTCACCGAGGATGGTCGCCGGGTAGAACCAGCCGGGACCGCCGGGCGCCTTGCCGCCGAGCAGCAGCTCGGCACCCGCGGCGACGGCGTCGTCGACCAGATCGCTGACGATCTCGCGCTGGTCCTCGCTGACCAGCGGGCCGAGGGTGGTCGCCGGGTCGGTGCCGGGGCCGAGCACCACGGACTCGCTCATCGCGGCGACCAGCTTCGCGGTGAACTCAGCGGCCACCCCGCGCTGCACATGGAACCGGTTGGCCGCGGTGCACGCCTCGCCGCCGTTGCGCAGTTTGGCCAGCATCGCCCCGGCCACCGCGGCATCGATGTCGGCGTCGTCGAACACCACGAACGGCGCGTTGCCGCCGAGTTCCATCGAGGTGCGCAGCAGCCGGTTCGCCGAGGCCCCGACGAGCTTCTTGCCGACCTCGGTGGAGCCGGTGAAGGTGAGCTTGCGCAGGCGCGGATCGTCGATCAGCGGGCCGGTGACAGCACCGGAACGCGAGGTGGTGACGACCGAGAGCACGCCGTCGGGCAGCCCCGCCTCGCTGCACAGTTTCGCCAGCGCCAGCATGGTCAGCGGCGTCGCCCCGGCGGGCTTGACGATCATCGTGCAGCCGGCCGCCAGCGCGGGCCCGATCTTGCGGGTGCCCATGGCCAGCGGGAAGTTCCACGGCGTGATCGCCAGACACGGACCCACCGGCTGCTTGTGCACCATGATCCGGCCGGTGCCCGACGGCGCGTGCAGGTAGCGCCCGTGCACCCGCACCGCCTCCTCACTGTTCCAGCGGAAGAACTCGGCGCCATAGCGCACCTCGTTGCGGCTCTCCGCGAGCGCCTTGCCCATCTCGAGGGTCATCAGCAGCGCGAACTCCTCGGCCCGCGCGGTCAGCTGCTCGAACACCGTCCGCAGGATCTCGCCGCGCTCCCGCGACGGCGTGGCCGCCCACGACTCGCTCACCGCGGCGGCCGCGTCCAGCGCGCGCAGGGCGTCCTCGGGCGTGGCGTCGGCGACCTCGGCGAGTACCGACCCGTCGGCCGGATTGTGCACCGCGAAAGTCCCTCCCCCCGTCGCTTCGACCGGCCCGGAACCGATCCACAAACCCTTGGGCACGAATTCGAGTACGTCGCGTTCAGACACCATGCAGCCAGCCTAAGCCGGAGTGGGGCGAGGCACACCGAACACGGGCGACCACGGTTCCGGTGAGCGAACGACACGGAGCCGGGCCTGACCCGACACGGTAGCCTCGCAGGCGTGAGCAGCGACATCACCGCGTCGGCGGCCTGGCAGGCACTGCACGACCATCATCGCAGCGTCGCGCCGGTACATCTACGACAGTTGTTCGCCGATGATCCGGCGCGCGGCCGTGCGTTGACCGTGCAGGTGGCCGATCTGCACATCGACTACAGCAAGCATCGCGTGACCCGCGAAACCTTGCGCCTGCTGGTCGATCTCGCCGAGGCCGCGGGCGTGCCGCGGCGCCGCGACGAGATGTATGCCGGCGCGCATATCAATACCTCCGAGGACCGCGCGGTCGGGCACATCGCGTTGCGGCTGCCGGTCGGTGACCAGTTGTGTATCGACGGTGCCGACGCCGACGCCGCGGTGCACGAGGTGCTGGACCGGATGGGCGAGTTCGCCGATTCGGTGCGTTCGGGCAAGTGGGTCGGCGCCACCGGTCAGCGTATCCGCACCGTGGTCAATATCGGGATCGGCGGCTCGGATCTGGGGCCCGACATGGTGTATCGCGCGCTGCGCCATTACGCCGACGCCGAGATCGAGGCCCGGTTCGTCTCGAATGTCGACCCGGCCGATCTGGTCGCCAAGCTCACCGGGCTCGACCCGGCGACAACGCTGTTCATCGTGGCGTCCAAGACCTTCTCGACGCTGGAGACGCTCACCAATGCCACGGCCGCGCGGCGCTGGCTGGTGGCCGCGCTGGGCGAGGTCGCGGTGGCCAAGCATTTCGTGGCGGTGTCGACCAATGCCGAGCGGGTCGCCGAGTTCGGCATCGACACCACGCACATGTTCGGTTTCTGGGATTGGGTCGGCGGCCGCTATTCGGTCGATTCCGCGATCGGCCTGTCGGTGATGGTGACCATCGGCAAAGAGCATTTCGGGGAGTTCCTCGGCGGAATGCACGCGGTAGACCGGCATTTCGCATCGGCGCCGCTGGCCGAGAACGGTCCGGTGCTGCTGGCCATGCTGGGTATCTGGTATTCGAATTTCTTCGGCGCGGAATCGCGTGTGGTACTGCCGTATTCGAATGATCTGGCCCGGTTCCCGGCTTATCTGCAGCAGTTGACGATGGAGTCCAACGGTAAGTCGGTGCGGGCCGACGGCACCCCGGTGACGTCGTCGACCGGCGAGATCTTCTGGGGTGAGCCGGGCACCAACGGCCAGCACGCCTTCTATCAGCTGCTGCATCAGGGCACCCGGCTGATTCCGGCGGATTTCCTCGGCTTCGCCCGCTCCACCGACGATCTGCCCACCCGCGACGGCACCGGCAGCATGCAGGACATCCTGATGAGCAACCTGTTCGCGCAGACCAAGGTGCTCGCTTTCGGCAAGACGGCCGAGGAGATCGCGGCGGAGGGCACCGACCCGAAGCTGGTGCCGCACAAGGTGATGCCGGGTAACCGCCCGAGCACGACCATTCTGGCGCCGGAGCTCACCCCGTCGACGGTGGGCCAGCTGATCGCGCTCTACGAGCACCAGGTGTTCGTGGAGGGCATCGTCTGGGGTATCGACAGTTTCGACCAGTGGGGGGTGGAGCTGGGCAAGCAGCAGGCGCTGGCGCTGGCGCCGCTGCTCAGCGATCCGGGCGAGCCCGCGTCGGCGGGTGATTCCTCGACCGACGAGCTCATCGGCTGGTACCGGTCGCATCGTCGCTGACGGCGTCCGGGCGGGGCCGGGCGGCGGCTTTGATCCGAGCGGTGACACTGGAGGTGATAATGGTGACGAAGGTGCCGAACACCACCAGGTCGAACACCACCTGCACCATGGTCGCGATGCGCGCGGCCTGGCCGGCGGCGTGGACGTCACCGTAGCCGATGGTGCCCAGGGTGACCATCGTGTAATACAGCGAGTCGGTGCGGGTCTCCAAGCCGGCGAACTGGCTCGGATCCTGTTGCTGCAGACGGTAGTAGTACAGCGCGAACACCACACAGACGATGCATACCAGCAGCAGCACGCCGTCCACCCGGCCGCCCGCTTCCGCGGGTGCGCGCAGGAAATGATCTATCCGGCGCCAGACCAGCCAGGCCAGCCCGACCACGCCGATGACGAAGGTGACGACCCCGCTCACGCGTCCCGGCCAGGCGTCCAGATCGGTGGCCCACGCCACCGGCACGCTGTAGTACAGCAGCAGCGCGCAGACGGCCGCCGCGGCGTTGCGCAGGACGTGTCCGGGTAGCCGGGCTCGCTGACGTCGCGTCATCGTTCCATGATTGCCGGGTGCGCCCCGTTTTCCGGGGATCCCGCGCCGGTCAGCCGAACCGGTAGCCCGTGCCATGAGCAGTGAGTACGTGCTCGGCGCGCGCCCTGGTGCGGGCGATCAGGTCGGCATTGCGCAGATCGCTGTCGGCGACCTTGACCTTCGCCGCGTCCGGGGCGCGCCCGCCTGCCACATGCCGGTAGAGCAGCCGGGTCGTGAGTACTTCGCGCGGCGCGTCGAGGTACCAGCAGGCGTCGAGCATTCCGCGCACCGCCGCCCAGCCCGGCGCCTCGGCATCGGTGAGCAGCAGGTAGTTGCCCTCGACCACGACGACGCGTTCGTCGCGGATCAGCACACCGCCCTCGGTCGGCTCGTCGATCGCCCGATCGAACAACGGCCACGGCACCGGTTCGCCGACCCGCGCCTCGCGCAGAGCGCGCAGGTCGGCGACGAATCCGGCCGCGTCGAAGGTGTCGGGTTCGCCTTTGCGCGCCAGCGCGCCTCGTTCCCGCAGAACCGCGTTGCGCAGGTGATACCCGTCCATCGGCGCCACCACCGCCGACGCACCGACCGCAGCCCGAAGCCGCTGCGCCAGCGTCGACTTGCCCGCCCCCGGCGGCCCCGCGATACCGAGCAGCACCCGCTGCCCACCGGGGGCCGGCACCGGAATCCGCTGAGCCAGTTCACCCACCGTCAGGACTTCGCTCGCCCGCTCCACCCGCCGAGCCTATCCCCGCGCCTGCGTGGTCAGCGTCGTATCACCACCGGAGTCGACCGGCCACCAGCCACCACCCGACAACCATGCGGGCGGATGACCGCCGACCGGCGCAGGCGAGTCGCCGCGCACCGGCTGGTGGCCGGCGACGTATCACCACTGGTATCCACCAGCCACCACGCGACACCAGCCATCGGCCATGCGGGCGGATGACCGCCGACCGGCGCAGGCGAGTCGCCGCGCACCGGCTGGTGGCCGGCGACGTATCACCGCTGGTATCCACCAGCCACCACGCGACACCAACCATCGGCCATGCTGTCGGTCGACTGCCGGCCGACGCAGGTTGGTCGCCGGGTACCGGCAGGTGGCGCAGGCGACGTCGGTCCTACGGCAGGTCGACGAAGGCGCGTTCGATGATGGCGCCGGTGTTCGCGCCGACCGGGAGGGTGCCGAAGGCGATGCCCCAGTCGGCGCCGAGGCGGGTGGCGCAGAAGGCGTCGGCGACGGCGGGGTGGCCGTGGCGCACCAGTTGCGCGCCCTGGAGGACCAGCGCCATCAGTTCGACCACCCGGCGGGCCCGGTATTCGATGTCGGACAGGTCGGTGAGTTCCTTGCCGACGCGGTCGATCGCGTCGTCGAGGCGCGGATCGGCACCGCGGGCCAGCCCCACCTCGGCGAAATACGCCTCGACCGTCTCCGGCTGACGTCCCATGGCGCGCAACGCGTCCAGCGCCGCGACATTGCCCGAGCCTTCCCAGATCGACATGAGCGGTGCCTCGCGGTACAGCCGCGGCATGCCCGACTCCTCGACGTACCCGTTGCCACCCAGGCATTCCAGCGCTTCGGCGGTATGCGCGGGCGCGCGCTTGCATACCCAGTACTTGGTGATGGCCAGCGCGATCCGGCGCAGCGCCGCCTCCGCCGGATCCCCGCTCGCGCGGTCGGTGGCCCCGGCCAGCCGCATCATCACGGTGGTGGCCGCGTCGGATTCGATCACGAGATCGGCGAGCACATTGCGCATAGCGGGCTGGTCGATCAGCTTGGCGCCGAACGCTTCCCGGTGCCGCGCGTGGTGCACCGCGGTGACCGCGCCCAGCCGCATGCCGATGGCCGAACCGAGCACGCAGTCGAGCCTGGTCATATTGACCATCTCGATAATGGTCTTCACCCCGGCGCCCTCGGCGCCGACCAGCCAGCCGGTGGCGTTCTCGTACTCGATCTCCGAGGACGCGTTGGACTTGTTGCCCAGCTTGTCCTTGAGGCGCTGGATCCGGATCGGGTTGCGGGTGCCGTCGGGCAGCACGCGCGGCAGCAGGAAACAGGACAGGCCGCCGGGCGCTTGCGCGAGGGTGAGGAACATGTCCGACATCGGCGCCGAGGTGAACCACTTGTGGCCGACGACGCGGTACGAGCCGTCGGGCTGCGGGGTGGCGGTGGTGGTGTTGGCCCGCACATCGGAACCACCCTGCTTCTCCGTCATCGACATGCCCGCGATGAGGCCGGCTTTGGTGGACGGTTCGCGCAGGCCGAATTCGTAGGTGCGCGAGCCGAGCAGGGGCTCGTATTTCGCGGCGAGTTCCGGGTTGTGGCGCAGGGCGGGCACCACGGCGTAGGTCATCGAGATCGGGCACATGTGGCCCGCGTCGGCGACACCCCAGGTGTAGAACTTGGCGGCGCGGGCGGTGTGCGCGCCGGGGCGCTGGTCGAGCCAAGGCGAACCGTGCATGCCGTGTTCGACGGCGACGGTCATCAGATCGTGCCAGTGCGGATGGAATTCGACCTCGTCGACGCGGCGACCCCAGCGGTCGTGGGTGTGCAGCACCGGCGGGTATTCGTTGGCGAGCCTGCCCCATTCCTGGGCGGCGATCCCGCCGGCGAGCGCGCCGAGTTCGCGCACCTCCGCCTCGGCCCAGCCCGCACCTTCCCGGTGCAGGCCCTCGAGCAGCGCGGGGTTGCGCGCCGCGTCGAAGGGGACGAGCGGGGGTACCTGGTTGAACACTTCATGGGTCGACACGGCCGACTCTCCTTCGACTACAACGATTCCGGGTGCGCGCCCAGCGCGCGCACAGCGAATGCGACCAATTCGGGAATGACGGTTTCGGCGCGCGGAGTGTCGGCCAGCGGACCGACCAGCACCTCGCCGATCGCGCCGACCAGCGCGGCGGCGCTGAGGTGCGAATCCTGCGGTGGTAGTTGACCATCGGCGACGCCGAGGGCGATGGCGTCCTCGAAGGCCGCGGCGAACGCGCGGCGGAACTCCAGGCGTTGCACGTCGACGGCGGCGTCGACCGGTTCGGCCAGCAGGACGTAGGCCAGTTTCGGGTTCTTCAGCGCGCGCCCGGCGAAGGTCTCGACCGCCGCGCTCACCCGGTGCAGTACGTCACCGTCGGCCGCCGCCGCGCGGACCGCGTCGACCTCACGGGCGACCACCGTCTCGAACACCGCGGCCACCAGTTCGGCCTTGTTCTCGAACTGCTTGTAGACCGTGCCGGTCGCGATCCCGGCCTCCCCCGCGACCGCGGCCATCGACAGCCCGGCGAACCCGGCGCGGGAGAGCACCCTGGTCGAGGCCTGCACGATCAGCGCCCGTTGCGCGTCGAGCCGGGCCTGCACAGCCGGGGTTCTGCGGTACACCATGTAAGAAGTGAACCACCGATTCACTGCTTCACGCAAGGGTGACTAGAGTCGGACGGCAATGGACCGCCTCACCGTCGTCGACGAGATCTTCCTGCGCACCCACCGCGGCATGGGCACCCCGATCGCCCTGCAAGGCCTGTGGCGCATCCCCGACGCGATGGACCCCGCCCTCCTCCACGCGATCCACACCCACCTCCGCACCGGCCCCCTCGCCCGCCGAGTCGCTGCCTCCCGCGTCCCCGGCGCCCGCCGCACCTGGCAACTGAACACCCGAGCCCACCCCCTCGACCTGCACGGATTCACTCCCCCATCCACCACCGCGACCGCCACCGAGCCCGGCCCGCTCGCCCCCTCCGCCAACACCTCCGCCCGTTTCACAGCAGCAGTCCCTCCTGCGGCTGCCTCCACATCAGCCGCGATCACCCCGGCCGTCGCCGGCGGTGAGCCCCTCGGCGAGGAGGCGATTCTCCCGTGGGCCGATCTGCTCGGGTGCGGCCTCGACCCCGAGTTCGGCCCCGGCTGGCGCCTGTCCGCGGCGGCACTCCACAACGGCGGTACGGTCGTCGCCCTGACCTGCTCACACGCACTCGCTGACGCACGAGGCCTGATCCACGCCGTCGCGACCGCGCTCGACCAGCTCGCGACCGGTCACCCCGTAGAGCCGACGCGAACATCAGGCCGTTCCGACTGGGCCGACGCTCGCGCACAATGGTCGACGATCATCACCGGAACCGCTCGCGCCCTGCGACGAGGTCTCCCGAAACCGCCCGCGACCGTCGAGCCCGACACCACCCCTGGCCGCACCGTGCACAGCACCCTGCTCACCTTCGACGCGGCCGCATGGGACGGCACCGCCGCCGACGCGGGTGGCACGCCGAACAGCCTGTTCATCCATCTGGTCGCGAACATCCTGTGGGAGAGCGGGTTCGACCGTCCGGTGCTCGCCGCCAGTCTGCCGGTCGACACCCGCGACGAACCGCGCGTCGACAACGACCTCGCGGTGACCGAGATCGAGATCGTCCGCGCCGACACTCCGGCGACACTGCGCGACAAGGCGCGCGCCGCCTATCAGCGCCGGATGACCAGCCCCGCCGGCCTCCCCGAGGAGATCCTCCAGGTGCTCTCCGACCGCTGGGCCTACGCACTCAGCAAGGGCGCCGGCGAACGAGACATCCTGTGCTCCAATATCGGAACGCTGCCGAACACCCTGCGCACAGTCGGCCCGCACCACTGCGACCGTGTCGCCGCCCGCGCGATCCACCCCGGCCTCACCACTTTTCCCCGCACCCGCCTGTCGGGCTACCTCTCCCGCCTCGGCGACACCTACACCCTCGCCCTCGTCGGCCTGGCAGCGTCACCGGAAACCCTCACCCCCGCGATCACCGACACCTGCCACACCGCCGGCCTGACCCCCACCGCCTGGTGACTCACAAGCTGGACAATTGATCACCAGGCCTCCAGGGAGACATCGGCCGAGAAGGAAAATCCCTGATGGCCTGGTGATCAATCGTTCAGGTGGCTGTCATTGCAGTTGAACAGGGCCTCGGCGACATCGAGGGCCGTTGGGCCGCCATCATGAGCCCGGCGACGGCGGGGTGGTCGAGCAGCCGATCACGCAGGCCGAGCGCGAACTGGATCACTGCGGCGGTCCATTCGACGCACTCGGCACCGAGTGGGCCGAGCGGCACCGCCGACAGCACCCGGTCGATCACCGCGCGCTCGAGCGCGTAGCAGCGCGAGGGCGGTGTCGACGACGTGCTCCTCGGTGAACGAGCGCCGCGCGCGCCGGCCCGCCTCCGCCTCCGTCATGCGACGGACTGTACTGATCCGCCCTCGCGCGGTGCCCCGCGTGTCGTCGCGGCAGGTCAGGGCGTGATGCCCAGGCGGGTCGCCAGCCATGGGAGCTGATCGCGCAGACCCTGCGCCCAGACCCCGAAACTGTGCCCGCCGGGGACGATGTCGAGGTGCACGTCCATTCCGGCCTCCTTGGCGGCCTGGTACATGCGTTCCACCTGCGGGCGGTACAGGTCGTCGTCGGCGCCGACGACGAAGGCGCCGGCGGAATCGGGGTAGGTGCGCGAGTGCAGCAGGTCGAGCGGGTTCACCCGGGTGAACGCCTCGGCGTCGCCGCCGAAGGCCTCGTCGACGGTGCGCTGCCTGCTGCCCAGGGTCGGTTCGTCCTGGCCGGACAGGTCGAGGAAGGTCGGGTAGACCTGCGGGAAGTTGGTGGCCAGCTGCAAGGCGCAGGTGCCGCCGTAGGACAGTCCGCCGACGGCCCAGGCGCGCGGATCGGGATCGATCTGCAGGTGCTCGCGTGTCCAGGCCGGCACGTCGACGGCCAGATAGGTGGCGGCATTGCCCAGCCGCGAATCCAGGCACAGCGGGTTGGCGAGCTGCGAGCCGGTGCCGTCGGCGACGACGACCACCGGTGCCAGGCCGCCGTGCGCGCGGGCGAAGTCGTCCATCGTCGTGACCAGCTGTCCGCCGACGAGCCAGTCCTCGGGTGCCCCCGGTTCCCCGGCGAGCAGCACCAGCACCGGCAGCAACGGCCGCGGATCGGCGAAATAGGCTGGGGGAAGGTAGATCTCGGCATCGCGTGCCGCGAATCCGGAGGCGGTCGGCGGTATCGTCGCGGTCAGTACCCGGCCGCTGTCGGGGAGTCCGCCGGGCGCGGTCCACACCGTGGTCAGCGGACGGCCGGTGACCACCTGCGCGCTGCGGGTCAGCTCGCTCGCGTCGATCCGGTCGATGGCGTCGACCCCGAACACCGTGCCCACCGTCGGATACGACTCGTAGACCAGGTTGACCCGGACGCCGACCGCCACCAGCACCATGATCGCGGCCAGCAACGTCACCAGCGCGGTGGTCCACTTCCGGCGCACCAGGATCCGGGGCACCACGAGCAGCACGGCGGCGATCGCGATCCCGATCAGCACGTACACCGACACCGCGATCGGGTCGGGAAACGGCCGCCACAGTTCCTCGACGATCAGATACAGCGCGGCGGTCAGCACGGCGGCGCCGAGCAGCACGACCGGCACCACCGCGACGACGTACCGACGCACCCGGGGGAACAGCAACCAGCAGCCGGCAACCACCCCGGCAACGGTGAGCACCACCGGCAGCCACCCGGTGAGCAACGACAGATCGGTGAATTTCGCCATCGCTGACCTCCACAGATGCCCGACCGCTATCTCTGGACGTACCGTACACAGACGACTTCACCGCGCCCGTGCGGCGCACTCGCAGCAAAGGTGGATCGAATGGACGAGAACACAGCTGCCGCCGA
The DNA here is from genome assembly GCF_042755165.1 of Nocardia sp. NPDC059177. NCBI lineage: Bacteria > Bacillati > Actinomycetota > Actinomycetes > Mycobacteriales > Nocardiaceae > Nocardia > Nocardia sp. NPDC059177. The sequence continues at coordinate 81,411 of NZ_JBHZBX010000022.1, read as the reverse complement.
CCAGCGCCCGTTCGCCCCGATCGGCGCGGTGCTGCGCCGGGTGCCGTTCACCACCGGGTTTCTGGTCGTGGTCGTACTGCTCGGCCTGGCCGGCGGCGGCCTCTGGCGCAGACTCGACCAGACGTCCTGGTTCCACGACATCGCCTACGGCTGGCCCGCGCTGCGAGAAGGCTCCTGGTGGACGCCGGTGACGGGCTGGTTCTTCGGCCTCACCCCGGCCCAATATTTCATGATGGCCGTGTTCTTCGCGGCCGCCGTCGGCTGGACGGAATGGCGGCTCGGCACCGCGCGCACCGCGCTGGTCTGTGTGAGCGGTCAGCTCGCCGGTGTCCTGGGTGCCTCGGTGACGGTCGGGCTGCTCGCCCACACCCATCTCGCCTGGGCCGACCGGCTGGCCGAGGTGCGCGATGTCGGTTTCACCACCGCGGCCGTCGCGGCGCTGGCGGCGGTGTCGGCGACGCTGCTCTCGCCGTGGCGGTTGCGGGTGCGTGCCGCGCTGGTGGCGTATGTGGCGATCACCTTCCTGTTCGAGTCGACCTTCGCCGATCTCATGCATGTGCTCGCCGTGCTGATGTGGCTGCCGCTGGGCGAAAAGCTGTTCAGCAGAACCGAACACGGCTTCTGGCCGCGCACCCGGCGCGAGGTGCGGATGCTGGCGTTCGCCGGGCTGCTGGTGATCGCGGCGGTCTCGGTGACGGTGTATTTCTTCCCCAGCGACACCCTGCTCGGCCCGACCGGCGACGAACGCGGCTCGCTGTGGAGCACGCTCGTCACCGTCGTGGTGATCGCGGTCGTCGCCGATCAGCTGCGCAGGGGCAGGCACTGGGCGTGGTGGGTGACCGTCGGCTACGGCACCCTGCATGTGGTACTCACGCTGGTCCTGCTCGGTGTGGCCATCGGCACCGACTACGCCACTACCGGCGCGGTCACCGTCGGCACCGCCCTGCTGTGGGCCGGTGAGCTGGCCCTGGTCTACGGCGGGCGCGGCGCGTTCCGGGTGCCTGCCCGCAGCCGGATCACCGAGGGCGCGCTCGCGGGCACCGACCCCGCCGTCGCGGTGCGCGAACTGCTCGCCCGCCACGGCGGCAGCACCATGTCGTGGATGACCACCTGGCCGGAGAACAAGCACTGGTTCGCCGCCGACGGCGAACGCTGTGTCACCTATCAGCGACACGCGGGCACCGTCATCGCGCTCACCGATCCGATCGGCCCACCGGATCTGCTGCCCGACACCATCGCCCGCTTCACCGACCGCTGCGAGGCCGACGGCCTGGTACCGTGCCTGTTCTCCACCACCGGTGCCGTCGCCGAGCTGGCCGGCGAACTCGGCTGGCGCAGTACACAGATCGCCGAGGACACCATCGTCGACCTGCCGCAGCTGGAGTTCAAAGGCAAAGCGTGGCAAGACATCCGGTCGGCGATCAACAAGGCGAACAAGGAAGGCGTCACCTTCCGGATGGTCCATCTCGACGAGGAACCCTTCGCCGTGCTCGCGCAGGTGCGGGCGATCTCCGAGGAGTGGGTCGGTGAAAAGGGGCTGCCGGAAATGGGATTCACGCTCGGTGGGGTCGAGGAGGCGCTCGATCCCGCCGTGCGGGTCGGCTTGGCGATCGATGCCGACGGCAGCGTGCACGGGGTCACCTCGTGGCTGCCGGTGTACGCGCCGGGCGGGGAGATCCGCGGCTGGACCCTCGATGTGATGCGCAGGCGGCCCGACGGCTTCCGCCCGGTGATCGAATTCCTGATCGCCTCGGCCGCGCAGACCTTCAAAGAGGAAGGCGCCGAGATCGTTTCGCTCTCGGGCGCGCCGCTGGCCCGCAGTGCGGACGCCGGCAACGCCGAACCGATCGATCGTCTGCTCGACGGGCTCGGCGCCGCCATGGAGCCGTATTACGGTTTCCGGTCACTGCATTCGTTCAAGGCGAAGTTCCAGCCCCGCCACGAACCGGTCTACCTGTGCTATCGCGACGAGGCCGACCTGCCGCGCATCGGGATCGCGCTGACGAAGGCGTATCTGCCCGAGGTGTCGGCCAAGGATCTGATGGCGCTGGGCGCGCACTGAGCGAGTCAGCCGACCGGCACCGCGCACACCCGCGCCGCCACCTCGGCGGGCACCTCGATGCCCGGTTCCAGATCGCCGGCGGGGATCGGCTCGCCCCAGACCTGACGCAGGGGCAGCACACCGGCCCAGACGCCGCCGGTGGCGATGTCGTCGGCGTCGTCGTTCGGGCCGCCGGTGCGCACCTTGACCGAGGCCTCGGTGAGGTCGAGCGCGACCACCATGGTCGCCGCCATTTCCTTGCGGTTGGGTGGGCGCACCCGGTCCCAGGAGCCGGGGGCGGAGTGTTCGACGATCACCGCCAAGGCGTGGTCGCGCTCGGCGTCGTCGGTGACCAGCACGGCCTCGCCACGGATCACCGCGGACCGGAAGTTCATCGAGAAGTGCATGGCCGAGCGGGCGTACACCAGACCGTCGACGTGGGTCACCGCGACCGAGATCTCGGTACCGACGGCGGCGCGCAGGTTGCCCGCGCCGGTGGAGCCGTGCAGGTAGAGGGTGTCGCCGTCGCGCCCGTACACAGTCGGCAACACCACCGGCGACCCGCCGAGCAGCACGCCGAGATGGCAGACCAGGCCCGCGTCGAGCACGGCGTCGAGGACGGCCCGGTCGGCGATGCCGCGTTCTTTGGCGCGGGTCAGGGTGCTGCGCGGGGTCGGTGAGAGCGCGGGGCGGGTGGTGTTGGTCATAAGATGAGCTTCGCCCAACAATTGGACCGTGAGGAGGTCCAATTCATCGGTAAATCAACAGTCCACTTCGAGGTGAACGTGATGCTCGACGAACTGCCGATCCCGCTGGACCGCGACGCACCCGAACCGCTGCCGGTGCAGGTCGCCGATGCCCTGCGCGCCGCGGCGACCGGTGGGCTGCTGCGCGTGCACGACCGGTTGCCGTCCTCGCGGGCGCTCGCCCAGCGACTCGGGGTCAGCCGGGCCGTGGTCGCCACCGCCTACGACCAGCTGCACGCGGAAGGCTGGCTGACCGGGCGGCGCGGCTCGGGCACCTACCTGAGCACCGCGCCCGCGACGGCCCCGCCGAGCACCCCGCCGGACGCGGCCACCGCCCTCGACACCGACCTGCTCGACCTGAGCCCCGGCGCGCCGTGTGTGGAAGCCCTCGACCCCGCGGCGTGGCGGCGGGCCTGGCGGGCGGCCGGTGACGACCCCGGCGACGCTCGCAAGAACCGGGCGGGCGAACCGGCCTATCTGGCGGCGGTCGCCGAGCATCTGCTGCGTCATCGCGGACTGGCCGCCGGGTCGGCCTCGGTCGTGCTGGCCACCGCCGGGACCAGCGCCGCGGTGGGCGAGCTGGCCGCGGCGCTGCTGCGTCCCGGGGATCGCGTCGCCATGGAGGATCCCGGGTATCTACGGGCCACCGGGGCCCTGGTGGCGGCGGGGATCGAGGTCGTCGCGGTACCGGTCGACGGTGACGGACTGCGCGTCGACCGGATTCCGGCCGATGTGCGGGCCGTGTATTGCACACCGGCGCACCAGTTTCCGCTCGGCGCGCGAATGCCCGCCGCCCGGCGAGTCGAATTGATCGAATTCGCCAGGGCAGCGGGCATCTTCGTCATCGAGGACGACTACGACGGCGAATTGCGTTATGACACAGCGCCGCTCCCCCTGCTCGTCTCGATGGCTCCCGATGTCGTCGTGCACCTCGGCACCACCAGCAAGATCATCGCCACCACCCTCGGCGTCGGCTGGCTGGTCGCCCGCCCCGACATCGCCGAGTCCGTGCTGGCCCATCGCGTGCGCACCGGCACCGCACCGAGCCCGGCAGGACAGCGCGTCCTGAGCGAATTCGCCCGCCACGGCGACCTGGCCCGGCACCTGCGCAGGCTGCGCCGGGTGGTGCCGCCGCGCCGCGCGCTCGTCGTCGGCGAACTCGCGCGGCGCGGTCTGCCCGTGGTCGGCGACGACGCGGGCTCACACCTGGTCGTCGAACTCCCCGACGCGGCCGCCGAGCGCCACGCCGTCGACCTCGCCCGGGCCGGCGGAGTACTCCTCGACGGCCTGGCCCGCCACCATCTCGCCGCCGAACACCGTTTCGGCGTCGCCATCGGCTACACCGCGCAGACCACCGCCGAGCTGGCCAGAGCCGTGCCGATCGCCGCCGACAGCCTCGCCGCGGCCCAGCGCGCCGCCACCGCACGGTCGTAGCATGGACGCCAGGCCCCTCGCGGGCGCTGTTCGCCTGGCACTACCCCTCCGAGCATCGAAGTGGTGAGCACATGACCGAACAAGACATCCTGGCGCGGATCAAACAGCTGGTCGCCGACGAGCACGAGCTGCGTGCCAAAGCCACCTCGGGCGAGATCGACCCGGTCGCCGAACGCCGGCAGCTGGCCCAGCTCGAGGTGATGCTCGACCAGGCCTGGGACCTGTTGCGGCAGCGACGCGCCCGCGCGGGCGCCGACGAGTCCCCCGAGGACACCTCGATGCGCCCGGCCCGTGAAGTCGAGGGCTATCTGCAGTGACCGACGCCGACTACGACGTCATCGTCCTCGGCGGCGGACCGGCCGGGGAGAACGCCGCCGCCTACGCCGTCGCGGGCAGCGACCGCACCGCCGCGCTGGTCGAACACCAGCTGTTCGGCGGGGAATGCAGTTACTGGGCGTGTATGCCGAGCAAGGCGCTGTTGCGGCCGGGTGCGGTGCTGAGCCTGGGCCAGGCGATGCCCGGTGTCACGGCGAGCGGCCCCCAGGTGGCCGACGTGCTGGCCCGGCGCGACAGCTTCGTACACGGCTACGACGACGGTTCCCAGGTCGACTGGGCGAAATCGGCCGGGATCGAGCCGGTCCGCGGCACCGGGCGGCTGGCCGGTGAACGGCGGGTCGAGGTCGTCACCCCCGAGGGCGAGGTGCGGGTGTTGCGCGCCCGGCACGCGGTCGTGCTGGCCACCGGCACCACCGCGGCGATCCCCGAGCTGGCCGGTGTCCGCGAGGCACTGCCGTGGACCTCCCGCGACGCCACCGGGATGACCGTGGTGCCGCGGCGCGTGGCCATCATCGGCGGCGGTGTGGTGGCCTGCGAGACGGCGACCTGGCTGGCCGAACTGGGCGCACAGGAGGTGACGCTGCTGGTGCGCGGCGACCGGCTGCTGCCGCGCGCCGAACCGTTCGCCTCGGAGCTGATCCTGCGCGGTCTGCGCGACACCGGCGTCGTCACGGTGCGGCTGCACACCGAACCGCTGCTGGTCTCGCGCCGCGACCCGGTCGACACCGGCGTCGGCCGCATCCACGGCGGCCCGGTCACCCTGGTCCTCGGCGACGGGGAACTCGAAGTCGACGAACTGATCGTCGCCACCGGCCGCGCGCCGGCCACCGACGGACTCGGGCTCGACACCGTCGGCCTGCCCGCCGGCTATGTCGACGTCGACGACCAGCTCACCGCACGAGGCGTGCCCGGCGACTGGCTCTACGCCGTCGGCGATGTGAATCACCGTGCGGCACTGACACATATGGGCAAGTATCAGGCCAGGGTCTGCGGTGACGTGATCGCCGCGCGCGCCGAGGGCAAGCCGCTGGACAGCCCGCGCTACGTCGCGAGCGCCGACCATCAGCAGGTGCCCCAGGTCGTCTACACCGCGCCGGAACTGGCCTCGATCGGGCTGACCGAACACGAGGCGCGCACCGGCGGACACGCCGTCGACACGGTCGAACTGGATATCGCGGTGGCTGGCTCGGCCCTGGCGCGCGACGATTTCCGGGGGCGCGCGAAACTGGTCGTCGACACCGCCTCCGATCGCCTGCTCGGCGCCACCTTCGTCGGCCCCGACATGGGCGAACAACTGCACGCGGCCACCATCGCGGTGCTGGGACGGGTGCCGCTGACGACGCTGTGGCACGCGGTGCCGGCCTATCCGACCGTCAGCGAGTTCTGGTTGCGGCTGCTGGAGGCCTGGCGGGACCGCTGACACGCTATTTGAGCAGCCGCGACATCCGCCGGTCGGCGAGCACTTTGCCGCCGGTCTGGCAGGTGGCGCAGTACTGGAACGAGCGCTCCGCGTAGGACACCTCGCGCACGATGTCCCCGCACACCGGGCATTTCTCGCCGGTGCGCGCATGCACCCGCATACCGGAGCGTTTCTCACCCTTGAGCCGGGCCGCGTCCTGCCCGGCCGAACGCCGCACCGCGTCCAGCAGCACCTCGCGCATGGCGGTGTATAGCTGCGAAACCTTGTCCGCCGGTAGCGTTTTCGTATTGGCGAACGGGGAGATCTTCGCGGTGTGCAGGATTTCGTCGGAGTAGGCGTTGCCGATTCCGGCGATCAGCGTCTGGTCGACCAGCGCGGTTTTGAGACGCTGTGAAGTGCTCGACAGCAGTTCGGCGAATTCGTCCTCGGTGACGGCCAGCGCGTCCGGACCCAGCCGCGCGATCCCCGGCACCAGCTTCGGATCCTCGACGACGTACACCGCCAGCCGCTTCTTCGTGCCCGCCTCGGTCAGATCGATCGACGGCGTCGCGCCCTCGGGCGTGAAGAAATGCACGCGCAAGGCCAGCGGGCTCTTGCCGCCGGGCTTGGGCGGCAACGGATTCGGCTCGTCCACCCAGCGCAGCCAGCCACCCCGGGACAGATGGGTGATCAGCCACAGGCCAGCACACTCCATGCCGAGGAATTTTCCCCAGCGGCCTGCGCCGGTGACATCGCGGCCGGACAAGGCGGTGACCGGTGGGTCGAAGGTTTTCACGGCACTCAGCGCGGCGACGTCGACCCGGCCCACCACGGCGCCCACCGCATGGTCCCGCAGGAACTGCGCCAGGGCCTCTACCTCGGGTAGTTCGGGCACCCGGCCAGTTTATCCCTCAGTTCGCGCGCAGGAGGTAGACGTCCATGATCCAGCCCTTGGCGGCGCGGAGTTCGGTGCGGCGGGTGATGATTTCCTGTTCGACCTCGCGAAGGTTGCCTTCGATCAGGGTTTCGTCGGGCATACCCAGATAGGCGGCCCACCAGATGTGGATGTCGGGGCCGGGGATCGCGGTGAACGAGCAGTCGCCGTCGAGCATCACCACTGTCGAGCCGGGGCCGAGGCCGTCCTCGCGGAGGCGGCGGCCGGTGGTGACGTGGACGGGCTCGCCGATGCGGTGCAGAACCATGCGGTGGCGGGCGGCGAGGGCGGCGATGCTGGTGACACCGGGGATCACCTCGTAATCGAAGCTGGTGTGGCCGCGGGACAGGACGTGCTCGATCATGCGCAGGGTGCTGTCGTAGAGGGCGGGGTCGCCCCAGACCAGGATCGCGCCGGCGCCCTCGACCTGGTCGAACGCGGTTTCCAGGAGTTCGGCGCGGCGTTCGTGCCAGTCACGCACGACACCGGCGTAATCGTCGGGGGTGCGGTCGCGGGGCGGATCGGTGATCTCGATGACGCGGTGCGGGCCGTCGACGTGCTCGGCCAGGATCGCGGTGCGCACGTCGACCAGTTCCTGTTTCTCGGCGCCCTTGCCGATCACGAAGAAAGCCTCGGCCCGCCGCATGGCCTTGACCGCCTGCATCGTCACCTGGTCGGGGTCACCGGCACCGATACCGATCACGTAGAGCTTGCGCATACGCGGAGAGCTTGCCAGGTGCCGCGCGTCGTAGAATCGGCAGCCGTGGCCATCCCTGATACGCAGTACGAGGATCTGCTCCGGCACGTGCTCGAGCACGGCACGCCCAAATCCGATCGCACCGGTACCGGAACCCGCAGCATCTTCGGTCATCAACTGCGCTACGACCTGTCCACGAGCTTCCCGCTGATCACCACCAAGCGGGTCCACCTGAAGTCCATCGCCTACGAGTTGCTGTGGTTCCTGCGCGGCGACTCCAATGTCTCCTGGCTGCGCGAACACGGCGTCAGCATCTGGGACGAGTGGGCCGACGCCGAGGGCGAGCTCGGCCCGGTCTACGGCGTGCAGTGGCGGTCCTGGCCGACCCCCGACGGCACCCACATCGACCAGATCGCCCAGGTGCTGCACACCCTGCGCACCGACCCCGATTCACGGCGGATGATCGTCTCGGCCTGGAATGTGGCCGACCTGGACAAGATGGCGCTGGCACCCTGCCACGCGTTCTTCCAGTTCTACGTGGCCGACGGCAAACTGTCGTGCCAGCTGTATCAGCGCAGCGCCGACCTGTTCCTCGGCGTGCCGTTCAATATCGCGAGCTACGCCCTGCTCACCCTGATGGTGGCCCAGCAGACCGAGCTCGAGCCCGGCGAATTCATCTGGTCCGGCGGCGATGTGCACATCTACGACAACCACGTCGACCAGGTGCGCGAGCAGCTCACCCGCGAGCCGTACCCGTTCCCGCAGCTGCGCCTGCGCCCCGCGACCAGCCTGTTCGACTACGTCTACGACGACATCGAACTGTCCGGCTACCAGCACCATCCGTCCATCAAGGCGCCGGTGGCGGTGTGAGCGGTCAGGCCCGCGGGCGGCACACCCAGGCGGCGACAGCGTGAATCGTTCGATCGGCCTGATCTGGGCACAGGCCAACGGCGGCGTGATCGGGGTCGACAACACGATCCCGTGGCGGGTGCCCGAGGACATGGCCAATTTCAAGGCCACCACCATGGGCCATCCGGTGATCATGGGCAGGCGCACCTGGGACTCGCTGCCCGCGTCGTACCGGCCGCTGGCCGGCCGCCGCAACATCGTGGTCACCCGTCAGACCGATTGGGCCGCCGAGGGCGCCGAACGGGCCGGTTCCCTCGCCGAGGCGCTGGCGCTGGCCGGTGACGTGGACATCTGGGTCGCCGGCGGTGGCGAAATCTATCGCGCCGCGCTCCCGTTCGCGACGGCGCTGCAGGTCACCGAGATCGACACCACCGTCCCCGGTGACGCGTTCGCCCCGGTCATCGGACCCGAATGGCAGGCGCCCGACACGCCGTGGCTGGAGTCGAAAACCGGTCTGCGGTATCGCGTTCGCAACTACACCCGCGCGGCGGCAACATCCGGCTAACGGTCAGCGCAAAACACCGGACCGGGCGCGAGGTCTCGGGCATACTCCTCGATACCAGCCCGCGAGAAGCCTGCGAAAGGCGCGTTGCCATGGACAAGAAATCGCTGACCGCGGTGGCCCGACAACAGCTCAAGCTAGCGGCCACCTCGACGAGCGGCCGGAGTTCCCAGACCGTCGTCGGCGGCCACACCCACGCGCTGCGGCAGACCGTTGTCGCGCTCACCGAGGGCCAGAGCCTGGCCGAACACGACAACGCGGGCGATGTCACCATCCAGGTCCTCACCGGCACCCTGGTGCTGATCGCGGGCACCGACGAATGGAAGGGCTCGGCCGGCGACCTGATCGTCGTCCCGCGTGCCCGCCACAGCGTCAAAGCCGTCGACAATGTGGCGTTCCTGCTGACCGTCGCCAAGTCGTAGCGGTGCCGTGTGCCCGGAATGTGCTGACACACCCGGGCACTGATCGGCGGTGTCGGTGGGGCGCCGTACGCTGAACGGCATGGGTGAGCCACAGCCGGTCCTCGATCCACTCACGCCCGCCGCGATCTTCCTCGTCGCCACCATCGACGAGGGCGGCGAGGCCACCGTCCGCGATCTCCTGTCCGATATCTCCGGTCTGCGCCGCGCGGTCTCTTTCCGGGTGCCCGGCGAGGGACTGACCTGCATCACCTCGATCGGCTCGTCGGCCTGGGACCGGCTCTTCGCCGGCCCCAAACCCGTTGAGCTGCACGAGTTTCCCGGCTACACCGGCGCTGTGCACAGCGCTCCCGCCACCCCGGGCGACCTGCTGTTCCACATCAGAGCCGAAACCCAGGGCGCCTGTTTCGAACTCGCCATGGTGATCGGTGCCCGGTTGCGGGGCGCGGCCACGATCGTCGACGAGACCGTCGGTTTCCGCTATTTCGAGCAGCGCGATCTCCTCGGCTTCGTCGACGGCACCGAGAATCCCGAGGGCACCGCGGCCGCGTCGGCGGCCCTGATCGGCGCCGAGGATCCGGACTTCACCGGCGGTAGCTACGTGATCGTGCAGAAGTACACCCACCCGCTCGACCAGTGGAACGCGCTGACCATCGAAGAGCAGGAACGGGTCATCGGGCGCACCAAACTCGGCGACTACGAACTGCCCGACGACGTGAAACCCGCGAACTCGCACGTCGCGGTGAACACCCTGATCGACCCCGACGGCACCGAACGTCAGATCATCCGCGCCAACATGCCCTTCGGCACCATCGGCCAGGGCGAGTTCGGCACCTATTACATCGCCTACGCCGCCACCCCGAGCGTCACCGAGCGGATGCTCGAGCGCATGTTCACCGGCACCGACGAAGCGGCCTACGACCGCATCCTCGATTTCTCCTTCGCCGTCACCGGCAGCCTGTTCTTCACCCCGACCATCGATTTCCTCGACGACCTGCCCGACGCCCCCGCATCCGTCGCCGCCGAAACAGGCTCCGACGCGCTCGCCGAATTCGTTCCGGTGGAACAAGCGAACGCGGCGGCGGCGTTGTCCACGAACGGCTCACTCGGCATCGGTTCGATGAAAAGGAGTAACTGAATGAACAACCTGCATCGTGAACTCGCGCCGATCAGCGGCGAGGCGTGGGAGGCCATCGAGGAGGAGGCCACCCGCACCTTCAAGCGGCACATCGCGGGCCGCCGCGTGGTCGACGTCTCGGGTCCACACGGCACCGACTACTCCGCGGTCGGGCTGGGCCGGACCGCGCCGATCACGGCCCCCGGCGACGGTGTGCAGGCCAGACAGCGCCTCGTCGCGCCGCTGGTCGAGTTGCGGGTGCCGTTCACGTTGTCGCGGCCGGAACTCGACGATATCGAGCGTGGCGCCAACGACGCCGACCTCGACCCGGTCAAGGAGGCGGCCAAGAAGATCGCCTTCGCCGAGGACCGAGCGATCTTCGAGGGCTATTCGGCCGCGCAGATCACCGGCATCAGGGCCGCGGCGTCCAATGCCTCGATCGCGGTCCCCGAGGATGTCCTCGCCACGCCGGAAGCCATCGCGCAGGCACTCACCGAGCTGCGTCTGGCCGGTGTCGACGGCCCGTACTCGGTGCTGCTCAGCGCCGATCTGTACACCGAGGTCAGCGAAACCTCCGACCACGGGCATCCGGTCCGCACGCATATCGAGCGGCTGCTGCCCGACGGCGAGATCATCTGGGCGCCTGCCATCGACGGCGCCTTCGTGCTCACCACCCGTGGCGGCGATTTCGATCTCCGGATCGGCCAGGATCTGGCCATCGGCTACCTCAGCCACGACGCCGAATCGGTCCAGCTGTACTTCCAGGAGAGCCTGACCTTCCTGGTCAACACCGCGGAGGCGGCGGTAGCGCTCGACGCCCGGTGACCGCGCTGCCCGGTTCTGCCAGAATCGGGTCAGCAAGGTCGGCGGCACGCGGCACCGACCGTCAAGGAACAGCGGGAGGTCGCATGGCTGCGGTACGTGTCGGAGTCGTGCCGATGGGACGGAGCCTGCTCTACTGCCTGATCGGCGCGCTGGTCACCACCGGCGTCGTCGGACTGTTCCTGGCGATGTTCGGGGTGAACCGGGTCTTCTTGTGGATCCTGATCGGCGCGGTGCCGGGCATCCTGGTGGGCGCGGCGCTGTTCGTGCGCGATGTCGTCGAGCTGACCGAGCCGGCGATCTATGTCCGCACGCCGTTCCGTTCCGCGACCGTGCCGTGGGACCGGGTCGTGGCGGGCCGCTTCACCCTCGACCAGCACGGCCGCTGGGCCCTGGCACTGGACCTCAACGGCGGCACCAGCGACGAACTCGTCCTGCTGTCGATCCCGCCGGTGGTCCGCCCGGTGGCGGGCGCCTACGACATGCGCAAGCGGGAACAGGTCACCGAGATCCGGGAAATGCTGCGCGCCAAGCGAATCCCCATCACGGTCCTGCCCGAGATCGCGTCCGCGCTCAACCAGCACTGGCAGATCGCCCCGCCGACCGCCCGCTGAGCCGCTACGCGCCTGCCGGGGCATATTCGGCACCTGGACACCTGATCACCAGGCATTGGTGGAGATCGCTTCTCGGGCGATGTCTCCCTGGTGGCCTGGTGATCATCTGTCCAGGTGGGGTGTGTCGGCGAGGGCGGTCGCGGTGGGGTTGGTGACGTCGCGGAGGACGCGCAGGGCGGTGATCAGGCCGTCGAGTTGGGTCGGGGTGAGCAGGCCGGTCAGCCATCGGTCGAGGGCGGCCAGGTAATCGGGGAGGACCTGCTCGAGGCGATGGGCGCCGGCGTCGGTGAGGGCCGCGTAGGCGCTGCGGCGGTCGGCGGGGTCGAGGCGGCGCTCCACGAGACCGGCCTTGGCCAGGCGGTCGACCAGGCGGGTGACGCCGCTGGTGGACAGCTCGGTCTGGGCGGCCAAGTCGGACATCCGCAGGCGATGCCCCGGTGACCGACTCAGGCGCATGAGCGCGTTGAGGTCGAGGCCGGACAGGCCGTGCGCGTTCCAGGTCGGTTCGAGTTTGGCGAGCAGGCCGCTGTGCGCCTCGAAGAGCAGACCGGCCACGGTCAGCCGGGGATCGTCGAACAGTTCTTGCACGGTCATGTCCCCCACAGTAGCCGATTGTTGCCACGCGGATAGTTGACACGCGGAATACTTCCGCGTAGACCTATGAGTACGCAATATTCCTCACCGCAACTAATGGAGTGATCATGCAGCACAACACCTGGGTCGCCGGTTTCCGCACGGGCGTGATCAGCCCGGACGAACAGATCAAACTCGCCACCTCGCGGGAATTCGGCGACGAGACAGTGCGCCAGATCCTGCACCTGGCCGGTGGCGGCAGCGCGGTCCGCGTGCGGCTGACCAACCGCTACGGCGCCGTCCCTCTGACGATCGGCGCGGCCAGGATCGCACTGCGCAAGGCGGGCTCGACGATCAACCCCGACACCGCGCAGGTGGTGCGCTTCGACGGCGCCGAGCGCGTGTTCATCGCGCCGGGCGGCGATCTGGTGAGCGATCCGGTCGAACTGCCGGTCGAGGGCGGTGACGACCTGATGCTGAGCCTGTACCTGCCCGACCCCACCGGCCTGGCGACCTTCTCCCACCAGCCGAGCGAGATCTCCTACGTCACCACGGGTGATCACGCGGCCGACACAGAACTCTCTGACGCACAGGAGATTCCGGCTCGCTTCTTCGTCACCGGCATCGACGTCCTCGCACCCGCCGGGATCCCGGTCGCCGTCGCCCTCGGCGACTCGTGGTTCGAAGGTTTCGGTACGAGCACGAGCGCCAACCGCCGGTCCGTCGACGCGCTCAACGACCGGCTCGAACGCGGCTGGGTCGTCAACAACGGCATCTCCGGCAACCGGCTCACCGCCCGCGAGATCGGCGAATCCGGTACCGCCCGCGTCGATTCCGACGCGCTCGAGGTGCCGGGCGTCACCGATATCCTGCTCAACTTCGGCATCAACGACCTGATCCTCGGCGCCATGGCAGGCCAGCCCTCGGCCACCGCCGACGAGCTGATCACCGCCTTCACCGCACTCGCGGCCCGCGCCAGGACAGCGGGCCTGCGGATCCACGCCGCCACCATCGGCCCGTACGCCGGCTGCGTCTACCCCGGGATGCCGCTGGCCGAAACCCAGCCGGCCCGCGCCACCGTCAACGAATGGCTGCGCACCACCGATGTTTTCGACTCGGTCTTCGACGTCGACCGCGCGGTGGCCGATCCCGCCCGCCCCGATTTCCTGCGCGCCGAGTTCGACTGCGGCGACGGCATGCACCTCAACGATGCCGGTGCCACCGCCATGGCCGCGACGGTCGACCTCACCGCCCTGTTCCGCGACGCCTGATCAGCCGAAGACCGCCACGATCCCGATGAGCGCGCCCCCCTGACACGAGGTGCCGTTCGGTGCTCACAGCCCGTACTTGCGGACGAACTCCTCGGTGAGGTCGACCGCCGGCAGACCGTGATCGGTGGCGCGGGTATCGGTAGCGGTTTCCTCGATCAGCTTCGCGGGCTCCGGGGGCAACCGCCGCCATTGCGCCCGGGGATCGGCCGCATCGTTCTGGTGCTCACTCATCGTCCACCCCTTTCACTGTCCAGAATAGTGGAGCGCGGCGGACTTCGGCAGCTGCCAGATCCGGCTGCCCAGGTCGCGACCGGGAATGACCCTGGGCCCGCCACGGGGTCAGCACATGCGGGAGCGGGTCGCCTACGGGCTCGTCTGGCCGGTCAGCGGGGTGACCGCGAAAGTGCGGGGTTTCGTGCGGGCGACCACGGACACGACGGTCAGCTCGGCACCAGGGCGGCGGTCCGGAGTAGCTGGTGCTCCTGTTGTGGGGTGACCGCCATGACGGCTTCCGCTACGGCGAGGCAGGCGCCGAGTCTGGGTGGGTTGCGGAGGCCTGAATCCTGGTCCAGGAGCAGGCGGATCGCGGCCCACGGAAGGTTGACGTCGGCGAAGGCGGTGTGGAACAGGCCCGCGGAGGGGCGGGGGTTCGCTTCGAGCAGTACCGGTTCGCCTCGGCGGTAACGTAATTGGACGTTCGTGAGGTAGGCCAGTTCGACATCGACCGTGGCCACCGGGCGGGGTGCGCAACGCAGGCCTGCCATGGTGAGCGGGCGGTCGTGCGGCAGAACTCCCCTATCCCGGTTCCGGGTCGCGCACACTTCGGAACGAAAGACTGCACGTCACGCGGGGCAGCGTGGGCTTGCGAGGAAGGAGGCCGCCGGGGTCGAAGGTGACCTCGAACGGCGCGCGCAACGTCACGGGGCTACCCGCTGACGCTCGGTGGGTCAGTTCGTACTCGCCCTCGGTCCCCAGCGAGTAGGCGAACAACACCGGTAGCTGCTCGTCGACGAGTCGGCCCTTGAACGAATTGATCTCGAATCGCCAGTAGGTCGGAATGCCGGCTTGCGCGTACAAAACCGGCTTCACCAGGCGATCCTGCAAGGTGGTCGACTTCGACACGACCTCGACAGCAAGTTCGACCTGACCGGCCGGTATCCCACGCCCCTGCCAGTCGATCGCCCCCGTGACCACCATGAGATCGGGAATAGGCTCGTCATCACCGATGAGAGTGCCGACGCCGTCGAGGACGACGCGGTCGACCGGAACGGCTGCGTCGAGGACCTGTGTCAGCCGCTTGATCAACCACTGATGCATCGGCTTCGGCGCGACATTCACAACGAGCTGGCCATTCAGCACCTCGTATCGCAGTCCGTCATCGGGCATCTGGTCGAGATCCGTGGCAGTCCAGCGATCGGAGTGCGGCATGGGCATCGCCATCCGAACACCTCCGATTCGTCGGACACAGCGCGCCACTCGCGCCGAACGATTCGAGTCTAGCGGCTGAGGGGCGTGGACGCTGCTCGCCTACCAGGGGAAACAGGTAGGCGAGCAGCCATGCCTTACTCGGCGACGATCACCGTGACCGCACCGTCGGCCGCGTCGGTCGGCTCGCCCGGGGTGACGAACCAGTGGGTGACCTCGCCGTCGGTGAGGTCGTCCGCGACCGCGCCGTCGGGCAGGACCGACAGGGCGCCCGCGGTGGCCGCGACCAGGAATTCCTGGACGGCGGCCGGGCCGGTGGCGTGGGTGGTGAAGGTGGTGCATTCGTAGTCGATGCCGTGGGTGTCCCGCAGGGTTTCGGCGAGGGCGAGCGCGGCGCTCTGGGTGAGCGTCGAGGTCGCCTCGGCGGTGGCCAGGACGAAGGCGGGGTGGTCTTCGGTCAGCGGGCTGACCCGGTCGGCGTAGGAGACGGGATGCGCTGCGGCGGCGGCGATCTCGGCTTCCACGTCGGGCAGGATCACCCATTCGCCCGCGACACCGGCGACCGGTTCGGCGCTGATACCGAAGGACGCGCCCGTCGCCGCGATCTCCACACCGGTGAGCGCACCGGCGAACAGGACTGCGGCACCGGACTTCTGGACCGCCCAGGCGGCCAGCACCGAGTCCACGCCGCGGGGCAGCGAGATCGCGACCACGTCACCGGGGCCCGCACCGCGCGCGATGAGCACGCGGGCCAGCTGCGAGGACTTGCGATCCAGTGCGCTGTAGGCGATTTCGCTGTCACCGCGCAGCAGGGCGGGGGCCTGCGGGTCGGCTTCGACGACTTCGGCGAGCACCTTGGCCACCGTCTGCGCACCGACACCGGCCGTACCGACCGGAGCCGAAACCGCCGCGGTCACACCGGATTCGGCGAGCAGCTCGGCACGTTCGCCCGCGTCGAGGATGTCGATGTCGCCGACCAGGCCGGTCGGGTTGTCGAGCAGCTCGTCGAGAACCCGCAGCAGTCGCGCGGACAGCGTGCGGACCTCGTCCTCGGTGTAGGTGCTGCGCAGGTAGCGCATGGTGATCTCGATGGTGGCCTCGGCCATCACCACCAGCGTGAGCGGGTAGTGGGTGGCGTCGTCGAGGCCGACACCGGTGACCTGCATGCCGTCGATCGAGCTCGCCGCGGTGACGGCGTCCTTGTCCATCGGGTAGGACTCGAACACCAGCAGCGTGTCGAACGCCGCGCCCGCCCCGGCCACCCGCTGGATGTCGGACAGGCCGACGAAGTGGTGGCTGAGCAGGTCGGCCTGCTCGGCCTGGACCCGCTTGGTCAGCTCCTCGGCGCTGATCCGGTCGTCGATCTGGATCCGCACCGGCAGGGTGTTGATGAACAGGCCGACCATGGATTCGACGCCGGGCAGTTCGGCCGGGCGGCCGGACACGGTCGCGCCGAACACCACGTCGTCGCGGCCGGTGAGGCGCCCGACGACGATGCCCCACGCGGTCTGCAGCAGCGTGTTCACGGTGACTCCGAGTTCACCGGCGAACTTGCCGAGTGCCCTGGTGCGGTCGGCGTCGATCTCGACGATGACCTTGCCGAGCTCGTAGCGTTCCTCGGTGCGCGGCGCGGGCGCCAGCTGGGTGGGGCCTTCGACCCCGGCGAGGGCCTCGGACCAGACCCGCAGCGACACTTCGCGATCCCAGCCCGAGAGGAAGGACAGGAAGTTGCGGTAGGAGGCCACGCGCGGCAGCGCGGTGAGGTCACCGTGCACCGCGTAGAGGACCAGCAGGTCGCGCATGAGCAGCGGCATGGACCAGCCGTCGATCAGGATGTGGTGCACCGTGATCGCCAGGTGGGACGTGCCATCGCCGGTCTTGTAGAGGCCGAAGCGGATCAGCGGGGCCGTGGCCATGTCGAACTGGTTGGCCCGGTCGGCGACCAGCAGCTGCTGCATGCGCGGCAGGCGCTCGTCCTCGGGCAGGTCGGTCAGGTCGACCTCGCGCCACGGGACCTCGAGCTCCGACATCACGACCTGCACCGGCTGACCGGCCGAGTCGGTGACGAACGCGGTCCGCAGGTTCGGGTACCGGTCCAGCACGGCCTGGGCCGCGCGCCGCAGCCGCTCGGTGTCGAGGGTGCCGGTCAGGTCGAGCACGGCCTGCACGGTGTACACGTCGACGGTCGCCGAGCTGAGCATGGCGTGGAACATCAGGCCGGCCTGCAGCGGCGAGAGCGGCCACACCTCGGCCAGGGCCGGGTAGTCGCCCTCCCACAGCTCGATATCGGACTGGTCGACCCGCACCAGCGGCATGTCGGACGGGGTGAAACCGCCCGCGTCGGTGCGCTGTGCGTGCGTAGCCAGTGCGGTCAGCGCGGCCACGAACAGGTCAGCGAACTCCTGGGCCTGGTCCTGAGTGAGCAGCCCGGTCGGGAACGCGATGTTCGCGCCCAGCTGCGGGCCCTCGTCGCCGTCGTTGACGATGGCGTTGATGTCCAGCGTCGCGTTGGCGGGCATGTCCAGGTCCATCTCGGCGTCGAGCTGACCCAGATCGGCCACCGGCACCCAGCCGAGTTCGGCGAGTTCGGCGGGGATCTCCCCCGCTGTCGCGCGACCGAGGTAGTTGAAGCTGATCTGGCCGACGCTCGGCAGATCGGCACCCTCGGTGGTCAGGTACTCGAGCATGCCGTAGCCGATGCCCTTGTCGGGCACGCCCAGCATCTGCTCCTTGACCGACTTGATCACCTCGCCGAGCACGGCGCCGCCCGCGAAGGCGTCGTCGAGATCGGCACCGGCCAGATCCAGGCGGACCGGGAAGGCGGTGGTGAACCAGCCGACGGTGCGGGACAGGTCGGCACCGGCGACGATCTCTTCCTGGCGGCCATGGCCTTCCAGCTTGATCAGCGCCGCGGTACCGGATTCGTCACCGCGCCACCGGGATACGGCCAGTGCGAGTGCGGTGAGCAGACCGTCGTTGACGCCACCGTGGTAGAGGCCGGGGATGGCCGTGAGCACCGCGTCGGTAACCTCCGGCGACAGGGTGACCTGCACCCGGTCGACGGTGGCGAAGGTGTCGACCTGCGGGTCGAACGCCCGCGCGCCCAGCCGCGGGTCGGCGGTGGCCGAGACCTCGCGCCAGAACGGCAGTTCCGCGCGACGGTCGGTCGACTGCTCGACCAGGCTGTGCGCCCAGCGCCGCATGGAGGTGCCGTTGGCGGGCAGCGTCACCGGCTGACCTGCGGCGATCTGGCCCCAGGCCATGCCGAGGTCCGGGATCAGGATGCGCCAGGAGACGCCGTCGATCACGAAGTGGTGGCCGACGATGAGCAGTGCGTCGCGACGGCGCGGGCCCTCGGCGTTCTCGCCGAAGGCGAACCAGACGAACTGCACCATGGCGGCGTCGGCGGGATCGAGCCGGCCCATGGCCTCGTCGTATTCGACCGAAGCCTGCTTGGACAGCTGCTCGTCGGTGATCTCACCGGGCACCTCGACGCGACGCACCAGCGCGGTCACATCGACCTCGCCCGGCGCCAATGCCTCGAAGACCCAGCCCTTTTCGGCATCCTTGGCCACCCGCGAGCGGAGCACATCGTGGTGGTCGAAGACCGCGCCGATGGTGGCGTGCAGGACCTCGTCGGTGATGTTCTCCGGCAGGCGCAACACCATCGACTGGGAGAACCGGTCGTAGGTGGAACCGCTGCTGAGGATCTGGCGCATGATCGGCAGCATCGGGATGTCACCGACACCGCCGCCGGGCAGTTCCTCGAGCACGATCTGGTCGGCGTCGCCCGCGAGCACGGCGATCTCGGCCAGGCCTGCCACGCTGCGCTTCTCGAACACATCGCGCGGCTTGAACAGCACGCCACGGTCCTTGGCCCGCGAGACGAGCTGGATGGACAGGATCGAGTCACCGCCGAGGGCGAAGAACGAATCATCCAGGCCGACGGCGTCGACACCGAGCACCTCGGCGAAGACGGTGGCGATGATCGCCTCGACTTCGCTTGTCGGCGTGCGGAACTCGCGCGGGGCGAGCACCGGCTCGGGCAGCGCCCGGCGGTCCAGCTTGCCTGCGGGGGTCAGCGGGATCTCGTCGAGCACCATGACGGCGGCGGGCACCATGTGCGCGGGCAGCTGCTGCGCCGCGTATTCGACCAGTTCGGCCGGGTCGGCGGCCGTGCCGGGGGTGGCCCGGACGTAGGACACCAGGATGGTGGCGCCCGCGTCGGTGGTGCGGCCGATGGTCGCGGCGAACTCGACATCGTCGTGCGCGGTGAGGACCGCGTCGATCTCGCCCAGTTCGATGCGGAAACCGCGGATCTTCACCTGGAAGTCGTTGCGGCCCACATACTCCACGACGGCCTTGCCGTTGACGGTGCGCCAGGCGACGACGTCACCGGTGCGGTACAGGCGCTCGCCCACCGTGGCGCCGCCGGCCACGGCGTACGGGCTGGCCACGAAGCGCTCGGCGGTGAGGCCGGGGCGCGCGTGGTAGCCGCGGGCCAGCGCGAGGCCGCCCAGGTACAGCTCACCGGCCACGCCCTCGGGGACCGGGCGCAGGCGGTTGTCGAGCACGAACACGGTGGCGCCGGCGATGGGGCCGCCGATGTTCATGGTGTCGCCGGGCAGCAGCGGGTCGGACAGGTTGGTCGCGATGGTCGCCTCGGTGGGGCCGTAGGCGTTGTAGAACCGGTGCTGTGCCGGGTCGGTACCGGCGCTGTGCCAGTTCGCGACCAGGTCGACGGGGGCCTTGTCGCCACCGACGATCAGCGCTTCCAGCCCGGCCAGTGCGGCCGGTTCCATCGACGCCGCGACGAGAGGGGTGAGGAACACGTGGGTCAGCTGCTGGCCCACGATGATCTCGGCCAGTTCCTCGCCACCGACCACGCCGACCGGCGTGATGACCAGCGCGCCCGCCGAGCCGACGGCCAGGAGGAACTCGAGGATCGACGCGTCGAACGACGGGGACGCGAACGCCAGGGTGCGCGCGTCCTTGCCGAGCCCGAACTGCGCCACCTGGGCGGCGGCGAAGTTGGCCACACCGGTGTGGGAGACGACGACGCCCTTGGGCAGGCCGGTCGAACCCGAGGTGTAGATCATGTACGCCGTGTTGCCGGTCCGGACGGCGCCGTTGCGGTCGGCGTCGGTGATCGGCGCGGCGGACTGTTCAGCCACCTCGGCGTGCAGGGCCGCGTCATCGAGCACCAGCCAGTCACCCAGGGCGGGCGCGGGCAGGTGGTCGACCTCGGCGGCGATCGTAATACCCAGTGCCGCACCGGAATCCGACATCATGTGCGCGATGCGCTCGGCCGGGTACTTCGGGTCGACCGGCAGGAACGC
This sequence comes from Nocardia sp. NPDC059177, assembly GCF_042755165.1. NCBI lineage: Bacteria > Bacillati > Actinomycetota > Actinomycetes > Mycobacteriales > Nocardiaceae > Nocardia > Nocardia sp. NPDC059177. Next base: position 60,833 of record NZ_JBHZBX010000022.1, on the reverse strand, counting down.
CGCACCCGACTTGATCACGGCCCAGCTGGCGAGGGTGGTTTCCAGCGAGCGCTGCATGGCGATGGCGACGACCGTCTCCGGTGCGGCGCCACGCGCGATGAGCACGCGGGCCAGGCGCGAGGAGGCCGCGTCCAGCTCGTCGTAGGTCAGCGAACGGGCCCCGCCCGGCTGCGCCGCCGCGAGCGCACCGGACATGCCAGCGCCCGCGCGGTGGTCGAGCCCGCCGGGTGGCGTTTCGTCCACCGCTCCTACGGAATCCACCTTTGCGTCAACGTGACCGGCCACGGCGTCGCGGGCATCGGCGTCCGCCGACGCACCCGCCAGCCGCGCGTCATCCAGGGTGCCGAGGAGTGCGCGGAGCAGTCCAGTGTCGTCCGCTGCGCCCGGTGCGACGATCGCTTGACCGGTCGGGTTGGTCGCCACAGCCTCGGCCAGCAGCTCCGGCAGGGTGCTCGTCGACGCGGCAGGACCGCCGGTGCGGGTGAGCAATTCGGTGCGCTCGACCGTGTCGAGGAGTTCGAGATCGCCGATCGGGGTGGTGGTGTCGGTGACGACCTCGGCGAGCAGGCGCTGGAAGCGCTGCGCGAACTTCTCGACCGTGGACTGGTCGAAAAGGTCACTGGCGTAGGAGAACTCGGCGTAGGCGCCCGCGGTGTCACCGGCCTGCGCCTCACGCACGGTGAGCAGCAGGTCGAACTTGGCGGTGTCGACGTCGAAGTCGACCGCCGAGACCGACAGGCCGGGCAGTTCGAAGCCGGCGTCGGGCAGGTTCTCGAACGACAGCGCCACCTGGAACAGCGGGTGCCGCGCGGTGGAGCGCTCGGGGTTGAGCAGTTCCACCAGGCGTTCGAACGGGATGTCGGCGTGCGCGAAGGCGGCCAGGTCGGCTTCCTTGGCCTGGGTCAGCAGCTCGGTGAAGCTGAGCTGTGCGCCGACCTGGGTGCGCAGGGCCAGGGTGTTGACGAACATGCCGATGACGTCGTCGAGTTCGGCTTCGCCACGACCGGCGATCGGGGTGCCGATGACGATGTCCTCGGTGCCCGACATGCGTGCCAGGAACACCGCGAGGGCGGTGTGCACGACCATGAACAGCGTCGCGTTCTGTTCGCGGGCGATGGCCGAGAGTCCGGCGTGGATCTCGGTGTCGATCGGGAACAGGACCCGGCCACCGGCGAAGGACTGCGTGCTCGGACGCGGCCTGTCGAGGGGCAGGTTCAGTTCGTCAGGGACGCCGGCGAGGGCGCGCTTCCAGTAGTCGGCCTGCTGGGAGATCAGGCTCGTCTCGTCGGTTTCGGCGCCGAGGACCTCGCGCTGCCAGACGCTGAAGTCGGCGTACTGCACCGGCAGCGGTGCCCAGCCGGGAGCTTCCCCGGTGGTACGGGCGGCGTAGGCCACCATGACGTCGCGGGTCAGCGGCGCCATCGACCAGCCGTCGGCGCTGATGTGATGGGCGACGAAGACGAGCACGTACTCGTCACCTGCGCCGGCAGGCGCATCGCCCTCGGGCACTACGCGAAGCAGCTTGGCGCGCAACGGAACTTCGTCGAGTACGTCGAACCCGGTCGAGATCAGCGCGGCGATCTTGTCGCGAACCTGGTCGGGGGCAACGGTTTCCGGCGTCAGATCCGGGACATTGCCTTCGACCGGCAGGATCACCTGGTGCGGCGTGCCGTCGGTCGACGGGTACACCGTGCGCAGGGTCTCGTGCCTGGCCAGCACATCGGCGACCGCGAGTTGCAGCGCCTCGACATCCAGCGCGCCCGACAGGCGGACGGCGACCGGGATGTTGTTGACCGCGGAGCTGGTGTCGAACTGGTTCAGGAACCACATGCGCTGCTGCGCGAGCGAGAGCGGCACCTGCGCCGGACGCGGTCCGGCGACGAGCGCGCGCCTGCCACCGGCACCCACGCCCTGTTCCACCTTCACCGCGAGTCCGGCCACGGTCGACGCCTCGAAGAGCAGGCGCACGGGCACCCGGCTGTCCAGGGCGGCGCCGAGGCGGGCCGCGACCTGGGTGGCCAGCAGCGAGTTGCCGCCGAGGGCGAAGAAGTCGTCGTCGGCGCCGACGCGCTCGGCGCCGAGCACGTCCGCGTACACGCCGGCCACGATCTCCTCGATCGGGGTGGACGGCGCGCGGAAGGTTTGGGCCTCGAACTCCGGTTCCGGCAGCGCCTTGCGGTCGAGCTTGCCGTTGACGTTGAGCGGCAGCGCGTCCATCACCACGAACGCGGCAGGCACCATGTACGACGGCAGCCCGGCGGCCAGCGTCGACTTCACCTGCGCCACATCGATTTCCGCGACGCGACGGGCAGCGCCCTCGGACGCGTCGCCATTCGATACAGCGCCGACCAGGTACGCGACGAGGCGGTCGCCGGTGCGCGGGTCGGACTTCGCGATGACGGCGGCCTGCGCGATCTCGGGCAGTGCGAGCAGCGCGGCCTCGATCTCGCCGAGCTCGATACGGAAACCGCGGATCTTCACCTGGAAGTCGGTGCGGCCGCGGTAGTCCAGCTCACCGTTGTGCCAGGCCACCAGGTCACCGGTGCGGTACATGCGGGTACCGGCGGTGAACGGGTTGGCTACGAAACGGTCGGCGGTCAGGTCGGCGCGGCCGAAGTAGCCGCGCGCCAGCTGGGCGCCCGCGAGGTACAGCTCGCCGGCGACACCGTCCGGCACCGGGCGCAGCCGCGCGTCGAGCACATACACCTGGCTGTTCCACTCGGGCCCACCGATGGAGACCGAACCCTGGTCGGCGGCGTTCACCCGATGCGAGGTGATCGAGACCGCGGCCTCGGTGGGGCCGTACAGGTTGAACAGTTCGGTGCGCGGGAATGCGGTGCGGAACCGCTGCGCGAGCGAACCGGGCAGCGCCTCACCGATGGCCAGCACCCGCCACAGCGAATCGGGCATACCCGAAGCCAGCAGCGCGTCGAGCATGGACGGCACCACGTGCAGGGTCGTGACCCATTCGCGCGACATCAGCTCGTTCAGGTACGCCGGGTCGCGATGACCGTCGGCCGAGGCGATGACCAGGCGGCCACCGCAGACGGCGGCCGACCAGAACTCCCAGACCGAGAGGTCGAAGGTGGCGGCGGTCTTGAGCAGGACCGCGTCGGCGGCGTCCATGCCGAACTCGATCAGCTTCCACTGGAGCTGGTTGGCGATGGCGCCGTGCGGCACCGCGACGCCCTTCGGGCGGCCGGTGGAGCCGGAGGTGAAGATCACGTACGCGGTGTGTTCCGGACGCAGCGGCTCGGTGCGCTCCGTATCGGAAACCGGTGCGGCGCTGACCGCTTCGAGATCCAGCTCATCGATGCGCACCAGCGGCGCGACATCGGTGCTGAACTCGGCCTCGGCGTTGGTCACCACACAGACCGGTGCCGCCGTCTCGAGGATGTACCCGGACCGTTCGGCCGCCTGATCGGGATCGATCGGCACGTACGCGCCACCGGACTTGGTCACCGCGTACATCGCGACGATCAGGTCCACCGAGCGGCGTAGTGCCAGCGCGACGCGGGACTCCGGGCCGACACCGAGCGAGATCAGGTGCCGGGCAAGGCGGTTCACCTTCGCGTCGAGTTCGGCGTAGGTGAGCTGGGCGCCGTCGTCGGTGACCAGGGCGGTCGCCTTCGGATCGGCGGCCACTGTCGCGTCGAGCAGCGAGACCAGGGTGGCCTCGGTGTCGACGCGGTAGCCGGTCGCGTTGCGGGCGTCCAGGATCTGGGCGCGTTCGGCCGGTGCGAGCAGTTCGATCTCGCCGACCGCGGTGCGCGGGGTGGCGACGATCGCGCCGAGCTGGCGGACGAAACGCGCCACGAAGCCCTCGACCGTGGCGTGATCGAACAGATCCGTCGCGTAGGTGAAGATGCCCGAAATGCCTTCGGGCTCACCGGCATCGCCGTAGCGGTCGGTGGCGATCAGGTGCAGGTCGAACTGCGACAGCTGCGAGTCGATGTCGAGACCGGACACCGTCAGGCCCGGCAGCTCCAGGGTGGCGCGGCTGAGGTTCTGGAACGACAGGCCGACCTGGAACAGCGGATGCCGCGCGGTGGAGCGGACCGGGTTGAGCACCTCCACCAGACGCTCGAACGGCACATCGGCATTGGCGAACGCCGCGATGTCGTCCTCGCGCTGGCGGGCCAGCAGTTCGGTGAACGCCTCGCCGCCGTCGATCTTGGTGCGGAACACCAGGGTGTTGACGAACATGCCGATCATGTCGTCGAGGGCGGCCTCACCACGACCGGCCATCGGGGTGCCGATGGCGATGTCGTCGGTACCCGAGAGCCGGGCCAGCAGCACCGCGAGGGCGGTGTGCACGACCATGAACAGCGTCGCGCCCTCGGCACGGGCCAGTTCGACCAGCGCGCGGTGGGTGTCGTCGTCGATCTGGACGTCGACCTTGCTGCCGGCGAAGGTCTGCACCGCCGGGCGCGGGCGGTCGGCGGGCAGGTCGAGCTGATCGGGCAGCTCGGCCAGGGCCTGCTTCCAGTGCGCGACCTGCTTGGACGCCATCGAGTCCGGATCGTCCTCGCTGCCGAGTAGTTCGCGCTGCCAGATGCTGTAGTCCGCGTACTGCACGGCCAGCGGCGCCCAACCGGGCTCCTGACCGGTCGAGCGGGCCGCGTAGGCGGTCATCAGGTCGCGGGTCAGCGGGGCGACCGAGGAACCGTCACCGGAGATGTGGTGCACAACCAGGGCGAGCACGAATTCGCCCGCGATGCTTCCGGCGGGCCCGGAGGAGGTAGCGGAGCGTGACCACGCAGAGCCCTCGGAAGCATCGCCATCGGATACAGCGTTGTCGACACGGAACAGCGCGACCTTGAGCGGCACCTCGACGGTGACATCGAAGATGGTCGACATCAGTTCCGCGACAGCCGATTCCATCTCATCGGCCGCCACGGTGCGCTCGATCAGTTCCGGCGCGGCCTGGGCGGGCGACAGGATGACCTGTGCCGCACCGGCTTCGGTCTGCGGGTAGACCGTGCGCAGGATCTCGTGGCGCGACACCAGATCGGTGATCGCGGCGCGCAGCGCGGCCACGTCGAGATCGCCGGTGAGGCGGACCGCGACAGGCACGTTGTAGGCCGCCGACTGGGTGTCGAAGCGGTTGAGGAACCACATGCGCTGCTGGGCGAGCGAGAGCGGGATGTGCTCGGGGCGCGGGCCCGCGGTGAGCGCCTTGCGATCACCGGTCTCGGCATGCTGCTCGATGCGGTGCGCCAGCGCCGACACCGTGGACGCCTCGAACAGCAGGCGCACGGGGATGCGGGTGTTCAGCGCCTCGCCCAGGCGGGCGGCGACCTGCGTCGCCAGCAGCGAGTTGCCGCCCCAGGCGAAGAAGTCGTCGTCGAGACCGAACCGCTTGTCGGCATCCAGGCGCAGAACTTCCGCGAAGGTGGCGGCCACTAGCTGCTCGCTCGGGCTCACCGGCGCGCGGAACACGGCCTTCTCGACCTCGGGCTCCGGCAGGGCCTTGCGGTCGAGCTTGCCGTTGGCGTTGAGCGGCAGGGCGTCGAGCTGCAGGAACACGGTCGGGACCATGTAAGACGGCAGTTCGGCGGCCAGCGCCGCCCGCAGCGCGAGCTTGTCGACCTCGGCGCGGGCAGCAGCGGAGCGCGCCGTCGCAGCGCCATCGGCCGCCGCTGTGCCATCGCTCGCGGCGCCACCTGTCACCGCTTCGGCGGTCGCGGCGTCACCGGTCACGGCTTCGGCGGTCGCGGCATCGGCGACGACGTAGGCGACCAGGCGATCACCGACGACGGGGTCGGTGTGCGCGAGCACGGCAGCCGAGGTGATGCCGGGCTGACGCAGCAGCGCGGCTTCGATCTCGCCGAGCTCGATGCGGAAGCCGCGGATCTTGACCTGGAAGTCGGTGCGGCCGCGGTAGTCCAGTTCGCCGTCGGCGTTCCAGGCCACCAGGTCGCCGGTGCGGTACATGCGCTCGCCGAGTCCGGTGCGACCGGCGGGCGCGGAGGCGGTAGCGGAGCGTGACCACGCAGCGCCCTCGGGAGCACCGGCGGCGGACCCAGCGAACGGGTCGGCGACGAAGCGGTCGGCGGTGAGATCGGCGCGGCCGTAGTAGCCGCGGGCGAGCTGGGCGCCGGCGAGGTAGAGCTCGCCGGAGACGCCGACCGGTACCGGGCGCAGGCGCGAATCCAGCACGTAGACACGGCTGTTCCACTCGGGCGAACCGATCGACACCGACACCTGGTCGGCATCGGTCACCGCGTGGCTGGTGATCGAGACCGCGGCCTCGGTCGGGCCGTACAGGTTGAACAGTTCGGCGGAATTGCCGGTGCGGAAGCGCTGCGCGGTGGACGCAGGCAGCGCCTCACCGATGGCGAGGACGCGGCGCAGCGTGCGCGGCAGCGCGGCACCGGATTCGGTGAGCAGCGCGTCGAGCATCGACGGCACCGCGTGCAGGGTGGTGACGCCGGTGGACCGCATCAGGTCGTTGAGGTAGGCCGGGTCGCGGTGACCGTCGGCGGTGGCGACCACCAGGCGGGCGCCGGCGACGGCGGCGGTCCAGAACTCCCAGACCGAGAGGTCGAAGGTCGCGGCCGTCTTGAGCAGCATCGCGTCGTCGACGCCGATACCGAATTCGGCTGTCTCCCACAGCAACTGGTTGACGATCGCGCCGTGCGAAACCGCGACACCCTTGGGCTTGCCGGTGGAACCGGACGTGAAGATCACGTACGCGGTGTTCGCGGGCAGCAGGTCACCTCGACGCTCGGTGATCGCGGCCGGGCTGACCGCACTCAGATCGAGCTCGTCCAGGACGACCACTTCCGCTGCCGCCGTACTGAATTCGGCATTCGCCGTGGTCAGCACGACTGCGGGCGCGGCCGTCTCCAAGATGTAGTCGGTGCGCTCGGCAGGCTGATCCGGGTCGATCGGCACGTACGCCGCACCCGTGCGCGCCACCGCGTACATCGCGATGATCAGCTCGGCGGAGCGGCGGATGGCCAGCGCCACCCGGTCCTCGGCGCCGATGCCACGCGAGATCAGATGCCGCGCGAGGCGGTTGACCTCGGCATCGAGCTCGGCGTAGGTCAGCTCGCGACGGCCGTCGACCATCCGACCGGCCGTACCGGCGATATGCGCCGCGTCCACGGACGCGCTCGGGTCGGACACCGCCTCACGGTCTGCCGGTGCCGCACCCTCGGGCGCGCCGCCATCGGCCACTGCCTCGCCGTTCACCGGTGCCGAACCCGTCGGCGCGCCACCGTCGGACATCGGCTCGTCGACGACCAGCGCCACCGCATCCGGTGTCGCCGCGACGGCCGCGTCGAGCAGCGACACCAGGGTGGCATCGGTGTCGATCGCGTGTGCGGTGTCGTTCCAGCGGGTGACGATCCGCGCGGATTCCTCGGCTTCCAGCAGGTCGATGTCACCGACCGGGACGGTCGCGTCGGCCGCCACCGCGTCGAGCACGCGGACGAAGCGGTCGGCGAAGCTCTGGACCGTCGCCTCGTCGAACAGGTCGATGGCGTAACCGAATTCGGTGACCAGCTGGGCCGGGGCGCCGTCGTCGGTGTAGCGGTCGTAGAGGGTGACGTGCAGGTCGGTCTTGGCCAGCTGCGAGTCGTAGTCGACGGCGCTGACGGTCAGGCCGGGCAGTTCGAAGGTGGTGTCGGCCAGGTTCTGGAACGACAGGCCCACCTGGAACAGCGGGTTGCGCGCGGTCGAGCGGACCGGGTTGAGCACCTCGACCAGGCGCTCGAACGGCACGTCGGCGTTGGCGAAGGCTTCCAGGTCGCGTTCGCGCACGTCGGCGAGCAGTTCGGCGAAGGTGGCGCCGGTGTCGACAGCGGTGCGGAAGACCAGGGTGTTGACGAACATGCCGATCAGGTCGTCGAGTTCGCGCTCACCACGGCCCGCGATCGGGGTGCCGACGGCGATGTCGTCGGTGCCCGACAGACGGGCCAGCAGCACCGCGAGGGCGGCGTGCACGACCATGAACAGCGAGGCGTTGCTGGCCCTGGCCAATGCGTGCAGCGCGGCGTGGCGGTCCGGGTCGATCTCGAAGCGGATCGCCTTGCCCTGGAACGACTGCGCGGGCGGGCGCGGCCGGTCGGCGGGCAGTTCGAGCTGGTCGGGCAGGTCGGCGAGGGCCTTGCGCCAGTAGGCGACCTGCTTGGCGGCGAGGGATTCCGGGTCGGTCTCGTCGCCGAGGACCTCGCGCTGCCACAGCGCGTAGTCGGCGTACTGCACCGGCAGCGGCGCCCACTGCGGGGCCTCGCCCTGCACGCGGGCCACGTAGGCGGCCATGATGTCGCGCGCCAGCGGGCCCATGGAGGAACCGTCGGCGGAGACGTGGTGCACGGTGAACGCCAGCACGTGGTCGGTGGCATTGAGCTCGAACAGCGCGACCTTGAGCGGCACCTCTTCGGTGACGTCGAAGGTGGTCATCGCGAATTCGATGACCGCGCCGAGCAATTCGGCTTCGGCGACCGCGATGTGGTGCACCACGGCGCGGCTCTGCGAGATCGGCAGGATCACCTGGTGCGGGCCGTCGGCCGAGCGCGGGTAGGTGGTGCGCAGCATCTCGTGCCGGGCGAACACGTCACCGATGGCCTGCTCGAGCGCGGGCACATCGAGTTCGCCGGTGAGGCGCACCGCGAGGGGGATGTTGTCCACGGCCGAGGTCGAGGTGTCGAACTGGTTGAGGAACCAGTAGCGCTGCTGGGCCGGCGAGAGCGGAACGATCGCGGGCCGCTCCCCCGCCGTCAGGCGCGGGCGGGTCCGGCCGGAGCCGGCATTGTGCTCGGCGCGGGCGGCCAGCGCGGACACCGTGGACGCCTCGAACAGGTCGCGCACCGCGAGCTGGGTGTCCAGGGCTGCGCCGATGCGGGCGGTGACCTGGGTGGCCAGCAGCGAGTTGCCGCCGAGTTCGAAGAAGTCGTCGTCGGCGCCGACGCGGGTCACGCCGAGCACGTCGCCGAAGGTACCCGCCACGATCTCCTCGATCGGGGTCGAGGGCGCCCGGAACACCTTGGCCTCGAACACCGGCGCGGGCAGCGCCTTGCGGTCGAGCTTGCCGGAAGCGTTGAGCGGGAACGCATCCAGGATCACGAACGCGGTGGGCACCATGTAGCCCGGCAGCGCGCCGCCGAGTTCGGTACGCACATTGTCGAGGTCGATGGTCGCGCCGGCGGCCGGGATGAGATAGCCGACCAGCTGATCGCCGAGGCGATCGTCGGAGCGCACGACCACGACCGACTGGGCGATCGCGGGCAGTGTGGTGAGCGCGGACTCGATCTCGCCGAGCTCGATGCGCAGACCACGCAGCTTCACCTGGAAGTCGGTGCGGCCCAAGTATTCCAGTTCACCGTCGGCGGTCCAGGCGACGAGGTCACCGGTGCGGTACATGCGGGCGCCGTCCTCACCGAACGGGTCGGCGACGAAGCGGTCGGCGGTCAGATCCGGCCGCGCGACATAGCCGCGCGCCAGCTGCGCACCGGCCAGGTACAGCTCGCCGGGCACCCCGACGGGTGCCGGGTGCAGGCGCGAATCCAGCACGTACACCTGGGTGTTGAAGACCGGGGCGCCGATCGGCACCGAGGTGGTGTCGGCGTCGGTGACCTCGTGGAAGGTGACGTCGACGGCGGCTTCGGTGGGGCCGTACAGGTTGTGCAGGGCCGCGCCGGTGAGCGCGCGCAGGCGCTGGGCGGTCGGCGCCGGCAGTGCCTCACCCGAGGCGAAGACCAGGCGCAGGCTGCTGTCGGCCGGTGCCACGGCGGCGGCCTCGGCCAGTTCGGCCACGAACACCGACATCATCGACGGCACGAAGTGCGCGGTGGTCACACCCTCGGCCGCGATGACCTCGGCCAGATACGCCGGATCGCGATGGCCATCCGGCTTGGCGACAACCAGACGCGCACCGATCTGCAAGGGCCAGAAGAACTCCCACACCGACACATCGAACGTCGCCGGAGTCTTCTGCAACACCACATCATCAGCGGTCAGACCATAGGCGGCCTGCATCCACACCAGACGGTTGACGATCGCACCATGACTGACCGCCACACCCTTCGGGCGACCGGTCGAACCCGAGGTGAAGATCACGTACGCCGTGTTCTCCGGCCGCAGCGGCGCGATGCGCTCGGCATCGGTGACCGGAGCGTCGGAGTAACCCGACAGGTCCAGGTCCTCGATGGTCAGCGCGGTGGTCGAGCCCGCGTCGAATTCGTCACCGGCCGTGGTCAATACGCAGATCGGCGCGGCGGTCTCGAGCACGTAGTGGGTGCGCTCGGCCGGGTGGTCGGGGTCCAGCGGCACGTACGCGCCACCGGCCACGCTCACCGCGTACATGCCGATCACCAGATCCAGCGAGCGGCGCATACCGAGCGCGACCATGGTGTCCGGGCCGACGCCCTGGGCGATCAGATGGCGGGCCAGGCGGTTCACACTCGCGGCGAACTCACCGTAGGACAGAGTTGTCCCCTCGAAGGTGAGGGCGGGCGCGTCCGGGCTGGTCGCGGCCTGTGCCTCGAACAGCGACACCAAGGTGGCGGCCCGGTCGACCGGGTGCGCGGTGGCGTTCCAGTCGGTGACGACCCGGCGGTATTCGGCCGGGGCAAGCAGCTCGACCTCGCCGATCGGGCGGGCCGGCTTGGCGACGACCGCGGTCAGCATCCGCACCAGCCGCTCGGCCAGGGCGGCGACCGTGCCCGCGTCGAACATGTCGGTGGCATAGGCGAATTCGGCGGCCATGCCGTCGGCGGATCCGTCGGCACGGTGCCGGTCGGCCAGGTTCAGGTGCAGATCGAACTTGGCGGTCACCACGTCCAGGGGCACGCCGGCGACCTCGAGACGGGGCAGCGCGAAGGCGGCCTCCCCGGTGTTCTGGAACGACAGCATCACCTGGAACAGCGGGTGCCGTGCCTGCGAGCGGGCCGGGTTGAGGATCTCCACCAGGCGCTCGAAGGGCAGGTCGGCGTGGCCGAAGGCGGCCAGGTCGTGCTCCCTGGTGCGGTCGAGCAGCGCGGTGAACGGCTCGGCCGGGTCGACGGTGCTGCGCAGGACCAGGGTGTTGACGAACATGCCGATCGCGTCGTCGAGCACCGCTTCACCACGGCCGGCGACGGCGGTGCCGATGGCGATGTCGTCGCTGCCGGACAGGCGCGCCAGCAGGGCGGCGAAGGCCGCGTGCACGACCATGAACAGGCTGGCGCCGTGTTCGCGGGCGAGCGCGGTGAGTCCGGCGGTCAGCACGGGGTCGATCGAGAACTCGTGCACGCCACCACGATTGGACGCGACAGCCGGACGCGGCCGGTCGGCGGGCAGATCGAGCTGGTCGGGCAGCCCGGCCAGATGCCGGGACCAGTAGGCCACCTGCTGGGCGATCATCGAGGACTCGTCGGTCTCGGCGCCGAGGGTCTCGCGCTGCCACAGCGCGAAGTCGGCGTACTGCACCGGCAGCGGGGCCCAGCCGGGCGCCTCGCCGCGCGAGCGGGCCGAGTAGGCGATCATCACGTCGCGGGCCAGCGGGCGCACCGACCAGCCGTCACCGGAGATGTGGTGCACGACGAAGACCAGCACGTGGGTGTCGGGCTGCGAGCCGTCCATCGAACCGGCGATGCGCAGCAGCGCGGCCTTGACCGGCACCGCGGCGGTGACGTCGAAGCCGGTGAGCACGAGATCGCTGATGCGCTCGCGCAGTTCGTCCTCGCCGACGGTGATCGGCTCCAGCGAGATCTGCGCCGCGCCGGCGGGCAGCACGACCTGCACGCCCTGGCCATCGGCGGTCTCCGGGTAGACGGTGCGCAGCACCTCGTGCCGCTCGATCACATCGGCCACGGCCTGGCGCAGCGCGTCCACGTCGAGTTCGCCGGTGAGGCGGACCGCGAGGGGGATGTTGTTGACCGCGGAGTCGCTGTCGAAGCGGTTGAGGAACCACATGCGCTGCTGGGCCAGCGAGAGCGGGATCTGCTCGGGGCGCGGTCCGGCGACGAGCTCGCGGCGGCTGCCGCTGCCCGCATGGTTCTCCACCTTGGCGGCCAGCGCGGCCACCGAAGGCGCCTCGAACAGCACGCGCACGGGCACCCGGGAGTCCAGGGCCGCGCCGAGGCGGGCCACGACCTGGGTGGCGATGAGCGAGTTGCCGCCGAGGTCGAAGAAGTCGTCGTCCAGGCCGACGGCCCGGTCCCCGGTCAGGCCGAGCACCTCGGCGAAGGTGGCGGCGACGATCTCCTCGACCGGCGTGCGCGGCGCGCGGAATTCGCGGGCCTCGAACACCGGGTCGGGCAGGGCGCGGCGGTCCAGTTTGCCGTTGGCGCTGAGCGGCATCTCGTCGAGCACGACGAACGCGGCGGGCACCATGTAGGACGGCAGCTGGGCGGCCAGATGCGTACGCAGCGTGTCGATGTCGACGGTCTCGCCGGAGGCGGGCACGACGTAGCCGACGAGCTGGTCGCCGGTGCCCGCGTGCGAGCGCACGACCACCACGGCCTGGGCGACGGCGGCGTGCGCGGTGAGCGCGGCTTCGATCTCGCCGAGTTCGATGCGTAGACCGCGCAGCTTCACCTGGAAGTCGGTGCGGCCCATGTAGGTGATGACGCCGTGGGCGTCGCGGCGCACCAGGTCACCGGTGCGGTACATGCGGGCGCCGCCATCATCGAACGGGTCGGCGACGAAGCGGTCGGCGGTGAGGTCGGGGCGGCCGAAGTAGCCGCGCGCCAGCTGGTCACCGGCCAGATACAGCTCACCGGCGACCCCGGCGGCGACCGGGTGCAGGCGCGAATCCAGCACGTAGGCCTTGGCGTTCCACACCGGCGCGCCGATCGGGACGGCGCCATCGACCTGGTCGGCGACCGGGGCGTGGGTCGCGTGCACGGTGAACTCGGTGGGGCCGTACAGGTTGAACAGGGCGGCGTCGCTGACCCGGCGCAGCGCCGTGACCGCGTCGCCAGTGAAGGCCTCACCGGCGATCAGCAGGGCACGCAGTGAGGACAGCGCTCCGCCGCGCACTGCGGCGTCATCGATGCTGCCCGCGAAAACGGTGAGCATCGACGGCACGAACGAGGTCATCGTGACCCGCTGTGCGGCAATGACATCGGCCAGGTACTGCGGGTCGCGGTGGCCGTCGGCACTGGCGACGACCAGCCGGCCGCCGGTGCTCAGCGGACCGAACAGCTCCCACACCGACACGTCGAAGGTGGCGGGCGTCTTGAACAGCACCACATCGTCGGCGCCGATGCCGTATTCGCCGGTGATCCACCGGATCTGGTTCACCACGGCGGCGTGCGCGACGGCGACGCCCTTGGGGCGGCCGGTCGAGCCGGAGGTGAAGATGACGTACGCCGGGTGCTGCGGACGCAGCGGGGCGAGGCGATCGGCGTCGGTGACCGGGGTCGCCGGGTACGCGTCGAGGTCGAGCGTGTCGATCGCCAGGGTCAGCGGGCTGTTCTCGGCGGCATCGCCGACCGGGGTGGCGGCCGAACTGTCCGCGGGCGCGAATCCGTCGCGGGTCGTGGTGAGGACGACCACCGGGGCCGCCGTCTCGAGCACATACGCGATGCGGTCGGCGGGCTGGTCCAGATCCAGCGGCACATAACCGCCACCGGCCTCCTGCACCGCGTAGGCGGCCACGACCAGGTCGATGCTGCGGCGCAGGCCGAGGGCGACCAGGGTCTCCGGGCCGACGCCTGCCTCGATCAGGCGATGCGCCAAACGGTGGACGCGCGTGGCGAATTCGGCGTAGGTCAGGGTTTCGCCGGTGGCCGGGTCGACCAGGGCGACCGCGTCCGGCGTGGCCGTGGCCTGACGGGCGAACTCGTCGACGAGGGTGCCCGCGCCCGGCAGTTCGCGCGCGGTGTCGTTCCAGCCACGCACGGCCAGGTCGGCCTCGGTGACATCGAGCAGGGCGATATCGCCGACGGCGCGTTCCGGGGCGGCCGCGAGCTGGGTGAGCAGGCGGGCGAAGCGGGTACCGAAGCGATCCATGGTGGCCGCGTCGAACAGATCGGTGGCGTAGATCAGCTCGGCGACGATCCCCGCAGGAGAATCACCCGCCTTCGCAGTGTTGGATCGATCCGCTCCCGAGGGCCCTGCGTGGTCACGCTTCGCTAGCGTGTCCCAGCCCGCCGGTCGCTTCTCGGTGAGCACGACCTGGAGGTCGAACTTGGCCACGTCGATCGGCAGGTCGACCCCGCTGACGGTGAGGCCGGGCAGTTCCAGGCTGGTCTGGCCGGTGTTCTGGAAGGCCAGCATGACCTGGAACAGCGGGTGACGCGCCTGCGAGCGGGCCGGGTTGAGGATCTCCACCAGGCGCTCGAACGGCAGGTCGGCGTGACCGAAGGCGGCGATATCGCGGGCGCGGACCGCACCGAGCAGGTCGGTGAAGCTCGCGTCGCCGTCGACCTCGGTGCGCAGCACCAGGGTGTTGACGAACATGCCGATCAGGTCGTCGAGCGCGCGTTCGCCACGGCCGGCGATCGGGGTGCCGATGGCGATGTCGGTCTCGCCGGACAGGCGCGAGAGCAGCAGGGCCAGTGCGGCATGGGTGACCATGAACAGCGTCGCGCCGCGGGTGCGGGCCAGCTCGGTCAGCGCCGCGTGGGTGGCGGCGTCGATCTCGAAGGTGTGGGTGGCGCCGCGACCGCTGGCGACCGCGGGGCGCGGGCGGTCGGCGGGCAAGTCGAGCTGCTCGGGCAGGCCGCGCAGCTGTTCGCCCCAGAACGAGATCTGCTGGGCGATCACCGATTTCGCGTCGTCCTCGTCGCCGAGCACGCCGCGCTGCCAGAGCGCGAAGTCGGCGTACTGGACCTCGAGCGGCCGCCAGGCCGGTTCAGCGCCTTCGACGCGGGCGCTGTAGGCGGTCATCACGTCGCGGGTCAGCGGGCCCATGGAGAAGCCGTCGGACGAGATGTGGTGCACCACCAGGGCGAGCACGTGCTCGGTGGGGCTCAGCTCGAACAGCGCGGCCCGGAACGGCACCTCGGTGGTGACGTCGAAGGCCGTCAGCACCAGCGCCGAAAGCCGTTGCGGCAGTTCGCCGGCGGTGGTCTCGATCGGTGCCAGGTCGGGAATGACCTGGCCGGTCGGCACGATCACCTGGTGACCGGCGCCGCCGACCTCCGGGTAGTAGGTGCGCAGGGATTCGTGGCGGGCGAGCACATCGGCCACGGCCACCTGCAACGCCTGCCGGTCGAGCAGACCCGACAGCCGCACGGCGGCGGGGATGTTGTCGACCGCGGACTCCGGGTCGAAGCGGTTGAGGAACCACATGCGCTGCTGGGCCAGCGACAGCGGCACCCGGGCGGGACGCTGCTGCGGGACCAGTGCGGCGCGGCGCTCGGTACCCGAGTGGGTCTCGGCCCGCGCGGCCAGCCCGGCCACAGTCGATGACTCGAACAGCTCGCGCACGCCGATATCGGTTTCCAGGGCGGCCGACAGGCGTGCCGCGACCTGGGTGGCGGTCAGCGAGTTGCCGCCGAGGGCGAAGAAGTCGTCGTCGAGGCCGACCCGGTCCAGGCCGAGCACGCCGGCGAAGGTGGTGGCGACGATCTCCTCGACCGGGGTGGTCGGGGCGCGGAACACCGCGGCCTCGAACACCGGCGCGGGCAGTGCCTTGCGGTCGAGCTTGCCGGAGGCGTTGAGCGGGAACTCGTCGAGGACGATGATCACCGCGGGCACCATGTAGGCGGGCAGGTTGGCGCCCAGTTCCTCCCTGGCGTCCTCGATGTCGACGGTGCGGCCGGTCGCCGGGATGACGTAGGCCACCAGCTGATCACCGGTGTGCTGATCGCCGCGCACGACGACCACCGACTGGGCGACCTCGTCCAGGCCGGTGAGCGCGGACTCGATCTCGCCGAGCTCGATGCGCAGACCACGCAGTTTCACCTGGAAGTCGGTGCGGCCCAGGTATTCCAGCTCGCCGTGCTCGGTCCAGGCGACGAGGTCGCCGGTGCGGTACATGCGCTCGCCGTCCTCACCGAACGGGTCGGCGACGAAGCGGTCGGCGGTCAGGTCCGGCCGGGCGACATAGCCGCGCGCCAGCTGGGCGCCCGCGAGGTAGAGCTCACCCGCGACACCCACGGGAACGGGCCGCAGGCGCGCGTCGAGGACGTAGACCTGGGTGTTGTAGACCGGCGCGCCGATCGGGACGGTGTCCACATCGGTGTCGGTGACCTCGTGGAAGGTGACGTCGACCGCGGCCTCGGTGGGGCCGTACAGGTTGTGCAGGGCCGCGCCGGTGAGTTCGCGCAGGCGGTGCGCGGGCTTGGGCGGCAGCGCCTCACCGGAGGCGAACACCAGCCGCAGCGACGCGCAGCGCGCGGCGGCGGCGTCGGCGACGAACACCGCGAGCATCGACGGCACGAAGTGGGTGACGGTGACGCCCTCGGCCGCGATGATCTCAGCCAGATACACCGGATCACGATGACCATCCGGCTTCGCGACCACCAGACGCGCACCGATCTGCAAGGGCCAGAAGAACTCCCACACCGACACATCGAACGTGGCCGGAGTCTTCTGCAACACCACATCATCAGCGGTCAGACCGTATTCGGCCTGCATCCACACCAGACGGTTGACGATCGCACCATGGCTGACCGCCACACCCTTCGGGCGACCGGTCGAACCCGAGGTGAAGATCACGTACGCCGTGTTCTCCGGCCGCAGCGGCGCGACCCGTTCGGCGTCGGTGAGGCGGGTGTCGGCGTAACCGGCCAGGTCGAGCAGGTCGATGCGGACCTGCGCGGTGTCGAGTTCCAGATCGGTGCCCGAGGTGAGCACACACACCGGATCCGCCGTCGCCAGAATGTATTCCGTGCGCTCGGCCGGATGATCGGGGTCCAGCGGCACGTACGCTCCACCGGCCACGCTCACCGCGTACATGCCGACCACCAGGTCCAGCGAGCGGCGCATGCCCAGCGCCACATAGCTTTCCGGGCCGACGCCGCGGTCGACCAGCCAGCGGGCCAGGCGATACACCTGCTGACCGAACTCGGCGTAGGAAAGACTCGTTCCCTCGAAGGTGAGGGCGGTCGCGTGCGGGGTGCGGGCCAGCTGGGCCTCGAACAGCGAGACCAGGGTGGCCTGCTGGTCCACCTCGTGCGCGGTGGCGTTCCAGTCGCGCACCACCAGTTCGCGTTCGGCGGCGTCGAGCAGTTCGATATCACCCACGGCCACACCGGGTTCGGTGGTGATGGCGGTGAGCACCCGGATCAGGCGCTCGGCGATGCGGTGCACGGTGGCGGCGTCGAACAGGTCGCTCAGGTAGCCGGCGCGAATGCGCAGCTGGGTGTCGAGCTGGGCGATCAGTGACAGCGGGTAGTGCGTGGCGTCGGCGGCGTCCAGGCCGGTGACGGCCATGCCGTCGATATCGGCGGCCTGGGCCTTGATGCCCTCGGCGTCGACCGGGTAGGACTCGAAGACCACCAGCGAGTCGAACAGGCCACCGATGCCGGCGGCGGACTGGATCTCGGCCAGGCCGATGTAGTGGTGGTCGAGCAGGTCGGCCTGCTCGCCCTGGGTGCGGGTCAGCACCGCGCGCACCGATTCGGCGGCGTCGAAACGCACCCGAACGGGGACGGTGTTGATGAACAAGCCGACCATGGATTCCACGCCGGACAGCTGCGCGGGACGGCCGGAGACGGTGGTGCCGAAGAGCACGTCGTCGCGGCCGGTCATCCGGCCGAGCACGATCGACCAGGCGACCTGCAGCACGGTGTTCGGGGTGACGCCGAGATCGGCGGCCAGTGCGACCAGGCGGGCCGTGGTCGGCTCGTCGAGGTCGAACAGGTACTCCGCCGACAGCGCCGCGATCTCGCGGCCTGCGTCGGGGCGGGCCAGCAGGGTCGGTTCGGTGACCCCGCGCAGGGCGTCGGACCAGGCCGCCACCGACACCGAATGATCCTGCTGGGCAACCCATTCCAGGAAGTGCCGGTAGGAGCGGACGGCGGGCAGCGCGCTGGTGTCACCGTGCAGGGCGTAGAGGGCGAGCAGGTCGCGCATGACCAGCGGCGTCGACCAGCCGTCCAGGAGGATGTGGTGGTTGGACACCACGAAACGCCACTCGTGCTCGGCGACGCGGATCAGGGTGAACCGGATCAGCGGCGGGGCGGCCAGGTCGAAGCGGGCGGTGCGGTCGGCTTCGACGAGGTCGGCGAATTCACGGGTTTCGGTTCGGTCGTGTTCGGTCCAGGCCACGGGGGCGTGGTCGAGCACGATCTGGACGGCATTGCCGTCGTGGTCGGTGACGAACGCGGTGCGCAGGGTCTCGTGCCGGTCCAGCAGGGCCTGGGCGGCGGCGCGCAGACGGGTGGCGTCGACCCGGCCGGTGAGCGTCAGGACCGCCTGGGCGGTGTAGACGTCGACCGAGCTGGCGGCCAGGCGCGCGTGGAAGAACAGACCGGCTTGGAGCGCCGCCAGCGGCCACACCTGGGTCAGTTCGGGGTAGCGCTGTTCCCAGATTTCGATATCGCGCTGGGTGGAGCGCACGAGTGCGAAGTCGGACGGTGTGTGCCCGCCGGCGTCGGCCGAGTTGGCGTGCCGGGCAACGGCTTCCAGCGCAGTGATCCACAGGTCGGCGAATTCGCGGACCTCGTCGGCGTCGAGCAGAGTGCTCGGGTAGCCGATATTGGCGCTGAGCTTGTCGCCGACGACGATGGCGTTGACATCCAGGGGTGCCATGGCCGGCATGTCGGCGTCGTAGGCGCCGCCGAGGGCGGCCAGTTCGGGCGCGGGGATCCAGCCGAAGCCGCGCAGCGCGTCGGGGACGTCGCTGTCGGCGACGCGGCCCAGGTAGTTGAAGCTGATCTGGCCGGGCAGCTGGGTGGGCAGTTCGGCGGCGGTGTCGGCGTTCATGTACCGCAGCAGGCCGTAGCCGATGCCCTTGTCGGGCACGGACAGCAGCTGTTCCTTGACCGCCTTGACGGCCTGGCCGAGGGCGGGACCACCGGCGAGGGCGGCGTCGATGTCGATGCCGGCCAGGTCGAGGCGGACCGGGAAGATCGCGGTGAACCAGCCGACGGTGCGCGAGAGGTCGGCGCCGGGCGCCGCCTCTTCCTCACGGCCGTGGCCTTCCAGACGAACGAGCAGGGCGTCGTCGCCCGAACGGGTGCCGGCTCGGTGACCGGCGCCATTGCCCAGCGCGTTGCCCGCCGAGCCGGTGACCCGGGTCGAGCGCCACTTGGCCGCGGCCAGGGCCAGCGCGGTCAGCAGACCGTCGTTGACGCCACCGTGGAACAGGGCGGGCACGGTGGTGAGCAGGGCCTTGGTGACCTCGGCGGACACCTCGACCGGCAGCTTCTCGATGACACCGGAGACGTCGACCGCCGGGTTCATCGGCCGCTCGGTGAGCAGCGGATCCGGGGTCGCCACGACCTCGCGCCAGAAGTCCAGCTCGGCGGTGCGCTCGGGGGTGCGCGCCTCGTCGGCGAGCGCGTGCGCCCAGGCCCGCATGGACGTGGCGGGGGCGACCAGTTCCGGCTGCTGACCAGCGGAGAGCTGGCCCCACGCGGCGACGAAGTCGGGCACGAGAATGCGCCAGGAGACACCGTCGACCACGAGGTGGTGGGCGATGACGATCAGTCGGCCCGCACGCGCGGTCGACGTGGCGTTCGGCGCCGATCCGGTCGCGGTGGGCTCGAGCCAGAGGAAGCGGACGACGACACCGGTGGCCGGATCGAGCCGGTCGAGGCCGGCATCCAGTGCGGCGGAGGCGATCTCGACCAGCTGCTCGTCGGTGGCGTCGGCCGGGAAGGTGCTGTGGTCGATGAGCGCGTCGGCGTCGACGGTGCCGGCCGGCGCGGTCTCGACGATCCAGCGGCCATCGGCGCGGTGCAGGCGCGAGCGCAGCATGTCGTGGCGGTCGATGACCGCGCCGACGGTGGCGGCGATACCCGCGCGATCGATGCCGACCGGCAGTTCCAGCGCCATGGTCTGGTTGAACCGGTCGAACGAACCGGAGCGTTCGGCCATGAACCGCACGACCGGGGTCAGCGGCATCTCGCCGACACCGCCACCGGGCAGTTCGGCCAGGGTGATCGCGGTGGCCGCGGCGATATCGGCGGTTTCGGCGACGGCGGCCAGACCGGCGACCGTGCGCTGTTCGAAGACGTGGCGCGGGGTGAACAGCACGCCGCGGGCCTTGGCCCGGGAGACGAGCTGGATGGAGACGATCGAGTCGCCGCCGAGGGCGAAGAACGAGTCGTCCACGCCGACCCGCTCGACCCCGAGCACCTCGGCGAAGACTTCGGCGATGGTCTGCTCGATCGGGGTGCGCGCGGCCCGGAAGGTGACCTCGGTGGCGAACACCGGTTCCGGCAGCGCCTTGCGGTCGAGTTTGCCGACCGGGGTCAGCGGCACGTGGTCGATCACCATGATCGACGCAGGCACCATGTAGGCGGGCAGCCGGTCCTCGACGTGCGCGGTCAGCGCCGCGACATCGATCGAATGACCCGGCGCGGCAACCGCATACGCGACCAGCGAGACCGCGCCCGCGGTGCTCTTGTGGCCGAGGGTGGTGGCGAAGTCGACGGTCTCGTGCGCGGCGAGCGCCGAGTCGATCTCGCCGAGTTCGATGCGGAAGCCGCGGATCTTGACCTGGAAGTCCGAGCGGCCGACGTATTCGACGGTACGTTCGGCGGTCCAGCGAACCACGTCGCCGGTGCGATACATCCGCTCCCCCGGCACGAACGGGTCGGCGACGAAGCGGTCGGCGGTCAGGCCGGGACGGGCGTGGTAGCCGCGCGCCAGCTGGATGCCCGACAGATAGAGCTCACCCGCGACACCTACCGGAACGGGCTGGAGCTGGGCGTCCAGGATCAGCGAGCGCATGCCGCGAGTGGGGCCACCGATGGTGACCAGCTCGCCCGGCGTCAGCGCGGCGCTGATATTGGTCATGATGGTGGTCTCGGTGGGGCCGTAGCCGTTGTGGAAGGCACGAATCGTACCGTCCGCCAATGGAACCGCCCACTTGCCGACCAGGTCGGCGGGCACCGCTTCACCGCCGGCGACCAGTACCCGCAGCGAGTCCAGGCCGCTCGGGTCGAAGGTGGCCAGGGCGGCGGGGGTGATGAAGGCGTGGGTGACCCGCTCGGTACGGATCAGTTCGGACAGTTCGTCACCGCCGTAGACACCCGGCGGGACGACGACCAGCGCGCCGCCGCGGGCCAGCGCCAGCAGCAGTTCCAGGATCGAGGCGTCGAACGAGGGGGACGCGAAATGCAGTGCGCGACTGTCGGAGTCGAGCGCGTAGCGCTGCGCCTGCTCCTCGCCGAAGTTGGCCAGACCGGCATGGGTGACCACGACACCCTTGGGCACGCCGGTCGAACCGGAGGTGTAGATGACGTAGGCGGGCTGCTCGGGGGTGGTCGCGCGCACCAGCTCGTCGTCGGCGATCGGGCCGCCGTCGAAGCGCGTGAGGTCGAGGTCGTCGAGCACGAGCCAACCGGCCGCGTCCGAGCTGCCGGGCGTCACCTCGCCGTCTTGCGCGCCACCGATGCCGGCCTGCTCAGTGGCCGAGGAGTCGCTGGTGTCGGGGGCGGCGATGTCTGCCCGCTCAGCGGGCGAGGAGCCCGCGATGTCGGGCAGGCCGCCCAGCACCGAGGCGACCGTAATACCCAGTGGCGAACCGGAATCGGTGACCATGTGGGCGATGCGGTCGGCCGGGTAGGTCGGGTCGACCGGGACGAAGGCGGCGCCGGTCTTGGCGACAGCCCAGGCGGCCAGCACCGAATCGGCCGAACGGGGGATACCGATCGCCACGAGGTCTTCGGCACCGATGCCCTCGGCGATCAGCAAGCGCGCCAGGCGGTTCGAGCGTTCGTCCAGGTCGGAGTAGGACAGAGCTGTCCCCTGGAACACGACGGCATCGCCGGTCGGGTTCTGGGCCACGGCCTCGGCCAGCAGGTTGCGCAGGGTGCGGGCGGGCACCGGTGGTTCGCCGACGCGGAACACCAGGTCGGCCCGCTCGGCGGCATCGAGGACGTCGATGGCGCCGATGGTCATCGTGGCATCGGCGGCGACGGCTTCGAGGACGCGCTCCCAGCGGGTCGCGATGGTGTCGACGGTGGCTTCGTCGAACAGTTCGGTGGCGTAGTTCAGGGCCAGCGCCATGCCGCCGCTGCCGGGTTCACCGAGCTCGGAGAGGGTGAACTGCAGGTCGAAGCGGGCGACGCTCTCGTCCAGATCGAGCGCCGACACGGCGAGGCCGGGCAGTTCCAGGGTGGTGCGGTCCAGGTTCTGGAAGGCCAGCATCACCTGGAACAGCGGGTTGCGCGACTGGGAGCGCTCCGGCGCCAGCAGTTCCACCAGCCGCTCGAACGGCACATCGGCATTGCCGTAGGCATCGAGGTCGGCCTTGCGGGACTGCTCGAGCAGGTCGGTGAAGGACTCGGCCGGGCGCACGCCGGTGCGCAGCACCAGGGTGTTGACGAACATGCCGACCAGGTCGTCGAGGGCCTGCTCACCACGGCCCGCGATGGGGGTGCCGATGGCGATGTCGTCGGAGCCGGACAGGCGCGCGAGCAGCACCGCGAGCGCGGTGTGCATGACCATGAACAGCGATGCGCCTTGCCGGCGCGCCACCTCGTCGAGCGCGGCGATGAGCTGCGGGGACAGCTCGCGGTGCACGGTGGCGCCGCGATGCGAGGCGATGGCCGGGCGGGCCCGGTCGAACGGCAGGGTCAGCTCGTCGGGGAGGCCGGCGAGCTGGGTCTGCCAGTAGCCGACCTGGCGCGACATCAGCGAGTCGGTGTCGTCTTCGGTGCCGAGGACCGCGCGCTGCCAGATCGCGAAGTCGGCGTACTGCACCGGCAGCGGCGCCCAGCCGGGCGCGGTGCCCTGGGCGCGAGCGGTGTAGGCGAGCATCACGTCGCGGGTCAGCGGGGCGATGGAGAAACCGTCGGCGGCGATGTGGTGCACCACCACGACGAGCACGTGCTCGGTGTCGGTGACCTTGAACAGCCGGGCGCGCAGCGGAACCTGTTCGGCCACATCGAATCCGGCGGAGACGAACTCGGTGACGGTACCGAACAGCTCGCCCTGCGCGACCGTGACCGGGCGCAGGTCCAGCGAAATGCGTTCCGCCGCAACGATCTGCTGCACCGGGGTGCCGCCGTGCTCGGGGTAACGGGTGCGCAGCGACTCGTGCCTGCGGACCAGGTCGGCCAGTGCGAGCGCGAGCGCCTCGGTGTCGAGGGCGCCGGTGAGGCGGATCGCGACGGGCAGGTTGTAGGCGGCGGAGGTGGTGTCGTACTTGTTGAGGAACCACATGCGCTGCTGCGCGAACGACAGCGGCACCAGTTCACCCTCGGTGCGCTCGCGGGCGACGAGCGCCGCGCGGGCGGTGCCGCCGGTGTGCGATTCCACCCGGGCCGCAAGGGCTTCCACGGTGGAGGCTTCGAACAGCGCGCGCACCGGCACGGTGGCGCCGAGCGCGGCGCCGATGCGGGCGACCACGCGGGTGGCGATGAGCGAGTTGCCGCCGAGGTCGAAGAAGTCGTCGTCGACGCCGACCCGGTCCAGGCCGAGGACGTCGGCGAAGACCGCGGCGACGGTCTCCTGCACCGGGGTGACCGGGGCGCGGAAGGCACGTGCTTGCACTGCCGGGGCGGGCAGCGCGCGACGATCCAGCTTGCCGTTGACGGTCAGCGGGATCCATTCCAGGCGCACCAGCGCGGCCGGGACCATGTAGGCGGGCAACTGTTCGGCGGCACCGCTGCGCACGGCGTCGAGGTCGGGCTCGGCGTCGCCGTCGGCGACCACGTAGGCGACGATGCGCTGGTCACCGGGCTGATCCTCGCGCACGATGACCGCGGCCTGCGCGATGCCCGGCTGCGCGAGCACGGCGGCTTCGATCTCACCGAGTTCGATGCGGAAACCGCGAACCTTCACCTGATCGTCGGCGCGGCCGAGGTATTCGAGTTCGCCGAAGCGGTTCCAGCGCGCGAGGTCACCGGAGCGGTACAGCCTGCTGCCGCCCTGGTTCGGGCCGGCGAGGGGGTTGGCGACGAAGCGGGTGGCGGTCAGGTCGGGGCGGCCGAGGTAGCCGCGCGCCAATTGCGGTCCGGCGACGTACATCTCACCCGCGACACCGACCGGCACCGGTCGCAGCCTGCTGTCGAGCACGAACACCGACAGTCCGGCGATGGCCCGGCCGACGACCGAACCGGCCGCTGCCGCAATGGTTTTCGCGTCGAGCGCGCGGAACGACACGTGCACCGTGGTCTCGGTGATGCCGTACATGTTGACCAGCGTCGGCGAGCTGTCGCCGTGGCGGGCGACCCAATCCGAGAGCCTGCGCAGTTCGAGGGCCTCGCCACCGAAGACGACGTAGCGCAGGGCCAGGGGTTCCAGGCCGGGGCCGGCGATCCGGTCGGCCTCGGCGAGCTGGTAGAACGCCGACGGCGTCTGGTTGAGCACCGTCACCTGCTCGACCCGCAGCAGTTCCAGGAACTGTTCGGGCGAACGCGAGGTGTAGTAGTCGACGACGATCAGCGAGCCGCCGAACAGCAGCGGACCCCACAGCTCCCACACCGAGAAGTCGAAGGCGTAGGAGTGGAACAGCGTCCACACATCGCGCGGGCCGAAGCCGAAGTCACGATCGGTGTTGGCGAACAGGCGCACCACATTCCGGTGCGCGACCGCGACGCCCTTGGGGCGCCCGGTCGAGCCGGAGGTGTAGATGACGTAGGCGACGTGGTCCGGCGAGAGCGGCGCGATCCGGTCGGCGTCGGTGATCGGCAGATCGTCGGCGTCCTCGATATTGCCGGTCTCCACCGCGAAGCCGTCGAGCACCACCGAGGGCAGGTGCGCGGGCACGCTCACCTGGACGGTGGAGTCCAGGACCACGCTGGTGGGCCGGGAGTCCTCGAGTACGTAGGCGATGCGCTCGGCCGGGTAGGTGGGGTCGACGGGCACGTAACCGGCGCCGGTCTTGACCACGGCCAGCAGCGCGACGACCAGATCCAGCGAACGCGGCAGGATCACCGCGACCAGCGATTCCGGGCCCGCGCCGTCGGCGATCAGCCTGCGTGCCAGCACATTCGCGCGCCGGTCGAGTTCGGCGTAGGTCAGCGATTCGACGCCGAACTTGGCGGCGATGCGGTCGGGGTAGGCCGCCGCGGCCGCGTCGAACAGGTCGACCAGGGTGGTGTGCGAGTTGGCGAACAGCCCGCGGCGATGGCCCGCGGGGGTGGTGGCGTCGTGGACGACCGGCAGCCCGATGGCGTCGGTACCCGAGGACACCCAGCGCTGGGCGACATCGCGCTGTTCGGCCTCGCCGAGCAGGTCGATGTCGCCGACGATCACGTCGGGGTTGTCGGCGACGCTGCGCAGGATGCGGACCAGGCGGTCACCGAAGGCGGCGACGGTCTCGGCGTCGAACAGATCGGTGGCGTAGTTCCAGGACATGGCCAGCGAACCGTCGGCGGCCTCGCCTACGGTCAGCTGCACGTCGAATTTCGCTGTGCCCGGGTCGAAGTCGACCACATCGAGGTCCAGGCCGGGCAGTGCGACGGTGCCGGTGTCGGCGGCGGTGGCCGCCTCGAAGGTGAGCGCCACCTGGAACAGCGGGTGGTGGGCCTGCGAGCGGGTGGGGCTGAGCACGTCGACGAGCCGTTCGAAGGGCACGTCGGCATTGGCGAAGGCCGACAGGTCGACCTTGCGGACCTGGTCGAGCAGGTCACCGAAGCTGCCGCCGAGGTCGACCTCGCTGCGCAGCACCAGGGTGTTGACGAACATGCCGACGAGATCGTCGAGCGAGCGCTCGCCACGCCCGGCGATGGGGGTGCCGATGGCGATGTCGGTGCTGTTGGACAGGCGCGCGGCCCAGGTGGCCAGCGCCGCGTGCATCACCATGAACAGGGTGACGCCGTGCGCGCGGGCGATCTCGGTCAGCGCGCGATGCAGACCGGCGTCGACCGAGAAGCGGTGCAGGTCACCGGCATTGGTGGCGATCTCCGGTCGCGGCCGGTCGGCGGGCAGTTCGAGCTGATCGGGCAGATCACGCAGCTGCTCGGTCCAGTAGGCGAGCTGGCTCGTGGCGACCGACTCCGGATCGGACTCCACGCCGAGCACCTCGCGCTGCCACAGCGTGTAGTCGGCGTACTGCACCTCGAGCGGCGCCCACGCGGGGACCTCGCCCCTGACCCGTTCGGTGTAGGCCACCACGACATCGCGCAGCAGCGGACGCAGCGAGAAACCGTCACCGCTGATGTGGTGCATGACGAGCACGGCGACGTGGTTCCGCTCGTCGATACGCAGCAGGCTCGCGCGGAACGGCACCTCGCGGGTGACGTCGAAGTGCACGCTCGCCAGTTCGACCACCCGGGCGAGCACCTCGTTCGCGGCGACCGGCTGGGCAGGCAGCGCGAAGCGGACCTCGTCGGCGGGCAGGACCTGCTGGTAGCCGGCGCCTTCCACTTCCGGGTAGAAGGTGCGCAGCGACTCGTGCCGGGCGGTCACGTCGGCGATGGCGGCTTCCAGCGCGGCGACATCGAGGTCGCCGGTGAGGCGGATCGCCACCGGGATGTTGTTGACCGCGGTGCGGTTGTCGAAGCGGTTGAGGAACCACATCCGCTGCTGGGCCTGCGAGAGCGGCACCAGTTCGGGGCGCGGCTGCGGCACCAGCGGGATGCGCCCGCCGCGGCCGGTGGCGGTCTCCACGCGCGCGGCCAGCGCGGCCACGGTCGAGGCCTCGAACAGCGCCCGCAGCGGCACCTGGGTGTCGAGCGCCTCGGACAGGCGCGCGGCGACCCGGGTGGCGACCAGCGAGTTGCCGCCGAGTTCGAAGAAGTCGTCGTCGAGGCCGACCTGGCCCGCGCCGAGCACCTCGGCGAAGGTGGCGGCGACGATCTGCTGCACCGGGGTGACCGGCGCCTGGAAGGTGCGCGCGGCGAACACCGGCGCGGGCAGCGCCTTGCGGTCGAGCTTGCCGGAAGCGTTGAGCGGGAACGCGTTCAGCACCACGTAGGCGGCCGGCACCATGTACACCGGCAGTTCGGCGCCGAGCGCGTCCTTGACCGCGTCGGTGTCGACGGTCGCGCCCTGCCGCGGGATGACGTAGGCGACCAGCTGGTCACCGGTGCGCTCGTCAGCGCGGACCACGACCACCGACTGGGCGATCTGCGGCAGCGCGGTGAGCGCGGACTCGATCTCGCCGAGCTCGATGCGCAGACCGCGCAGCTTCACCTGGAAGTCGGTGCGGCCCAGGTACTCCAGTTCGCCGTGCGCGATACGACCGGCGGAGGTCGCGGAGCGCGTATCGCCCGCGGACGCGGTCCAGGTGACCAGGTCGCCGGTGCGGTACATGCGCTCGCCGGGGTTGAACGGGTCGGCGACGAAACGGTCCATGGTGAGGTCGGGGCGACCCACATAGCCGTGCGCCAGCTGCACGCCCGCGAGATAGAGCTCACCCGCGACACCCACCGGAACGGGCTTGAGCCGCGAATCCAGTACGTAGAGACGGGTGTTGAACACCGGGGCGCCGATCGGCACGGTGTCGGTGTCGGCGTCGGTGACCTCGTGATAGGTCACGTCGACCGCGGCCTCGGTGGGGCCGTACAGGTTGTGCAGCGCGGCGCCGGTCAGCTCGCGCAGGCGCTGCGCGGTCGGCGCGGGCAGCGCCTCACCGGAGGCGAACACATTGCGCAGCGAGACACAGTCCGCGGCAAGCGGTTCGGTGACGAACACGGCCATCATCGACGGCACGAAGTGCACCGTGGTGACCTGTTCGGCCGCGATCAGCCGGGCCAGGTAGGCCGGGTCGCGGTGCCCGTCCGGCTTGGCGACGACCAGGCGCGCGCCGACCTGCAAGGGCCAGAAGAACTCCCACACCGACACGTCGAAGGTGGCGGGCGTCTTCTGCAGCACCACGTCGTCGGCGGCCAGGCCGTAGGCGGCGTGCATCCACACCAGGCGGTTGACGATCGCGGCATGGCTGACCGCGACGCCCTTGGGCCGGCCGGTCGAGCCGGAGGTGAAGATGACGTAGGCGGTGTTGCCCGAGCGCAGCGGGCGATGCCGGTCGGCGTCGGTGACCGGCTCGGCCGAGTGGCCGGACAGGTCCAGTTCGTCGATGCGCACCTCGCGACCGGCGGCCGCGGGCAGGCTCTCCCCGGAGGTCAGCACGCACACCGGCTGCGCGGTGTCGAGGATGTGCTCGATGCGCTCGGCCGGGTGATCGGGGTCAAGCGGCACGTAGGCGCCACCGACGGCGGACACGGCGTACATGCCGACCAGCAGGTCGATCGAGCGCCGCATGCCAAGGGCCACATACGATTCCGGGCCGACACCGGCATCCTTGAGCCAGCGCGCCAGCTGACGCACCCGCACGGCGAACTCGGAATAGGTGAGCGTCTCGGAGAGACTCGATGAGGGGTGGTGGTCGGGCGACGGGTGGGCCAGACTCGTCCCCTCGAAGGTGAGCGCGGTCGCGTCGGGGGTGCGCGCGACCTGCGCCTCGAAGAGAGCGTAGAGGGTGGCCGGGTCGTCGTCGCTGGGGGTGCTCAGCGCGGCGTCGACGGCGAATTCGGTGTCGTTCCAGCGGTCCAGCACCAGGGTGCGTTCGGCGGCGTCGAGCAGTTCGATATCACCGACGGCGGCCGACGGATCGGCCACGATCGCGGTGAGCACGCGCAGCAGCCGCGCACCGAAGGTGGCCGCGAATCCGGCGTCGAAAAGGTCGGTGGCGTAGACGAGTTCGGCGTCGAGGTGACTGTCGTCGTCGGCCGGGACCTCGCTGAGCGCGAGTTGCAGGTCGAACTTGGCGGTGTGCTGGTCGATCCCCAGCTCGGAGACCGTCAGGCCGGGCAGTTCCAGGGTGGTGCGGCCCAGGTTCTGGAAGGAGAGCATCACCTGGAACAGCGGGTGGCGCGACTGCGAGCGGGCCGGGTTGAGCACCTCGACGAGGCGTTCGAACGGCACGTCGGCGTGCGCGAACGCGGCCAGGTCGTGCTCGCGGACCTGCCCGAGCAGCTCGGCGAAGGACGCGGCCGGGTCGACCTGGGCGCGCAGCACCAGGGTGTTGACGAACATGCCGACCAGGTCGTCGAGCGCCTGCTGTCCACGACCGGCGACCGGGGTGCCGATGGCGATGTCGGAGGTCCCCGACAGCCGCGCGAGCAGCGCGGCGAATGCACTGTGCACCACCATGAACAGCGTGGTGCCGCGCTCGTGTGCGAGCTGGTTGAGCGCGTCGACGAGTTCGCCGGGCACCTCGAAGCGGTGTGTGCCCGCCTGGTAGGTGGCCTGGGCGGGCCGCGACTTGTGGCCGAGGCGCAGCTCGTCAGGCAGATCGGCCAGCGCACCGCGCCAGTGCTCGAGCTGCTCGGAGATCAGCGAGGTCGGGTCGTTCTCGTCGCCGAGGGTCTCGCGCTGCCACAGCGCGTAGTCCACGTACTGGACGGCCAGGGGCGGCCAGCCCGGCTCGGCGTTGGCGGTGCGCGCGACATAGGCGGTCATCAGGTCGCGCACCAGCGGGCGCAGCGAGAAGCCGTCGGAGGCGATGTGGTGGACCACCATCACCAGCACGTGCTCGCGCTCGCTGAGCTCGTAGACGCGCAGGCGCACCGGCGCGGTGGCAGTGACGTCGAAGCCGCGACGGGCGAACTCGTAGAGCGAGATCGCCATGTCGGTCTCGTCGGCCTCGATCAGTTCCAGGTCGGGAATCGAGACGGCGGCGGCGAGCACCTTCTGATAGGCGGTGCCGTCGTGTGAGGGGTAGACGGTGCGCAGGGATTCGTGGCGGGCGATCACGTCGGCGACCGCGCCACGCAGGGCGGGCAGGTCGAGCAGGCCTTGCAGGCGGACCGCGACCGGGATGTTGTAGGTGCCGTTGTCGCCGGTGTCGGCGATGTCGAAGCGGTTGAGGAACCACATGCGCTGCTGGGCGAGCGACAGCGGCGGGTGCTCGGGGCGCGGCCGCGCGGTGAGCTCGGCGCGCAGACCGCTGCCCGCGTGCGATTCCACCCGGGCGGCCAGCGCGCCGACCGTCGGCGCCTCGAACAGGGTGCGCACGCCGACCTCGGCGTCGAGGGCCTTGCTCAGGCGCGCGGCGACCTGGGTGGCGACCAGCGAGTTGCCGCCGAGAGCGAAGAAGTCGTCGTCCACGCCGACGCGTTCGGCGCCGAGCAGATCGGCGAAGATCTCGGCCACGATCTCCTCGATCGGGGTCGAGGGCGCGCGGAACACCTTGGCCTCGAACACCGGCGCGGGCAGCGCCTTGCGGTCGAGCTTGCCGGAAGCGTTGAGCGGGAAGGCATCCAGCACCACCAGCGCCGAGGGCACCATGTAGGTGGGCAGTTCGGCCGCGATGCCCGCCTTCACCATGGCCACGTCGATGCCCGAATCCGGTTCGGGCACCACATAACCCACGAGCTGGTCGCCCGCGTGCGCGTCGGCGCGCACGACCACGACCGACTGCGCGACGCCCGGCTGGGCCAGCAGGGTCGCCTCGATCTCGCCGAGCTCGATGCGCAGACCGCGCAGCTTCACCTGGAAGTCGGTGCGGCCCAGGTAGTTCAGTTCGCCGTCGCGGGTCCAGGTGACCAGGTCACCGGTGCGGTACATGCGCGAACCGGCCTGCCCGTACGGGTTGGCGACGAACCGATCGGCGGTGAGATCGGCGCGATTGAGGTAGCCGACGGCGAGCTGCTCGCCCGCCAGATACAGCTCACCCGCGACCCCGGGGGCCACCGGATGCAACCGCGAATCCAGCACGAACACCTTGGTGTTCCACACCGGACGGCCGATCGGCACCGACTCCACGTCGGCGTCGACGACCTCGTGATAGGTGACGTCGACCGCGGCCTCGGTGGGGCCGTACAGGTTGTGCAGGCGGGCGCCGGTGAGTTCGCGCAGGCGCTGCGCGGTCGGCGCGGGCAGCGCCTCACCGGAGGCGAACACCTGCCGCAACCGCACGGCACTGCCGTTGCCGTTGTTGCCCAGCGTCGAGACGAACACCGACAGCATCGATGGCACGAAGTGCGCGGTGGTGATGCCGCGCTCGGCGATGACCTGGGCCAGGTACACCGGGTCGCGGTGCCCGTCGGGCTTGGCGACGACCAGGCGCGCACCGGTCTGCAAGGGCCAGAAGAACTCCCACACCGACACGTCGAAGGTGGCAGGGGTCTTCTGCAGGACCGCGTCGGCGGCGTCGATCGGGTACTCGTGCTGCATCCACAGCAGCCGGTTGACGATCGCGGCGTGATCGACCGCGACACCCTTGGGCCGACCGGTCGACCCCGAGGTGAAGATGACGTAGGCGGTATTGGTGGCGCGCAGCGGCCGTGTACGTTCGGCGTCGGTGATCGGGGCCGCGCTGAAATCGGCGGGCAGTTCGATGTTCTCGACCGCCAGCACGGTGACGCCGTCGGCCTCGAAGGCGTCGCGACGGCTGGTGAGCACCAGCTGTGGCTGCGCGGTCTCGATGATGTGACCGATGCGGTCGGCGGGCTGGTCGGGATCCAGCGGCACATAGGCCGCACCGGCCTGCAGCACCGCGTACATGGCGACGACCAGCTCGGTGGACCGGCGAATGGCCAGTGCCACATGCGATCCGGGGCCGACGCCCTCGGCGATGAGTTTGCGGGCGATGCGGTTGGCCCGCTCCTGCAGCTCGCGGTAGGTCAGTTCCTCGTGTTCGAAGACCAGGGCGAGCGCGTCCGGGGTGGCGGCGACCTGGGCGTCGAACAGCGAGACCAGGGTGGCGTCGGGGACCGCGCGGGCGGTGTCGTTCCAGTCGACGAGGACCTGCGCGTGCTCCTCGGGCGCGAGCAGATCGATATCGCCGACGGCGACCTCGGGGTCGGCCACGATCGCGGCGAAGATGTTGTCGAGCCTGCGCGCGAACGCGGCGACCGTCGATTCCTCGAAAAGGTCGAGGGCGTAGGAGAACTCGGCCGACATGCCGCCGGCCTCCCCGTCGGTGTCCTGCACCTCGGTCAGGGTCAACTGCAGGTCGAACTTGGCCAGCTGGGAGTCGTAGTCGATGCCGCTGACCGACAGGCCGGGCAGCTGCAGCGAGGCCTGCTTGTTGTTCTGGAACGACAGCATCACCTGGAACAGCGGGTGCCGCGCCTGCGAACGCGGCGGGTTGAGCACCTCGACGAGCCGCTCGAACGGCACGTCGGCGTGCGCGAACGCTTGCAGGTCGGTCTCGCGGGCCTGGTCGAGCAGGGCCGCGAACGGGGTCGCGCCCTCGACCTGGGAGCGCAGCACCAGGGTGTTGACGAACATGCCGACCAGGTCGTCGAGGGCCTGGTCACCACGGCCGGCCACCGGCGTGCCGATGGCGATGTCGCTGGTGCCGCTGGCGCGGGCCAGCAGCACGGCCAGCGCGCTGTGCATGACCATGAACAGCGAGGCGTTGTAGCGGCGGCCCAGTTCGACCAGGGCGCGCTGGGTGTCGCCGGAGATGACGAAGCTGTAGGTGCCGCCGCGATAAGTGGCCACCGGCGGACGCGGGTGGTCGGCGGGCAGCACCAGCTCGTCGGGCAGATCGGCGAGTTCGCGTGCCCAGTAGTCGATCTCGGAGGAGATCAGCGACTTGGGGTCGTCCTCGGAGCCGAGGACCTCGCGCTGCCACAGCGCGTAATCCGCATACTGGACCGGCAATTCGGCCCAGGTCGGCGCCTCCCACGAGGTGCGCGCGGCGTAGGCGACGATGACATCGCGCGACAGCGGCGCCATCGACCAGCCGTCGGCGGAGATGTGGTGCACCACCATGCCGAGCACGTACTCGGTCTCGCTGATCTCGAAAAGCCGTGCGTGCAGCGGTACTTCGCTGGTCACGTCGAAGGCCATCGAGGCCAGGTCGATCAGGTGGTCGATGAGGTTGTCCTCGGTGACCCGGTACGGGGTCAGGTCGGGGACGATCTGCGCGGCGTCGAGTACCACCTGCACCGGGCCGTTGCCCGACTCGGGGAACACGGTGCGCAGCGACTCGTGCCGGTCGATCACGTCGATGACGGCGACCTGGAGCGCGGCCACGTCGAGTTCGCCGGACAGCCGGATGGCGACCGGGATGTTGTTGACGGCCGAGGCGGTGTCGAAGCGGTTGAGGAACCACATGCGCTGCTGGGCCAGCGACAGCGGCACCAGGTCGGGCCGCTCGCGCGCGACCAGCGCCTTACGGGCACCGTCACCGGCCTGCGACTCCACCCGCGCGGCCAGTGCCGCGACGGTGGGTGCCTCGAACAGCATGCGCACCGGGACCCGGGTGTCCAGGGCGATGCCGATGCGGGAGGCGACCTGGGTGGCGATCAGCGAGTTGCCGCCGAGTTCGAAGAAGTCGTCCTCGACGCCGACCCGGGAGAGCTCGAGTACGTCGGCGAAGACCTGTGCGACGATCTGCTCGATCGGGGTGGTCGGCGCGCGGAACTCGCGCACCTCGAACACCGGCGCGGGCAGCGCGCGGCGATCGAGCTTGCCGTTGACCGTCAGCGGGATCGCGGCCAGCACCATGATCGAGGACGGCACCATGTAGGCCGGAAGACGCTGCGCCACATGGTCGGTCAGCTCGGCGATGTCGATGGACCGGCCCGGCACCGCGACCACATAGGACACCAGCGAGGTGCTGCCGCCCTTGTTCTTGTGGCCGATGCTGACCGCGAAGTCGACGGTCTCGTGCGAGGCGAGCGCGGAGTCGATCTCGCCCAGTTCGATACGGAAACCGCGGACCTTCACCTGGAAGTCGGAGCGGCCGACGTATTCGACATTGCGGTCGGCGGTCCACCGCACCACGTCACCGGTGCGGTACATCCGCTGGCCGGGCGCGTACGGGTTGGCGACGAAGCGATCCGAGGTCAGCGCGGCGCGCGCGTGGTAGCCGCGCGCCA
Organism: Nocardia sp. NPDC059177; assembly: GCF_042755165.1. Classification (NCBI taxonomy): domain Bacteria; kingdom Bacillati; phylum Actinomycetota; class Actinomycetes; order Mycobacteriales; family Nocardiaceae; genus Nocardia; species Nocardia sp. NPDC059177. Next base: position 27,042 of record NZ_JBHZBX010000022.1, on the reverse strand, counting down.
TGCCGACGCCGCCGATGTAGAGCTCACCGGCCACGCCCACCGGTACCGGGCGCAGGCGGTCGTCGAGGATCAGGGTGTGCACGCCGCGGATCGGGCCACCGATGACGACCCGCTCCCCCGGGATCAGGCCCTCGGAGAGGTTGGAGGCGATGGTGGTCTCGGTGGGGCCGTAGACATTGCCCAGCATGCGGCGCGAGCCGTCGGGCAGGCGGACCGCCCACTTGGTGACCAGCTCCGGCGGGACCGCCTCACCACCGGCCGCGAGCACGCGCAGGTGGTCGAGGCCGCGGGCGTCGAAGGTGGCCAGCGCGGCCGGGGTGACGAAGGCGTGGGTGACTTCCTCGGTGATGAGGATGTCGCGCAGTTCCTCACCGCCGTACACACCCGGCGGGACCACGACGAGCGTGCCGCCACGGCCCAGCGCCAGCAGCAGTTCCAGCACCGACGCGTCGAACGACGGCGAGGCGAAATGCAGTGCGCGGGTGTCGGAGTCGAGCGAGTACAGCTCGATCTGCTCGGCGCAGAAGTTGGCGACGCTGGCATGGGTGACCACGACGCCCTTGGGCACACCGGTGGAACCGGAGGTGTAGATCAGGTACGCGGGCTGCGCGGGATCGGTCGGGCGGACCAGTTCGCGCGGGGCCAGCGGGGCGTCGGAGATGTCGTCGAGGTCGATGTCATCGATCTCGAGCCAACGTACCGTATCCGGCACCTCGCCGGCCTCACCGGTGACCGTGATACCCACGGACACACCGGCATCGGTGATCATGTGCGCGATCCGGTCGGCCGGGTAGTTCGGGTCGACGGGCACGAACGCTGCGCCGGTCTTGGCGACCGCCCACACCGCGAGCACCGACTCCAGCGAGCGCGGCACGGCCACGGCGACGAAGTCCTCGGCGCCAAGGCCCTGCTGGATCAGCAAGCGCGCCAGCTGATTCGAGCGGCGATCCAACTCGCCATAAGAGACGGCTGTCCCCTCGAAAACGACGGCGGTCGCCTCGGTGTCGCGGGCGGCCTGGGCCATCAGCTGCGGCAAGGTGCGCGCGACCGCGGCGGGGGCACCGTAGCGGGTGACCAGGTCGGTGCGCTCGGCGTCGTCGAGGACGTCGATCGCGCCGACGGTGACGGCCGGGTCGGCCAGGATCGCGGCGAGTACCCGGCGCCAGCGCAGCAGCAGTTCTTCGACGGTCGACCGGTCGAACAGGTCGACGGCGTAGGTGAGCACGCCGGTCAGGCCGGACAGCGATCCGGTGGTGGTGTGCTCCTCGGTGAGGGTCCACTGCAGGTCGAACTTGGCCATGTCGACCTCGACCTCGTCGGCGCTGACCGTGAGACCGGGCAGCTCCAGCGTGCCGTGCGACATCTCCTGGAACGAGAGCACCACCTGGAACAGCGGGTGGCGCGCCTGCGAACGCGACGGGTTGAGCACGTCGACGAGCCGCTCGAACGGCACATCGGCATTGGCGAAGGCCGACAGATCGGTCTCGCGGGTGCGCGCGAGGAACTCGCTGAACGGCTGGGCCGGGTCCACATCCGAGCGCAGCACCAGCGTGTTGACGAACATGCCGATCAGGTCGTCGAGTGCCTGCTCGCCACGGCCGGCGATGGGCGTGCCGACGGCGATGTCGGTGGTGCCGGACAGGCGCGCGAGCAGCACGGCCAGCGAGGCGTGCACCACCATGAACAGGGTGACGCCGTTGGCGCGAGCCAGCGCGGCGAGCTGGGCGTGGGTCTCGGCGTCGATGCCGAAGCCGACGCGCGCGCCACGGAAGCTCTGCTGCTGCGGACGCGGGCGATCGCTGGGCAGATCGAGCTGATCGGGCAGGCCGTCGAGGGTGCGCTGCCAGTAGTCGAGCTGACGCGCGGCCATCGACGCGGGATCGCTTTCAGCACCGAGCAATTCGCGCTGCCACAGCGTGTAGTCGCGGTACTGCACCGGCAGCGGCGTCCAGGCCGGCGCCTGCCCGGCGGAGCGGGCCAGGTAGGCGGTGGCGACATCGCGGGCCAGCGGGCCGAAGGAGAAGCCGTCGGCGGCGATGTGGTGAACCACGAAGGCGACCGCGAATTCCGGTGTGCCATTGGTCGATCCGCCGGTCACCTGGTAGATCCGCACGCGGATCGGCAGTTCCAGGGTGACGTCGAAACCGGTGGAGGCGAACAGGATCAGTTCGTCGCGCAGCAGCGACTGGTCGATCGGGGTCACCGTGATGCCCAGATCGAACTCGTCGGCGCCGAGCACCTGCTGGAAGCCGCCGTCGGCGTCCGGGAAGACAGTGCGCAGCGATTCCTGGCGCACCACAACGTCATTGAGCGCGGCGATCAGCGCGTCGACGTCGACGCGGCCCTTCATCTGCACCACGAATGGCAGGTTGTAGGTCGGCGCGGCGGGATCGAACTGGTTGATGAACCACATCCGCTGCTGGGCCAGCGACAGCGGCACCTGCTCGGGATGCGGCTGCGCGATCAGCGGCGGGCGGGCCTCGGAAACATCAGCGGGCGTGACAGATTCGGCCCGCGCGGCCAGCCCGGCCACGGTCGGGGTCTCGAACAGCGCGCGCACACCCAGCTGGATGCCGAAGGCGGCGCCGATACGGGCCACCACCTGGGTGGCGACCAGCGAGTTGCCGCCGAGTTCGAAGAAGTTGTCGTCGGCGCCGACCCGTTCCTGGCTGAGCACGTCGCCGAAGATGCCGGCAACGATCTGCTCGGCCGGGGTCCGTGGTGCGCGGAAATCGCCTGCGGCGGCACTGAACACGGGCTCGGGCAGTGCCTTGCGGTCCAGTTTGCCCGAGGTGTTGAGCGGGAAGGCGTCGAGCACCATGATCGACGCGGGCACCATGTAGCTGGGCAGCTTCTCGGACACGAAACGGGTGAGTGTGGCCGGGTCGGCGGACTGGCCGGGCGCGGACACGAGATAGGCCACCAGCTGTTGGCCGGTCGCGGTGTCGACCACGAGCACGGCCGCCTGGCTGACGGTCGGGTGCGCGAGCAGGTCGGTCTCGATCTCGCCGAGCTCGATGCGCTGACCACGGAACTTCACCTGGAAGTCGGTGCGGCCGATGTATTCCAGGACGCCGTCAGCGGTCCAGCGCACCAGGTCACCGGTGCGGTACATGCGCTCGCCGGGGGCGCCGACGGGGTTGGCGACGAAGCGGTCCGAGGTCAGGTCGGGGCGGCCGCGGTAGCAGCGCGCCAGCTGACGGCCCGCCAGGTACAGCTCACCCGGGGCACCGATCGCGGCCGGGCGCAGCCGCGAATCCAGCACGTAGACTTCGACATTCCACTCGGGGATACCGATCGGCACCGTGACGGTGTCGGCCTCGGTGGCCTCCCAGTAGGTGACCGAGACCGCGGCCTCGGTCGGGCCGTACAGGTTGTGCAGGCCGGCGTCGGAGATGGCGCGCAGCCCGGCGGCGGTCTCCGGCGGCAGTGCCTCACCGATCACGAAAACCGCACGCAGCGTGGCACATTGGGTCTGGGTGGCGTGCGAGACGAAGACGGTGAGCATGGACGGCACGAAGTCCGTCACGGTGACGCCGTGGCGTTCGATCATGTCCGCGACGTAGAGCGGATCGCGATGACCGTCCGGCGAGGCGATGACCAGCTTCGCACCGACCAGCAGCGGCAGGAAGTAGCCCCACAGCGAGACGTCGAAGGTGGTGGCGGTCTTCTGCAGGTAGACGTCGTCGGCGGTCAACCGGTACTCGTCGAGCATCCACAGCTCTTGGTTGACGATCGCGTGGTGGGTGACCGCGACGCCCTTGGGACGGCCGGTGGAACCCGAGGTGTAGATGACGTAGGCGGTGTTGTCCGGGCGCAGCGGGGACAGCCGGTCCGCGTCGGTGACCGGGGCGTCGGCGAAGGCGGCGGTATCGAGGGTGTCGATCTCCACGCGCGCGACGGTCGCGGGCAGGTCCAGGTCGTCGCGGGTGGTGGTCAGCACGCAGACCGGTGCCGCGGACTCGAGGATGTAGGCGGTGCGGTCGGCCGGGTGATCGGGGTCGATCGGCACGTAGGCGCCACCGGCGCGCAGCACCGCGTGCATGCCGACGACCAGGTCCAGCGAGCGGCGCATGCCGAGAGCGACCAGCGACTCCGGGCCGACGCCGTCGGCGATCAGGAACCGGGCCAGCCGATTGACCCGGGCGCCGAACTCGGCGTAGGTGAGGGTCTCGCCCTCGAAGTCCAGGGCGATGGCCTCGGGGGTCAGCGGGATCTGCGCGTCCAGCAGGGCGGGCAGCGTGGTCGCGGGGACCTCGTGGGCGGAGTCGTTCCACTCGGTCAGCGAACGCTCGAGCTCGGCGGCACCGGTGACCGGCAGCTGCCAGACCGGCAGCGCGGCGTCGGCGGCCAGGAAACGGTCGAAGAACTCCAGGAACCGGCCGTGGTGGGTGGCCGCCTCGGCCGCCGAGTACAGGTTCGGGTTGGTCTCGAAGTCGATGTGCGAGCGGGTGCCGCCGTGCGACTGATAGAAGTTGACGCCCAGGTCTTCGATCGAGCCGGTGGAGAGCACATTGAGCGTGCCCTCCATCTCCCCGAAACGCAGCGCGTTGTCGAAGAGCATGATGTTGACCCACGGACCGAAGAACTCGGTGGCCACCATGCCATCGCCGGCGGAATCGCGGCGGATGTCCTCGTGGCGGTAGCGCTGGTGGCGCAGCGCACCGGAGACCTCGGTGGTCACCGCGCGCAGCAGTTCGGCGACGGTGGTGTCGTGACCGACGCGCAGTCGCAGCGGGACGATATTGGAGGTCACACCGCCGGAGCGGCGCATGACCGCGGTGGTGCGGCCGGTGACCGGGAGGCTGAGGATGACATCGGAGGTGCCGGTGATCTGGGCCAGGTAGGCCGCGAAACCGGCGATCAGCAGCGGCGCCGAGGTGGTGTCGTGGCGGGTGATGGCCGTCTCGAACAGGGCGTCCTGCGCCTCGCTCAGCGCCGCGCTGGTGATGTCGTTGACCGGCGAGGGCGGCGCCGACCGGCCGGTGAGGCTGCTGCCCTCTTCCAGGCCCGCGACGCGCTGGGCCCAGTGCGCCTTGTCGGATTCGAAGCGGGTGCTCTCGCGGTAGGCGATCTCGGAGTCGTAGAGGGTGCGCAGGTCGGTGGCCTTGCCGGCCGGGGCCTCGACGCCGGTGACGGCCGCGGTGTAGAGCTGTGCCGTGCGATTGACGAAGTTGTTGGCGCCGAAGCCGTCGAGCACGATGTGGTGCACGCGCGCGTACCAGTACCAGCGCTCGTCCTCGAGTTGCAGCGCGGCGGCCTGGACCAGGCGGTCGGCGACGATGTCGAGCGGACGGCTGTATTCCCGGCGCATCCACTCGGCGGCGGCGGCCTCGGGGTCGGTCTCGGCGCGCAGGTCGACATAGATGAGGGTGTCGTCCTGGGTGAGGTCGACGGTCTGCATCGGTTCGCCGTCGATCTCGACGATGCGCAGGAAGCCGGACTGCTGCTCGGCGGCGGCCTCGGAGCTGGCTCGCTCGAGCACCGGGACGTCGAGGCGGCCACGCAGGTCCACATACTGGGCGATGTTGATCGGCACCTGTGGGTCGACGTGCTGCGCGTACCAGATACCCAGCTGTGCGGGCGAGAGCGGGAAGTACTCCTCGCCGTTTCCGCCGAAATCCAGCCGGTCCAACCCAAACCTCGCTTCCGGAACACCAGGCGGCGCTCCCCGACGACACCGGAACGCAGGCGCCTCAGCTGTAGACCACAGCGTGGCGCCTGCGTCTCGGGTTCAGTTCTCGAAATCAATCAGGCAAAAATGTCCATTGGCACTATCTGTCGGCCACGGCGATCTTGTTACATGGCTGAGACCATGCTCGTGATCGACGGCCCGGCAGCGCCGGTGTGCTCTTCGCAAACCATCGCACCAATCTACCGGTGAGCTCGCCCGGCAACCAACCACCTCCATAGCGATGCGACATCGCCCCAGGTAAATCGCCAGCGCCCCGTTAGCTGACGCTTGTCTGTGTTCTCACATCGTCGCGGGCACCATGCGGCGGCGCGGTGAATGAGTCGTGGCTCACACCGACTGGTCGGTAGTGGAACGGACCCTGGCCGGGTCGTAGAGATGGGACTGGGCGCAGTCGATCGCCACCGTCAGCGCGCGGCCGACCAGGATGACCGCGGCCTGCCGCAGCCCCGCGGCCTCGACCTGGCCGGCGATGTCGCTCAGCGTGCCGCGCAGCACCAGCTGCTCGGGCTGACTGGCCCGGTAGACGACCGCGACCGGGCAGTCCGCGCCGTACTCCGCGACCAGCTCCGCCGCGATCACCCGGATGCGGGTGATCGCGAGATGCAGCACGAGGGTGGCGCCGGTGGCGGCGAAGGCGGACAGCGCCTCGCCCGCGGGCATCGCGGTCGAGCGGGCCTGGGTGCGGGTGAGCACCACCGACTGGACGACCTCGGGAACCGTCAGTTCGGTACCGAGCGCGGCCGCGGCCGCCGCGTAGGCCGGGACGCCCGGGGTGATGTCCCAGGGGACGCCGTGCGCGTCGAGGCGACGGGTCTGTTCGGTGAGCGCCGAATAGATCGACGGGTCACCCGAGCACAGCCGCGCCACGTCCCGACCCGCCCCATGCGCGCGGACCAGCTGCTCGGTGATCTGGTCCAGATCGAGCCCCTGCGTATCGATGAACTCGGTACCCGGCGCGCAGTGCGCCAGCACCTCGGGGTCGAGATAGGTCCCCGCGTACAGGCAGACCGGGCTCTCGCGCAGCAGCTTCACCGCGCGCACCGTGAGCAGGTCGGCCGCGCCGGGGCCGGCCCCGATGAAGTGCACAGTCATGCCAGCAGCGTAAATCGCGGGTGACGCGCGGGCGGGCCGGGGGCGGACACCACGCGCGGGCGGCGCGCAGCAAGTAAGTTCGGAGTCCGCCGGTGAGTGCCGGCACACAGACAAAGGGGGACCGTGGTGGCGACGACTACCCGACGGACCGGGCGAACACTGGGTGTGAGCATCGCGATGACCGCGCTCGTCGCGGCCGGGTGCACCACGGGCGCACCGATCCAGGGCACGCCGACCTCCTCGATGGACAGTTTCGTCCCCACCGAAGACAATCGGGACCCCTCACTGCAGATTTCCGGGGTCGTCACCGCCGAGTTCCCGCCCGGCAAGCACGTGACGAGTACCCAGCGAGTGGCCTATCCGGCGATCCCGCCGCTGGGCGGGCCGCACGACGCGCGCTGGGCCGCCTGCGACGGCGTCGTCTACGACCAGCCGGTACGCACCGAGAACCTGGTGCACTCCCTGGAGCACGGCGCGGTCTGGATCGCTTACGACCCGGCGCAGGTGAGCACGGAGGACCAGGAGACGTTGCGCGCGAAGGTGATCGACAAGCAGTACACGGTGATGTCGCCGATTCCCGGTATGGCCGAGGCGATCTCGCTCCAGTCCTGGGGCCACCAGCTGAAGCTCGACAGCGCCGGCGACGAGCGGATCGACCAGTTCATCGTCTCCCTGCGCGAAAACCCCTACACCACACCGGAAGTCGGCGCAACCTGCTCGTCCCCGAGCTTCGATCGCACCGACCCGCCACCGTTCGACCCGAGCACGCCCGGTCCGGACGCGGTGCCGATGGACGGCTAACCGGTCATGTCGAAGTGCGCGACGACCTTCGTCGGGCGCAAACGCACCACCAGCTCCCCCGGCACCCCGTTGCGCTTGCCGAACTCCTCACCCCGCTCCGCCCCCATATAGCGGGCGCCGATCGCGGTGGCGGTGCGCACGAGTTCGTCGAGGTCCTCGGAGAGGGTGACCGTGCCCTGCACCTGAACCAGCGCGTAGGGCGGTTCCTCGAGGTCCACACACAGGGCGACCCGCGGATCACGGGCGAGGGCACGGCCTTTGGCGGTGGTCTTGCCGGTATTGAACACCAGCTCGTCCCCCTCGACGACAAACCACACCGGCGTGACCAGCGGCCTCCCGTCGGCGGCGACAAACGCCACTTTCCCCGTCCGGGTGCCGTGGGAGAGAAATTCGCGAACCTTGGGATCAGCGAGATTTTCCATACGCACCAGCGTAGGTGCTGGACACGTGATCACCAGGCAACTACGTAATGGCCTGGTGATCTCGAGCTGCCCTAGATGGCGCCCCGGGTGCGGGCGGTGGCCACGGCGGAGGTGCGGGACTTGACGCCGAGTTTGGCGTAGATGTGCACGAGGTGGGATTTGACGGTTGTCTCGCTGAGGAAGAGTCGCTTGGCGATCTCCCGGTTGGACAGGCCGGCGGCGACCAGCCGCAGCACCTCCACTTCGCGGGGGCTCAGGGTGGTGTCGGCGCGGCGGACCCGGGTCATCAGACGTGAGGCGACGGTCGGCGAGAGCACGCTTTCGCCCGCGGCGGCGGCGCGGACGGCGGCGAGGAGTTCCGGCGGCGGGGTGTCCTTGAGCAGGTAGCCGACCGCGCCCGCCTCGATGGCGCCGAGGATGTCGGCGTCGGTGTCGTAATTGGTGACGACCAGGACGTTCGGCGGGTCTGCCAGTGCGCGCAGGCCCGCAGTGGCCGAGGCACCGGAGCGGCCGGCGCCGAAGCGCAGGTCCATCAGGACCAGGTCGACCGGGGTGGCGGCGCAGAAGGCCACGGCCGCATCGGCATCGGCGACGTCCCCGACGACGGTGATGTCCTCGGCCGCCTCCAGCAGGGCGCGCAATCCGGCGCGGACGATGGCGTGATCGTCGGCGAGCAGCAACCGGATCACGGGACCGTGCCCAGCGGGAAGGACACCGTGACCGCGGTGTGCCCGGGCTCGGATTCCACCGTCATGGCACCGCCCTGCTGTTCGACGCGGCTGCGCATCGCGGCCAGCCCGAACGCGCCGGCGCGCGGACCGCGCAGCACCGCGGGATCGATGCCGCGGCCGTCGTCGACGATATCGAGGTGCACGTCGGTGTCGTCGTAGGTGAGGGTGACCCGCATGCGCGCGGCGGCCGCGTGTTGCACCACATTGGCGACGGCGCTCTGCGCGATCCGCACCAGCGCGGCCTCCACCGGCATCGGCAGGCGCTCCGGTTCGCCTTCCACCAGCAGCTGGGTGGACAGGGTGGGTGATTGCGCGCGATCACAGATCCGCGCCAGCGCGTCGGCGAGTGACTGCCCGTCGAGGGCGGCCGGTGCCAATTCGTCGATGAGCCTGCGAGTTTCGGCCAGATCCTCCGCGGCGGTCTCGCGGGCGAGCCGGATCCGGTCCAGCGCGGGATGATCCGGCGCCGCCTGCTCGGCGGCGTGCAACAGCAGCTGGATACTGCTGAGCCCCTGCGCGACGGTGTCGTGGATCTCTTTGGCCAGCCGTTCCCGCTCGGCCAGCTTGCCCGCCGTGCGTTCCCGCTCGGCGAGAATCGCTCGGGTGCCGAGTAATTCGTCGATCAGCCGCTCGCGCTCGACGGCCTCCCGGTACAGCGCCTGATAGCCGAGCCCGATCCCGATCGCCACCGCCGCCCCGAGCACCGGCCCCACCGCCGCGGCCACCGACCAGCCCCGATGCGCCGCGAACCCGACCACCCCGACCACCGTCGCCAGTACCACCGCGGCCAGCCCCCAGCGCCGTGACAGCAGATGCAGGTAGAGGAAGAACAACCCGAACGCCAGATACACCGCGTCCGGCGTGAGCCCGAGCAACATCAGCCACAGCACGGTGAGAGCGGCCAACCAGCCCCACACCACAACGGAATCGCCGTCCGCCGCACCACGATCCGACCGGTCACCGAACTCCGGCGCCGACAGCTCATCGGACTTCGGTCCCGACGCACTGCGATCCGACCCGCTACCGGACGCAGACGGCTCACCCGAACCCGACCCCACCGACACACCAGGATCCGACCCACTGCCGAACCCCGACACAGACAGCCCGCCGAACTTCGATTCGTCCACGACGGCCCCGATCGGCCGTGATGCCCACCGCACATCGTCGACCGCCGACGCGGGTACCCCGGCGGCCAGTTTGTTCCCGCGCAAGCGGGGCAGTTCGGTGCCCGCGAAGTAGACCAGGAGCCAGAGGATGGTCAGCACGACCACCACGGCGCCATGTCCCCCACCGCCGGGCAGGACCGCGCGCACCGCGACGACCGCGGCCAGCACCGTGACCAGCACGTGCAGGCCGAGGCGCAGGGTGGTGACGACCGGCGTCAGGGGGGACGAGTGCACTCGACCAGCATATGTGCGGCAACCGGGGCGGCATCCATCGAAAGGTGTAAAGGCGGGCAGTCCTTGGGTGGACAGCGATTCCTGCGCGGGTGCGATGGCGGGACCCGTGCGCGCGGCGAGAGTGGAGGCATGTTCGTCGCACTCCGAGATCTGCGAGCCGCCCGCGGCCGCTTTCTGCTGATCACCACCGTGGTGCTGCTGGTGGCGGTGCTGGTCAGCTTCCTCAGCGGCCTCACCGCCGGGCTGGCGCACCAGAACATCTCCGCTGTCCAGGGCCTGCGCGCCGATCGGGTGGTGTTCGCCGAGACCGGCACCGATCCGTCGTTCGACGCCTCGGTGCTGACCGAGGAGCAGATCGCGCGATGGCAGGCGGCGGGCACCGTCACCCCGGTCGGCATCTCGCGGACCAGGGCCGAACACGCGGGCGCGAGCCCGGTGCAGGTCGCCTTGTTCGGCGGCGACCCCGCCGCATTCGGCAATCATCCAGCTACCGCACCGGGCGCGGTCGTGCTGAGTTCCGGTGCGGCCAGGGAACTGTCGGCCGGCACCGGCGACACCGTACTGCTCGCGGGGCACGAGTTCACCGTCGCCGCGGTCGCCGGGGACGAGTGGTACAGCCACACTCCGGTGATCTGGACGAGCATGCCGGACTGGCAGGCGGCCAGCCCGCGCGCCGGTGCGGCGACCGTGCTCGCGGTGACCGGTGACAGCCCCGCCGGACTCGACGCCGAAGCGGGGACGCGGACCGTGCCCGCCCGCGAGGCCGTGCAGGCGATCGGTTCCTACCAGGCCGAGAACAGCTCGCTCACCTTGATGACGGTGCTGCTGTTCGCCATCTCCGCGCTGGTCATCGGCGCCTTCTTCACCGTGTGGACGGTGCAGCGCCAGCCCGATATCGCCACCATGAAGGCGCTCGGCGCCACCACCGGTTCGCTGGTCGTCGACGCTCTCGCCCAGGCCGCGATCGTTCTGGTGACCGGTGTCGCGGCCGGCCTCGGCATCACCGCGGTGACCTCGCTGTTCCTCGGTGACGCCATGCCGTTCGTGCTCTCCCCCTCGACCACCCTGATGCCCGCGGTGGCGCTGATCGCGCTCGGCCTGGCCGGTGCGGCGGTCGCATTGCGCTTCCTGTTCACCACCGATCCGCTGACCGCGCTCGGCGCGACCCGCTGAAGGACTCCCCATGGCACTCACCCTCACCGATGTCACCCTCACCTACGCCGACGGCGCCGGCAGGCTCACCGCCCTCGACCGGGTGCACCTGCGGGTTCCCGGCGGCACGATCGCCGCCGTCACCGGCCCGTCCGGCTCCGGCAAGTCGAGCCTGCTCGCGGTGGCGGCGACGCTGATCCGGCCCGACGCGGGCCGCGTCGAGCTCGACACCGATTCGGGCAGTATCGAGCTCGCGACGCTGAGCAGGCGCGCGGCCGCCACGATCCGCCGCGAAACGATGGGCATCGTGTTCCAGCAGCCGAATCTCATTCCGGCGCTCACCGCCGTGGAGCAACTCGAGGTCACCGCCCACCTGGGCGGCCGCTCCCGTGCCCGGCGCGGCGTAACCCGTTCCCGCGCACTGGAGCTCCTCGATCTGGTCGGGCTGGCGGACCATGCGCGCAAGCGTCCGGCGCAGCTGTCCGGCGGGCAGCGCCAGCGCGTCAATATCGCCCGCGCCCTGATGAACGATCCGGCGCTGCTCGTCGTCGACGAACCGACCAGCGCGCTGGACTCCGAACGCGGCGCGGCCGTGCTCGACCTGATCGCCACCATCGCCCGCGAGCATCGCGCGGCGACCGTGCTGGTCACCCACGACCCCACCCACCTGCACCGCATGGACGCCGTCTACCGCATGACCGATGGCCACCTCAGCACCCTGGCGGTCCCCGCCGCCGCCTGACCAGGGCAGACTGGACCGATGAGCGCACCGAGGCAGCTGATCGTCGTCGACGCGGCCAATGTCGTCGGTTCGCGGGCCGACGGCTGGTGGAAGGATCGCGCGGGCGCCGCCCGCCGCCTGCTCACCGCCCTGGCCGAGTTGACCACGCGCCTGCCCGACACCACCGATATCACCGTGATCCTCGAAGGCGCCGCCAAACCGGCCGCCGACACCCCGACACCGCCACGCCTGCGCATCCTGCTCGCCGATGGCTCCGGCGACGACGCGATCGTCGAAGCCGTCACCGCGGCAACCGATTACGCCGAACTCACTGTCGTCACCGCCGACCGCGAACTCCGCACCCGCGTCACCGCCCACAACGCCACCACCGTCGGCCCCACCTGGCTATGGAACCAGCTCACCTGATCGCGCCCGGCTACAGGTCCGGCGCGTTCGTGTCGAAAGCAGCGACCCCCAGCTCTTTCCATGCGGTCAGCAGCTTCCGGTCACCCGAAGCCGCGACCAGGTCAGAATCCTCCAACTGCGCCGCTGCCGCGCAGTGGACAGCATCGTAACCACGCAACGCGTACATCTCGGCGAACTCCGACGCTGTCCGAACCAGAGTTTCGTCCACCTCGGTAACGTTGATCTGCTCCCAGTAGTCGTCACGCAGCCGCTTGGCCGCCGCGAACTCGGCACTGCTGAGCCGACCCATGCGGTGTGCCTGAGCCAGCGCCGCCGCCGATTCCACGTAGAGCAGCCGACACGAGACAATGTCGTCGGCGAGGTCCCAGAACCGGCGGCACGCGGGGCTCCCCGGCTCGACGACCAACAGCGGAATGAACGCCGCGGTATCCAGGTAGCCGATCACCGGCGCTGGTCGTCGACCAGGTCGGAAACGATTCCGCCGCCCTGAATCGGCTCAGTCGTCGTCTGCTTGCGTTTACGTGCAGGTTGAATCCGTCCCTCTTTGCGCAATTGCTCCAACGCGGTCAACCGATCGACAGGGACGATCCGGGCTATCGGATTCCCGTGGTCGGTGATTGTCACCGACCGTCCCGAGCGCACCTCCGCCAGATGGCGGCTGAGATGATCCCTGAGGTCTCGCACACCGATCTCCATCGACCCTCCTGAAGTGGCCATAATTATTATTACCATTGTAGCCATATTTGCCAGACTCTGGACGATTCACAGCGCTGAGTTCATCAGCGCAACGCGGCCAGGGCCATCTCCCGCAGGACCGGCCTGGCCTTGCCCGCGCTGGCCTTGGTCGCACTGTGCGGGGTGGAGTTGATCAGGCCGAAGGCGGCGTGCGCCTGGATGCGGGCGGTTTCCTCGGTCAGGCCGGGGCGCAGCTCGCGCAGCACGCCGACCCACACCTCCACGTACTGGCGCTGGAGGCGGCGCAGGGTGCGGCGGTCGGGGACGGGGACGTTGTCCAGGTCGCGGTCCTGGATGCGGATGAGTTCGGGGTCGCCGAAGGCGAAGTCGAGGTGGAAGTCGACCAGGTCTTCCAGGGCTTGGGCCGGGGAGTCTGCCGTGGACACCACCGCGCGTCCGCCGTCGTAGAGCCGCTCACTGACGCCGACGAGGAGTTCGACCAGCAGTGCCTCCTTGTTCGCGAAGTGGCGGTAGACGGCGGGGCCGCTGATGCCGACGGCCGCGCCGAGGTCGTCGAGGCGGACGCCGAGGAAGCCACGGTCGGCGATCAGCCGGGCGCCCGCGGCGAGCAGCTGCGCGCGGCGCTGGGCTTTGAGCTGTTCACGGCGGGTCACCGGGACGGATTCGGTACTGGACATCCGGGCGCTCCCTAGCTCACTCTGGACAACTCGGTTAGTCAAGATTAACCTGAATTTCAGTTATTGGCGATTAACCGGATGGCAGGATGGTGTGATGTCGAGCAATCGGGACGCGCACGGCGCGCTCGTCGCGGAGCTGCGGGAACGGCTGGCCACGGCCGCGCTGGGAGGCCCGCGGAAGTCCCGCGAGCGGCACGTGGCCAGGGGCAAGCTGCTCCCGCGCGAACGGGTCGACCAGCTGCTCGATCCCGGCAGCCCGTTCCTCGAGCTGTCCCCGCTGGCGGGCAACGGCATGTACGGCGACGAATGCCCAGGCGCGGGCGTGATCGCAGGCATCGGCCGCATCGCGGGCCGCGAGTGCCTGGTGCTGGCCAACGACGCCACCGTCAAGGGCGGCACGTACTACCCGATCTCGGTGAAGAAGCATCTGCGCGCGCAGGAGGTGGCCGCGCAGAACAACCTGCCGTGCGTGTACCTGGTCGACTCCGGCGGCGCCTTCCTGCCGCATCAGGACGAGGTGTTCCCCGACCGCGAGCACTTCGGCCGCATCTTCTACAACCAGGCGAACATGAGCGCCAAGGGCATCGCCCAGATCGCGGCGGTCATGGGCTCGTGCACCGCGGGCGGCGCGTATGTGCCCGCGATGGCCGACGAGGCCGTCATCGTGCGCGATCAGGGCACCATCTTCCTGGGTGGTCCGCCGCTGGTGAAGGCGGCGACCGGCGAGGTCGTCACCGCCGAGGAACTGGGCGGCGGCCTGCTGCATTCGCGCACCTCCGGCGTCACCGATCACTTGGCCGACGACGACCGCGACGCGCTGCGCATCGTCCGCAAGATCGTCGGCACGCTGGGTCCCAAGCCCGAGGCACCGTGGGAGGTCCTGGAAAGCACCCCGCCCGCCAAGGACACCGACGAGCTCTACGACGTGGTCCCCGTCGACGCGCGCACCCCCTACGACGTGCGCGAGGTGATCGAGCGGATCGTCGACGGCGAGGCCGGGTTCCACGAGTTCAAGGCCGAATACGGCAAGACCCTGGTCACCGGGTTCGCCCGCATCCACGGTCACCCGGTCGGCATCGTCGCCAACAACGGCGTGCTGTTCAGCGAATCCGCCATGAAGGGCGCGCATTTCATCGAACTGTGCGACAAGCGCAAGATCCCGCTGCTGTTCCTGCAGAACATCACCGGCTTCATGGTCGGGCGCGACTACGAGGCGGGCGGTATCGCCAAGCACGGCGCGAAGATGGTCACCGCGGTGGCCTGCGCGCGGGTACCGAAGCTGACCGTGGTGATCGGCGGCTCCTACGGCGCGGGCAACTATTCCATGTGCGGGCGCGCGTATTCGCCGCGCTTCCTGTGGATGTGGCCGAACGCGCGGATCTCGGTGATGGGTGGCGAGCAGGCCGCCTCGGTGCTGTCGACGGTGCGCGGCGAGCAGCTCGACAGCGCGGGCCAGCCCTGGTCGGACGAGGATCAGGAGGCGTTCAAGGCCCCCATCCGCGAGCAGTACGAGACCCAGGGCAACCCCTACTACGCCACCGCGCGCCTCTGGGACGACGGCGTGATCGCGCCGTCGGACACCAGAACCGTGCTCGGCCTTGCCCTGTCGGTGTGCGCGCAAGCACCACTCGAGCCCGTTTCCTACGGCGTCTTCCGGATGTGAGGGACATGCTGAACAATTCCACCCCCGTCGAGTTCGACACCGTGCTGGTCGCCAATCGCGGCGAGATCGCGGTGCGTGTGATCAAGACCTTGCGCGCCATGGGTATTCGCTCGGTCGCGGTGTACAGCGACGCCGATGCCGGTGCCCGCCACGTGCGCGAGGCCGATGTCGCGGTGCGCCTGGGGCCCGCACCCGCGCGGGAGAGCTATCTGTCGATCGAGAAGGTCGTCGACGCCGCGATCCGCACCGGGGCGCAGGCCGTGCATCCGGGTTATGGCTTCCTGTCGGAGAATTCGGCGTTCGCCGCGGCGCTGGCCGACGCGGGCATCGTGTTCCTCGGCCCGCCGGCGAAGGCGATCGAGGTGATGGGCGACAAGATCACCGCCAAGAAGACGGTCACCGCGTTCGGCGTGCCCGTGGTGCCCGGCATCGCCGAGCCTGGGCTCACCGACGAGCAATTGGTCACCGCAGCGGCCGAAGTCGGCTATCCGGTGCTGGTGAAGCCGTCCGCCGGTGGTGGCGGCAAGGGCATGCGGCGGGTCGAGCGGCCCGAGGACCTGCCCGCGGCGCTGGTCAGCGCACGACGCGAGGCGGGTGCCGCCTTCGGTGACGACACGTTGTTCCTGGAGCGGTTCGTCACCCGGCCCCGCCATATCGAGGTGCAGATCCTGGCCGACAAGTTCGGCAATGTGGTGCATCTGGGCGAACGCGAATGCAGCTTGCAGCGCAGGCATCAGAAGGTGATCGAGGAAGCGCCGTCGCCGCTGCTCGACGCCGCGACCAGGGCCCGGATCGGGACCGCGGCCTGCGATACCGCGCGCAGTGTCGACTATGTCGGCGCGGGCACGGTGGAGTTCATCGTCTCCGCCGACCGGCCCGACGAGTTCTTCTTCATGGAGATGAACACCCGCCTGCAGGTCGAGCATCCGGTGACCGAGCTGATCACCGGTGTCGACCTGGTGGAATGCCAGGTGCGGGTGGCCGCGGGTCAGCGGCTGACCCGCACGCAGGACGAGATCCACCTGGTAGGCCACGCGGTGGAGGCGCGCGTCTACGCCGAGGACCCGGGACGCGGTTTCCTGCCGACCGGCGGCACTGTGCTCGCGCTGGACGAGCCGGGGGACCCGGCATTTTCGTGCAATTCGGCCGTCGGCAGTCAGAATACTGACTGGGGCGCGCAGAATTGCACGAATACGCCGGGCGTGCGGGTGGACTCGGGGCTTCTCGAGGGCACCGTAGTCGGCAGCGATTACGACCCGATGCTGTCGAAGGTGATCGCCTACGGCGACACCCGCGCCGACGCCATCGCCCGGCTCGATCGCGCGCTGGAACACACCGTCCTGCTCGGCGTGACGAGCAATATCGAGTTCCTGCGCTACCTGCTCGCCGACGACGACGTGCGGGCCGGACGCCTGGACACCGCCCTGCTCGACCGCCGGGTCGGCGATTTCCACCCCGCCACCGTCACCGACGACGAGTTCCTCGCGGCCGCCGCCTACCGCTGGCTGCGGGAGTGGCCTGCCACCGGCGGCGATCCGTGGTCGGTGCCCTCGGGCTGGCGGCTGGGTGCACCGGCCCCCACGGCGCTCCGGCTCGCCGCCGGGGATCGCATCCGCCACGTGTTCCTCACGGGCACACCGGACTCCGCCACGGTGCGACTGACCGACGACGACACCGCACCCACCGCCTCGTCCGGGCAGGTGAGCGCGCCGGTCCCGCACCAGCAGCACGCCTCCGGCGTCCCCGCCGCCCCACCGCACCCATCCACCGTGCCGCCCCAGCCGGGCGAGCCCGCCGGCGACAGCGCCCGCTCGCTCACCGCCACCCTGTCCGGGGACCGGCTCACCCTCACCGTGGACGGTCTGCGCCACACCTATCGCGTCGCCGAGGCCGACGGCCAGGTATGGGTGAGCACCGGCGGGAGCGTCGCGGTGCTGCGGGAAGTCGCCGAGGCGAGTGTCCGCGGCGACGCGGCCCATGTCGGTGACGCCGAGATCCGCAGCCCCATGCCGGGTTCGGTGATCGCCACCCCGGTCGCCAACGGCGCGACCGTGGCGGTCGGCGACCCCGTGATCGTCATCGAAGCCATGAAGATGGAGCACACGCTCACCGCCCCCGTCGCGGGCACCGTCGAGGTGCTGGTGCCGCCCGGTACGCAGGTGAAGCTGGACCAGGTGCTGGTCCGGGTGCTCGCCGAAACCGTTGTCGCAGAGACCGAGCGCGAAGGAACCAACGCATGACCGACTACCTGTCCACCGGCTCGCTGCCGGACGAATACCGTCAGCTCGCCCTGACCGTGCGCGATTTCGCCGAGCAGGTCGTCGCGCCGGTGTCGGCGAAACACGATGCCGAGCACAGCTTCCCGTACGAGGTCGTGGCCGGCATGGCCGAGATGGGCCTGTTCGGCCTGCCTTTCCCCGAGGAGTTCGGCGGCATGGGCGGTGACTATTTCGCGCTGTGCCTGGCGCTCGAGGAACTCGGCAAGGTCGACCAGAGTGTGGCCATCACCCTCGAGGCCGGCGTCTCGCTGGGTGCCATGCCGATCTACCGCTTCGGTGACGACAAGCAGAAGGCCGAGTGGCTGCCCCAGCTCACCAGCGGCCACGCGCTGGCCGGTTTCGGGCTCACCGAACCCGACGCGGGCTCCGACGCGGGCGGTACCCGCACCACCGCCGTCGAGGACGGCGAGAGCTGGGTGATCAACGGCAGCAAGCAGTTCATCACCAACTCCGGCACCGATATCACCCGCCTGGTCACCGTCACCGCGGTCACCGGGCAGAGCGGCGGCAAGAAGGAGATCTCCACCATTCTGGTGCCGACCGCCACCCCCGGTTTCGTCGCCGAACCGGCCTACAACAAGGTCGGCTGGAATGCCTCGGACACCCATCCGCTCAGCTTCACCGATGTCCGGGTGCCGCGGGAGAACCTGCTCGGCGAACGCGGCCGCGGCTACGCCAACTTCCTGCGGATTCTCGACGAGGGCCGCATCGCCATCGCCGCGCTCGCGGTCGGCGCCGCGCAGGGCTGTGTCGACGAGAGCGTGCGCTACGCGGGTGAGCGCCAGGCCTTCGGTCAGGCGATCGGCCGCAACCAGGCCATCGCCTTCAAGATCGCCCGGATGGAGGCGCGCGCGCATGTGGCCCGCACCGCCTACTACGACGCGGCGGCACTGATGCTGGCGGGCAAGCCGTTCAAGAAGGCAGCATCGATCGCGAAGATGGTCGCCAGCGAGGCCGCCATGGACAACGCCCGCGACGCCACCCAGATCTTCGGCGGCAACGGCTTCATGAACGAATACCCGGTCTCGAGGCACTACCGTGACAGCAAGATCCTGGAAATCGGCGAGGGCACGACGGAGGTACAGCTGATGCTGATCGCACGGGAGCTGGGGCTGTGAGCGCGCCTGATCACGGCGGCCCGGAGGCGGCAGCGGAGCGTGACCACGGAGGGCCTCGAGAGCAGGCGCCATCGAGCACCGAAACGCGCCGGGTCGTCCAGCGGGGATTGTGGTTCGAGGAGTTCGAGATCGGCACGATCTACGAGCACCGCCCCGGCCGCACCATCACCGAGGCCGACAATGTCCTGTTCACCACGCTGACCATGAACACCCAGGCCCTGCACCTGGACGCCGCCTTCGCCGATGCGCAGCCGCCGTTCAACCAGCGCCTGGTGAACTCGATGTTCACCCTGTCCACGCTGATCGGGCTCTCGGTCGCGCAGCTGACCCAGGGCACCCTGGTCGCCAATCTCGGCTTCTCCGAGATGACGCTGCCCGCCCCGCTGTTCCACGGCGACACCATGTACGCCGAAACGCTGGTCACCGGCAAGCGCGAGTCCAAGAGCCGCCCGGGTGAGGGCATCGTGAACTTGACCCACACCGCGCGCAATCAGCACGGGGTGATCGTGGCGACGGCGGTCCGCCAGACCCTGGTCCGGAAGGAGCCCACCGCATGAGCGTGCCCACCTGGGAGCCGACCGGACCGGCCTGGCTGTTCTGTCCGGCCGACCGGCCCGAGCGCTTCGCCAAGGCCGCCGCGGTCGCCGATGTGGTGATCCTCGATCTCGAGGACGGGGTCGCCGCGGGTGACAAGGAATCGGCCAGGAAGGCCATGCTCGAGACCCCGCTCGACCCCCGGCACACCGTGATCCGGGTGAACGCGGCCGACACCGCCGACCACGCCGCCGACCTGGCCGCCCTCGCGCAGACCCCCTACCGGCGCGTCATGCTGCCCAAATGCGAATCGGCCGAACAGGTTCGAGGGCTGGCGGGCTACGAGGTGATCGTGCTGATCGAATCGCCGCTCGGCGTGGTGCGGCTGGCCGAGTCGGTCGCCGCCGAGAACGCGATCGGGGTCATGTGGGGCGCCGAGGACCTGATGGCCGGGCTGGGCGGCAACTCCAGCAGGCACGCCGACGGCAGCTATCGCGATGTCGCCCGCCATGTGCGCTCGACGAGTCTGGTGACGGCCAAGGCTTTCGGGCGTTTCGCCCTGGACTCGGTCTACCTGGACATCAAGGATCTGGAAGGGCTCGCGGTGGAGACGCTCGACGCGGTGGCCGTCGGCTTCGACGCCAAGGTGGCCATCCATCCGAGTCAGGTGGCGGTGATCCGCGAAGGCTACGCGCCCGACGCCGACGAACTCGATTGGGCACGAAGGGTACTCGCCGAGGTACCGAACCATCGGGGTGTCTTCGCGTTCGAGGGACGCATGGTCGACGCACCGGTGCTGCGGCACGCCGAGCGGATCGTCCGCCGGGCCGAGCTACCCGGCTGAGCAGCACACCCGGCGCGGGCCGAATACCGTTCGCGCGCCGGGGTAATCGACGGCCGGGGCAGTTCCGGCCCGCGTAACCCAGTACGAGGAGGACATCCGGTGCAACCGCAATGGGAACCGACCGCCCAGGACATCGCGTCGGCACGGATCACCGACTTCGCCGCCTTCGTCAGCGGCCGGACCGGCGAGCAGTACCCCGACTACCAGTCGCTGTGGCAATGGTCGGTCGACGACATCGCCGGCTTCTGGCAGGCGCTGTGGGACTACTTCGAGCTCGGTGAGCACGCGGGCGAGGTCCTCGGGTCGCGGGAGATGCCCGGTGCGCGATGGTTCCCCGGTACGCGGCTGAACTATGTCGACCAGATCATCCGGATGGCTCAGCCGGGCAGGCCCGCGATCATCGCGCTGCACGAGGACACCGACCCGCACGAGATCTCCTGGGCCGAATTGATCGAGCAGGTCACTGTTTTCGCGCGCACGCTGCGCGAACAGGGGGTCGAGGCGGGCGACCGGGTGATCGGCTACCTGCCCAATATCCCCGAGGCGATCGTGGCCTTCCTGGCGACGGCGAGCATCGGCGCGGTGTGGAGCGCGTGTGGTCAGGACTATTCGGCCAAGGCTGCGCTGGACCGGCTCGGGCAGCTCGACCCGACGGTGCTGGTCACCGCCGACGGCTACCGCTTCGGCGGCAAGGCCCACGACAAGCGCGCCGATATCGCCGCGCTGCAAGACGGGCTGCCCGGACTGCGCGCGACCGTCGCGGTGTCCCAGCTCGGACTCGACGTACCCGGCGCGCTGCCGTGGTCGGACGCGGTGGCCGACGCGGGTCTCGGCGTGATCGAGACGACCCCGGTCGATTTCGATCATCCGCTCTGGATCGTGTTCTCCTCCGGCACCACCGGCCTGCCCAAGGGCATCGTGCACGGCCACGGCGGCGTGCTGCTCGAGCATCTCAAAGCCGTTGCCCTGCAATCCGATATCGGCCCCGAGGACACCTTCTTCTGGTTCACCAGCCCCAGCTGGATGATGTGGAACTTCCAGGTCGCCGGGCTGCTCACCGGATCGACCATCGTCACCTACGACGGCAGCCCGACCGCCGGCTCCCCGGATGCACTGTGGCGCCT
This sequence comes from Nocardia sp. NPDC059177, assembly GCF_042755165.1. Taxonomy (NCBI): domain Bacteria; kingdom Bacillati; phylum Actinomycetota; class Actinomycetes; order Mycobacteriales; family Nocardiaceae; genus Nocardia; species Nocardia sp. NPDC059177. Next base: position 5,667 of record NZ_JBHZBX010000022.1, on the reverse strand, counting down.
GGCCGCTCAGGTGCGCGCGACGGTGCTCGGCACCAGCCCCGGCTATGTCCTCGGTTGCATCAAGGCCGGTTCGGTGCCGCGCTCCGATCACGATCTGTCGGCCCTGCGCACGGTCGGAATCACCGGCTCGGCGCTGCCGGTGTCGAGCGCGCTGTGGCTGGGCGAGAACGCGGGCGAGCACGTGCAGGTGAGTTCGATCAGCGGTGGCACCGATGTGGTGTCGGCGTTCATCGGTGGCGTGCCGACGGTGCCGGTGTGGCCGGGCGAGCTGTCGGCGCCGTATCTGGGCGTCGCCCTGGACGCCTTCGACGAGGCGGGCGAATCGGTGCGCGGCGAGGTCGGCGAGCTGGTGGTGACCGCGCCGATGCCGTCGATGCCGGTCGCCTTCTGGCGTGACGAGGACGGAAAGCGTTACCACGGCGCCTATTTCGACACCTATTCCGGCATCTGGCGGCACGGTGACTGGATCACCCTGACCGGGCACGGCAGCATCGTCGTACACGGCCGTTCCGATTCCACCCTCAACCGCCACGGCATCCGGATGGGCAGCGCCGACATCTACCAGGTGGTCGAGCAGTTCCCGGAGATCGCCGAAGCCCTGGTGATCGGCGCCGAACAGCCCGACGGCGGCTACTGGATGCCGCTGTTCGTCGTCCTCGCGCCCGGCGCCGAACTCACCGACGACCTGCGGACCCGGATCAGCACCGCGATCCGCACCGAGGTCTCCCCCCGGCACGTGCCCGACGAGATCCGCGCCGCCCCCGGCATTCCGCACACCCGCACCGGCAAGAAGCTGGAGGTGCCGATCAAGAAGCTCTTCCAGGGCGCCGATGCGGCCCGGGTGGTCGAACGCAGCGCCGTCGACGACCCGGAGCTGCTGGACTGGTATGCCCGGATCAGCCCTCCTCACTAGGCCTAATACACTTCTCGCATGAATGTCGGCGAGTCTCGTGGGGTGCGTGGGTCGGTAGTCGGCGGCGGAGCGGGCGAAGGGGTGCGGCGGCGGCCGAAGAATCGGCGGGCCCAGATCGCGGCCACCTCAGCGATGGCATTCGGCGCCGCCGGGTATCACGGGGTGAGCATGGAGGACATCGCCTCCGGGCTCGGTATCAGTTCGGCCGCGCTGTACCGGCACTATCCGAGCAAGTACGCGCTGTTCCGCGAGGAGCTGCTGCGCGTCGGGCAGTCCTTCACCACCTCGATCGAGATCCCCGCCGACGAGACGGTGGGCGCGGCGCAACGGTTGCGGCACATGCTGACCGGGCTCACCGGCGCCACCGTGGAGAACCGCGCGACCGTCACCCTGGTCCGCTGGGAAGGCCGCTACCTGGAGCCGGCCGACCGCCAGGTGCTCGACGACCACCGCGCCGCGGTCCTGCGCGCCTTCGGCGAGCAACTCGCGATCCTGCGCCCCGAACTCACCCCCGCCGACCTGCGCATGCTCTCGACCGCCATGCTCGGTGTGATCACCAGCATCGCCGACCATCACGCCGCCCTGCCCGTCCGTGCTCTCACCACCCTGCTCGGCGGCGCCTGCCTTGCACTGGCCGGTCCCGGATTGCCGCCCGCCGCAACGGCTTCCGAGCCGTCGACCCGGATCGAGATCCCGGAGGCGTTCAAACACGAACTGCTGCTGCGCAAAGCGGTCGACCTGTTCCACGAGCGCGGATACCCGAATGTCAGCGTCGAGGACATCGCCTCGGCGGCCGGGCTGTCGGCGGCCTCGGCGGTGTACCGGTTCTATCGCGGCAAGGCCGACATCCTGGCCGCCGCGTTCCGGCGCGCGGCCGACCGGGTGTCCGGTGCGATCGGGCGGGCGGTCGCGAGCACCGCCGACAGCGGCGCGGCACTGGACCAGCTGATCGGCCAATTCGTCGCCGACACCTTCGACGAGCGGGCGCTCGCGGTCGTCTACTACGCCGAGTTCGGGCACGTGCCCGTCGAGGAGCGCGCCGTGCTGCGCAATATCCAGCGGCTGAGTGTGCAGGAATGGGCGCGGCTGGTGCGCGAGGTGCGGCCCACGCTCTCGGCGGCCGAGGCGCGGTTCCTGGTGCACGCGGCGTTCGCGATGGTGATCGACCTGGGTCAGGCCTACGGTGACGATCCGGTCGCCTGCCGGGCCAGGGCGGGTTTCCTGATGCGGCGGGTGCTGCTCGGCTGAGCCGGCCCGCGGATTTCACCCGTTGCGTGTGAGGCGCGGCGGCGCGGGCCCGCCCTAGGGTGGCGCTCGATGCCATCGAACGGAGCGTGGATGGACGGTCGGGAGCCCCGCGGGCTGAGCAGACGGGCACTACTGGGTTGGGGCGCGGCGGCCACGGTCGCCGCGGCACTGCCCGCCTGCGGCACCGAGGAGCCGATCCCCACCGGCGACTGGCACACCGGCCCCACCGATGTGCTCGGCACCGCGATCAACGCTTACGTCTACGGCTATCCGCTGATCATGCTGGACATGATGCGGGCGGTCAGCGCGCCGACCAACGTCCTCGACCACAGCACCCTGCCCGACCCGCTCGATCGCGGGGTGGCCCGGCTCAGCCACGACATGCTCTACAGCCAGGCCTGGCTCGACCTGTCCGAGGAGCCGATGGTGCTGCAGATCCCCGGGATGGAAGCCGACCGGTACTGGGTCTTCCAGCTGATCGACGGCTGGGGCAACACCGTGCACGACCTGACCAGCAAGGATCCCCGCACCACCGTCGACGCCGACGGCCCACCGTTCACCTATCTCGTCGCCGGGCCGAGTTGGTCGGGCAAGGCACCCGCGCACACCGTCGAGCTCCGGATGCCCTCGGCGATGTCGACGATCGTCGGCCGAATCCAGATCAACGGCACGGCGGACGCGCCGCGGGTCAACCAGCTGCAGCAGGAGATGAAACTCATCCCGCTGCGCCGGTGGGAAGCGGGCGACTTCGACGCGACGGTGACCCGGGTGCATCAGATCGACCGCGGCACCGAGCCCCCGGTGAAACGGATCGCCGCCCTCGACGGGCGCACCTATTTCAACCGGATGTGCCGGCTCATGCTGACCAACCCGCCCCCCGACGCCGACAAACCGCTGCTGCGCTCCCTGGCCACCATCGGCGTGCAGCCCGGCGGCACCGTCGACGAGCTGCCCGACGAACCGCTGAACGAGGCCGTCCGCCAGGCCCACCGCCGCATCGATACCTGGGTCGACCCCACCGCCCGCAATGTCAACGGCTGGGAGATCCCCCTTCAGCTCAGCGACTTCGGCACCGACTACCTGCGCCGCGCCGCCCTCACCATGCGCTCCCCCGGCTTCGCCCCCATCCGTAATGTCCTCTACGCCACCATCCGCTCGGCCCCCACCACCGATGCCGCGGGCAACCCCCTCCGCTACCGCATCCGCTTCGCCCCCGGCCAATGGCCGCCGACCGACGCCTTCGCCTCCGTCACCGCCTACGACATCCAGGGCTTCCTGGTCCCCAACCCCGACGCGATCTACTCCGTCGGCCACGTGCCGCCGATCGACCGCGCCTCCGACGGCTCCATCGAAATCGCCATCCAGAACGAAAACCCCGGCCCCGCCACCCCCGCCGGCAACTGGCTCCCCATTCCCGCTGCCGGCGACTTCTCCCTCACCCTCCGCCTCTACGCACCGAAAGAGGCTGCGCTGGACGGACAATGGGTTCCACCACCGATGGATCTCGTGCAGTAATCGACCCACGACGACCAGGAGATGGCATGAGCGACAGCAATTTCACGACCTCGGACGCCGGCATTCCGGTACCCAGCGACGAACACTCACTGACCGTCGGTCCGGACGGCCCGATTCTGCTGCACGACGCCTATCTGATCGAGAAGATGGCGCAGTTCAACCGGGAGCGGGTGCCGGAGCGGCAGCCGCATGCCAAGGGCGGCGGCGCTTTCGGCACCTTCGAGGTCACCGACGATGTCAGCGCCTACACCCGCGCCGATGTCTTCCAGCCCGGCACGAAAACCGAGGTGCTGGCCCGGTTCTCCTCGGTCGCCGGTGAGCGGGGCAGCCCCGACACCTGGCGTGATCCGCGCGGATTCGCGCTGAAGTTCTACACCACCGCCGGGAACTTCGACATGGTCGGCAACAACACGCCAGTTTTCTTCATGCGCGACCCGATGAAGTTCCAGGAATTCATCCGATCCCAGAAACGCCGCGCCGACAACAACTTACGCGACAACGACATGCAGTGGGATTTCTGGACGCTGTCGCCGGAATCCGCGCATCAGGTGGCCTGGCTGCTCGGCGATCGAGGGATTCCCCGTTCCTGGCGGCACATGAACGGCTATTCGAGCCATACCTACCTCTGGTACAACGCGAACGGCGAACGGTTCTGGGTGAAATATCATTTCAAAACCGATCAGGGCGTGGAGTTCCTCACCCAGGAAGAAGGCGACCACTACGCCTCCGCCGACGGCGACCACTACGTGCGTGACCTGTGGGAACACATCAAGGCCGGTTCGTTCCCCAGCTGGACCCTGCACATGCAGATCATGCCGTTCGACGACGCCAAGACCTACCGCTTCAACCCCTTCGACCTGACCAAGGTCTGGCCGCACGGCGACTATCCCCTGATCAGGGTCGGCCGCCTCACCCTGAACCGCAACCCCACCGACTACCACACCGAAATCGAGCAGGCCGCCTTCGAACCGAGCAACGCGGTCCCCGGCACCGGCCCCAGCCCCGACAAGATGCTGCTCGGCCGCTGGTTCTCCTACCCCGATGCCCACCGCCACCGCATCGGCTCGAACTACGCGCTGCTGCCGGTCAATTCCCCCCACGCGGCCCCCACCCACACCTACACCAAAGACGGCGCCATGCGCTACACCAACGTCACCGACCCGGTCTACGTCCCCAACTCCAAGGGCGGCCCGCACGCCGACCCGAAGATCTCAGGCCCGGTGATCGGCTGGCACACCGACGGCGAAATGGTCCGCACCGCCTACACCCTCCGCCCCGACGACTCCGACTTCGGCCAAGCCCACACCCTGGTCCGCGAAGTCCTCGACGACCCAGCCCGAGACCGCCTCGTCAACAACGTCGTAGGCCACCTCCTAGCCGGCGTCACCGAACCCGTCCTCGCCCGCGCCTTCGACTACTGGCGCAATATCGACCCCGAGGTAGGCAACCGCATCGAACAGGAAGTCCGCCAGGGCCAGTCCTGAACGTCGAGAAGCCCGCTTCGCATCGGTAGCGAAGCGGGCTTCCGCATGCGGCCACCGGGAAACTCAGTCGATCAATTCGACCCGGCACGGGAGCCCGGGCGCCCGGCTCAGTTTCGCGTCGCTGGTCAGCAGGGGTACGTCGAGCCGGGCGGCCAATGCGGCATACAAGCCGTCATAAAAGGTGATCGTATGCCGGAGCTGCCACGCCTCCTCGGACAACCAACCATGAATGGCGTAGCGACGGTCGATCATCGTCGCCAGCATGCGCAGGCCGATCGCCGCTGTTGCCGGGTCGATGAGCTCTTTACGTTCATGACGCCGCAACACATTCCCGACCTCGGCATCAATCAGATGCGGCGCATGACAGGTCGCCGTTTCGATCAGCCGTCCAACCGCCTTGCCGACCGCGTCCTTAGAGCTCCTATCCAGTTCGATTGCTGAGGCGTCGCCAACAGATCAGTGCCGCACCAAGATTCATGAACCCGTAGTGGATGTCGGTACGACGTT
>NZ_JBHZBX010000021.1:0-122843 GCF_042755165.1 Nocardia sp. NPDC059177 | reverse complement strand
ATGTTCCACGCTTCCGCGGTATTCGTGGTGGGATGGTTGTCTGGTGGGTTGGTTTTTTTGTATACCTGCGCCGCCCGCCGAGTCGACTCGGCGGGCGGCGCTTTCTGCTGTGCTGGGTTACTTGACCGGGAGCATGCTGTCGGTGCCGCCGACATCGGTGATCTTCCAGTCCTGGCCCGCGTCGACGGTGATGGTGAACAGCACCGTGTTGCGCTGGGGTTCGGGGTTCTGGGCGTTGGTGGTGCTCACGTCGACGAAGGCGTCGACCTGGTAGACCTCGCCCTCGTGTGACATCACCTTGGCGGCGATCGGGGTGGCCGAGGAGGTCCACTTCAGTACGGAGAGGATCTGCTCGAGCTTCGGGCTGGCGGCGTCGAACTTGTCGGCCACCGGCTTGCTGGTGCCCGCCTTGAGGTTGGTCAGCCAGGCGTTGTAGTCCTGGAAGTTCACCGTGCCGGAGCCGACGGCGTAGTCCAGGGCGATCTGCTCGGCCCTGGCGTCGTCGGCGGCCTGCGCGTCGCGGTCGGACAGGTCCGAGCGCGCCGAGCCCAGCAGCACACCGAGCACGATGGCGATGATCGCGAGCACCGCGATCACCCCGCCGCCGATCAGCGAGGAGACGCGCAGCGCCACCGTGCCCTTCTGCGGCTGCGGGGCGGCCTGCTCGGTCTGCTTCGTCAGGTCGGTCTCGCCGGTTTCGCTTTCGGACATGGCTGCCAGGTTACTGACGCCGGGCCGGAACCGGGACATCGTGTCCCAGGTATCTCGCGGCGCCGATTCGCTCAGGAGCAGCACAAACCACGAAAACGAGGCATCGGGCGATATCGATCACACCTGCTGGTTTTCCGTCGGGGCGACCGATCCCGGCGACCTCGGGGAATGAGACAATGGCGTGCGTGACTATCACGATGCCCCAGGCGCCTGCGGCGCTGCGGATCGGCCCCTACGCGGTCGACCCGCCGGTCGTGCTCGCGCCGATGGCGGGCATCACCAATCTCGCGTTCCGCAAACTGTGCCGTGAATTCGGCAGTGACACCGCCATCTACGTCTGCGAGATGATCACCGCGCGCGCGGTGGTGGAGCGCAACGAGAAGACGCTGCACATGATGGCCTTCGACGCCGACGAGCACCCGCGCTCGATGCAGCTCTACGGCGTCGACCCGAAGACCCTCGGTGAGGCGGTGCGCATCGTCGTCGGCGAGGGCTGGGCCGACCACATCGACCTCAACCTGGGCTGCCCGGTCCGCAAGGTGACCCGGCTCGGCGGCGGCTCGGCGCTGCCCTACAAGCGCAGGCTGTTCGCCAATATCGTCAAGGAGATGGTCGCGGCGGCCGAACCGGCCGGCGTCCCGGTGACGTTCAAGTTCCGCGTCGGCATCGACGACGACCACCACACCTACCTCGACACCGGCCGCATCGCCGAGGCCGAGGGCGCCGCCGCCGTCGCCCTGCACGCGCGCACCGCGGCCCAGCTGTACTCGGGTGCGGCGGACTGGTCGGCCATCGCGCGGCTCAAGGAAGCCGTCACCACCATCCCGGTGCTCGGCAACGGTGACATCTTCACCGCCGAGGACGCGCTGCGGATGATGACCGAGACCGGCTGCGACGGCGTGGTCGTCGGCCGCGGCTGCCTCGGCAGGCCGTGGCTGTTCGCCGAACTCAGCGCCGCCCTGCGCGGCGAGCCGATCCCCGACGGCCCGACCCTGGGCCGGGTCGGGGAGATCCTGATCCGCCACGCCACCCTGCTCACCGAGCACGACGGCGAGGACAAGGCGATGCGCGATATCCGCAAGCACATGGCCTGGTACCTGATGGGTTTCCCGGTCGGTTCGCAACTGCGCCGCAGCTTCGCCACGGTTTCGCGGCTGTCCCAGATCGAGGACCTGGTCGCCCAGCTCGACCCCACCGTGCCCTTCCCCACCGACGCGCTCGGCCCGCGCGGCAGGCAGGGCTCACCGCAGACCAAAGTGGTGCTCCCGGAGGGCTGGCTCGATGATCCCGAGGACGACACGGTGCCCACCGCGGCCGATGTGATGCACAGCGGCGGCTGACTCCCGGCCCGGTCCGAGTGGCGAAGTCATCAGTGCGCAATAAGATCGCCAGCGGTTCGATCGCGTACAGGAGTGGCCTCTCGTGGCGGAATCGTTATCATTGCGGACATCGTTCGACTCCGGCTCGAACCGGAGCCGGACGATGACGCGCATGCTGCGCCAGAGTGAGAAGTGAGGTTCGTTGGTGGGTGACGATCGGCGCGGGCGCACGCCCAGGCCCGGAGGTCGCGCCCCCTGGGAGCGCTACCCCGCGGCGGAGCCCACCGAGGGCGAGAGCGGCGGACGCCGTTCCCGGCATGCCGAATCCACCCCGGACACCGGTTCCGCGCCGCTGACGGTGCAGGACCTGGTCGACCGCGTCGACAGCGAACGCACCAAACGCCGCCGCCCGCCTGCCGCGGCCGCCGACACGAGCTCCCGGGCCGGCCGCCGTGCCCGCGAGCAGGCCCCCCGCCCCACGCCGCGCCCCGATATCGCCCCGCGGACCGACAGCTCCGCCGTGGTCGACGACATCGCCGGTTCGGCCCCCTCCCCCGCCGACCGCACCGCGACGACCGCGCTGCCCGTCGGCGCGGCGGCCCACGACCCGGGCGATCCGGTCACCGACATCCTGCCCGCGATCACCGACAGCACCGCGCCACCGCAGCGCGCCAGGCCGGTCAAGACACCCGCCGCGGCGCCCCCCAAGCGGCCCACCGGCGACGAACGGCCCACCGCCGAGCACCACCGCCGCAGGCAGCTGCGGATGGCGGGACGGGTCTCGCTGACCTTCCTCGCGGTGCTGGCCTTGGTCATCACCGGTGGTGGGTGGAGTTATCTGCAGGCCACCAACAACGGGTTCACCCAGGTCTCGGCGCTGGACGGCTCCACCGACGACGTCCTCGACGGTGACATGCAGCTCGGCGACGAGAACTACCTGATCGTCGGCACCGACACCCGCGCGGGCCTCAATGCCGGCGTCGGCGCGGGCACCACCGCGGACGCCGAGGGCGCGCGCGCCGACACGGTGATGCTGGTGCACATCCCGGAGAACCGCTCCCGGGTCGTCGTGGTGTCGTTCCCGCGCGACCTGGATGTCAGCCGGCCCAAGTGCACGGCCTGGGACAACGACAAAGGCGACTACACCGACGAGAAGATCCCCGCGTTCATCGGCGACAAGCTCAACGCCGTCTACGCGGCGGGTGGCCCGCGCTGCCTGGTCGACGTGGTGCGCAAGATGTCGGGCCTGAACATCGGCCACTTCATCGGCATCGACTTCGCCGGCTTCGAGGCCATGGTCGACCGGATCGGCGGCGTCGAGGTGTGCTCGACCAAGCCGATCATCGACGGCGTACTCGGCACCGTGCTCGAGACCTCGGGCCGCCAGACCATCAACGGCCAGACGGCGCTGAACTACGTGCGGGCCAGGCACGTGGTCGGCGAGGAGCGCAGCGACTACGACCGTATCCATCGCCAGCAGCAGTTCCTGTCCGCGTTGCTGCGCGGGATGTTGTCGAGCAAGGTGCTGCTCGATCCGGGCAAGCTGCAGGGCTCGGTGGAGGCCTTCCGCGAGCACACCTTCGTCGACGGCGTGGCCACCCAGGATCTGATCCTGCTCGGCCGCTCACTGCAGAAGGTGAGCGCGGGCGCGGTCACCTTCATCACCGCGCCGACCGCGGGCACCACCGCCTACGGCAACGAGATCCCGCGCGAATCCGACATCAAGGCGATCTTCCGCGCGATCATCGACGACCAGCCGCTGCCCGGCGAGGAAACGGCCCCGCCGATCACCTCGTCGAGCACGCCGCCGCCGACCCAGGCGCCCAAGATCTACGCGGTGAACCCCGGCTCGGTCTCGGTCCGGGTGTCCAATGGCTCCGGTCTCGGCGGTGTCGCCCAGCAGACGGCCAACCGGCTCTCGGTGAAGGGCTTCGGGATCTACCACGTGGGCAACTACGCCATGGGCAGCAGCGAGACCACCAAGGTCCGCTACGCCGAGGGCAACGAGGCCGAGGCCGCCACCGTCGCCAGCGCGATCCCCGGCGCCTCGATCGAGCGCGCCGACGACCTCGAGGGCGGCATCGTCGACCTGGTGCTCGGCGCGGACTTCGCCGGCACCGTCCGCACCCCGACCATGGTGGGCACCGAGATCACCGGCGCCGCCTCCGGCGAGCCGATCACCGCGGCACCGGTCGCCCTCCCGTCCGATCTCGAGCACATGAACGCGGCCGACACGAGCTGCGAGTAGAGCCGCCACGCTGCCATGCGCCATTAACCCGGCGTTGGGTGACAGCCCTGCCCGTACCCACTAGGGTCTGCGATTATGCGTGTGATCTACAACGAGCAGATGGCCGATCTCGCCAACCTTCTCGGCGAGATGGCCGGTCTCGCCGGCCAGGCGATGGAACAGGCCACCCAGTCCTTGCTGCAGGCCGACCTCGCGCTGGCCGAGCAGGTCATCGGTGAACAGGATCGGATCTCGCTGATGATCAGCGAGGCCGAGGAGAAGGCCTTCGCGCTGCTGGCGCTACAGGCCCCGGTGGCGGGCGATCTGCGCCAGGTGGTCAGTGCCATCCAGATCGTCGGCGACGTGAACCGGATGGGCGCGCTGGCCCTGCATGTGGCCAAGGTGACGCGGCGCCGCCACCCCAACCACGCGCTGCCCGAATCCGTCAACGGCTACTTCGCCGAGATGGGCCGCATCGCGGTGAGTATGGGCGCGGGCGCCAAGGAGGTGCTCGAGACCCGCGATCCCGAGCGCGCCGCCCAGCTCAATCAGGACGACGAGGCGATGGACGACCTGCACCGTCACCTGTTCACCCTGCTGATGGACCGGGAGTGGAAGTACGGCGTCGCCTCGGCCGTCGACGTCACCCTGCTGGGCCGCTACTACGAGCGCTTCGCCGACCACGCCGTCGAGATCGGCCGCCGGGTGATCTTCCTGGTGACCGGTGTCCTGCCCGGTGACGAGGACGTCGAACCCGCCTGACAGACGACGAAGCCCCCGTTCTCTCCGCGGAGAGAACGGGGGCTTTCTCGATGTGGTTACCCGAAGCGGCCGGAGATGTAATCCTCCGTGGCGCGCTGGGTGGGGTTGGAGAAGATCTTCTCGGTGTCGTCGATCTCGATCAGCTTGCCGGGCTTGCCCTGCGCCTCGAGGTTGAAGAAACCGGTCTGGTCACTCACGCGCGCGGCCTGCTGCATGTTGTGGGTGACGATGACGATCGTGAACTCCTTCTTGAGCTCGGTGATCAGGTCCTCGATCGCCAGCGTGGAGATCGGGTCCAGCGCCGAACACGGCTCGTCCATCAGCAGCACATCGGGCGAGACCGCGATGGCGCGGGCGATGCACAGACGCTGCTGCTGACCACCGGAGAGGCCACCGCCCGGCTTGTCGAGGCGGTCCTTGACCTCGTTCCAGAGGTTGGCGCCCTTGAGCGAGCGCTCGGCGACCTCGTCGAGTTCCTTCTTGTTGCGCACGCCCTGCAGCTTCAGCCCGGCCACCACATTGTCGCGAATCGACATGGTGGGGAACGGGTTCGGGCGCTGGAACACCATGCCGATGGTGCGGCGCACGCCGACCGGGTCGATCGCCGAACCGTAGATGTCCTCGCCGTCGAGCAGCACCGCGCCTTCGACGCGGGCGTTCGGGGTCACCTCGTGCATGCGGTTGAGCGAACGCAGCACCGTGGACTTGCCGCAACCGGAGGGACCGATGAAGGCGGTGACGCTGCGCGGCAGCACGGTCAGTTCCACGCTCGACACGGCGTGGAAGCTGCCGTAGTAGATGTTGAGATCTTTGACGTCGATCCGCTTGGCCATGGGAGTTGTCCGTTCGGTTCTATCGGTTGCGGGTGAGCAGCTTGTTGACGCCGGCGGCGGCCAGGTACAGCACCGCGATGATCAGGATGAGCGTGAGCGCCGCACCCCAGACTCGTTCGCGGCCCGCGGCCTCCGGGTTGGCCAGCTCCTGGTACATCATCAGCGGCAGCGAGGCCATGTTGCCGTCGAAGATGTTCTGGTTGATCGACTTGCTGTAACCGACCAGCACCAGCACCGGCGCGGTCTCACCCATGACGCGGGCGACCGAGAGCAGGATGCCGCTGATCATGCCGGGCGCCGCGGTCGGGACGACGATGCGCACGATGGTCTTCCACTTGGGCACGCCGAGCGCGTAGGAGGCCTCGCGCAGCTCGTCGGGCACCAGTTTGAGCATCTCCTCGGTGCTGCGCACCACCACCGGCAGCATCAGCAGCACCAGCGCGAGGGAGACCGCGAAGGCGCTCTGCGGCATCCCGAAGGTGGCGATCCACAGCGCGAAGATGAACAGCGCGGCCACGATCGAGGGCACACCGGCGAGGATGTCGACCATGAAGGTGGTGACCTTCGCCAGCCGGCCGCGCCCGTATTCGACCAGGTAGATCGCGGCCATGATGCCCAGCGGCACCGCGATCACGGTGGCGACCAGCGACTGCACGATGGTGCCGTAGATGGCGTGGTACACACCGCCGCCGGTCTGGTCGGGCAGGATGCCCTTCTGCGAGTTGAACCACCAGTCCGCCGAGACGATGGCGGTGATGCCCTTGCTCACCACCAGCCACAGCACCCAGGCCAGCGGGATCAGCGCGATCACGAAGCAGGTGGTGACCAGTCCGGTCGCGATGTTGTTCTTGATCCGCCTGCCGGTGCTGACGTGACGGAACGTCGGCGCCTTGACCGGCTTGTCGAGCAGCGTCGTGGTGGCCATCAGCCGTTCACCTTTCCGCCGGAGGTCAGGCGGGCCAGTGCGTTGACCACGAAGGTCAGCGCGAACAGAACGAAGCCGGCGGCGATGTAGGCGCCGGTCGGCAGCGGGGAGCTGAACTCCGAGGCCGCCGAGGCGATCTTGGAGGCGAAGGTGTAGCCGCCGTCGAACAGCGACCAGTTCCCGGCCTGGGTGGCGGTGCGCAGCACGACCAGCACCGCGATGGTCTCACCGAGCGCGCGGCCGAGGCCGAGCATGGAACCGGCGATCACACCGCTGCGGCCGTAGGGCAGCACGGTCATCCGCACGACTTCCCACTTGGTCGCGCCCAGCGCCTGTGCCGCCTCGATGTGCGCGCGCGGGGTGAGCGCGAACACCTCGCGGGCCACCGAGGTGATGATCGGCAGGATCATCACCGCGAGCACGACACCGGCGGTGAAGATGGTGCCGCCGCCGGCGATCGTGACATTGCCGTCGGCGAAGAGGAAGAACCAGCCGAGCTTGTCGTTGAGGAAGTCCTGCACCGGCGAAAGCTGCGGCGCCAGCACCAGAAAGCCCCACAGACCGAACACGATCGAGGGCACCGCGGCGAGCAGGTCGATCAGCATGGTGAACGGCTTGCCCAGCCGTGAAGGCGCGTAGTGGGTGAGGAACAGCGCGATCCCGACACCGATCGGCACCGCGACGATCAGCGCGAACACCGAGCTGAGCACGGTGACCATCAACAGGTCACGGATGCCGAAGCGCAGGTTGTCCGCGTCGCCGGTGGAGAACTCGGTGCTGGTGAAGAAGTTCGCCTCATTGGCCATGAGCGAGGGAACCGCGCGGATCAGCAGGAAGAGCGCGATCAGCGCGATGGCCGCGACGATCGTCGCGCCCGCCGCGGTGGCCGTCCACCGAAAGATGGTCTCGGTGTCGAAGCGGCCGCTACGACCCTTGCTCGGGGCCTTGCCGGTTTTCGGTTCGGGCATTGTCGCAGTATCTCCGGCCGCCCCCGGGCCCGTCGAATTCGACGGGCCCGGCGCGGTCACCTCGGGGTGGATGGTCATGGCCGATTCTCGATCAGGAGATGGCGTTGATCGCGGTGGTCAGCTTGGTCTTGAACTTCTCCGGCAGCGGCACGTAGCCGGCTTCGGAGAGGCCGTCCTGACCGTTGGTGACCGCCGAGGTCAGGAACGCCTTGACGGCCTTGCTGGTGTCGGCGTCGGCGTACTTGGAGCACACGATCTCGTAGGTCGCCATCATGATCGGGTAGGCGGCCGCCTCGGTCGGCTTGTAGAACGAGCTGGTGTCGAGGACCAGGTCGTTGCCCTCGCCCTTGATCTTCACGCCGTCGATCGACGCGCCGGCCGACTCGGCGGTGAGCGCGACGGGGGTCTTGCTCGCGGAGGTGATGATCTGCGCGATGGACAGTTCCTGCGCCTTGGCGAAGGCCCACTCGTTGTAGGTGATCGAGTTGACGGTGCGCTTGACACCGGCGGAGGTGCCCTCGTTGCCCTTGGCGCCTTCACCGACGCCGCCGGCGAAGGTCTTGCCCGCGCCCTTGCCCCACGCCCCGTCGGAGGCGGCGTCGAGGTAGTGCTGGAAGTTGTCGGTGGTGCCCGACTCATCCGAGCGGTAGACCACGTTGATCTTCGCCGCGGGCAGCGTGGCGTCGGGGTTGAGCGCCTTGATCTCGGGGGCGTCCCACATGGTGACGGCGCCGTTGAAGATCTTGGCGGCGGTCGGTCCGTCGAGCACCAGATCGGTCACGCCGTCGATGTTGTAGGTGATGGCGATGGGACCGAAGACGGTCGGCAGGTTCCAGGCAGGCGCGCCGCACTGCTCCTGCGCCTTGGCCGGCTCGTCCTTCTTGTCGCTGAGCGGGGAGTCCGAACCGGCGAAATCGGTCTGGCCGCCGAGGAACTCGTTGACGCCCGCGCCCGAACCACTCGAGGTGTAGTTGAGGTTGAAGCCGTCGCAGTTGGTCTGGTAGGCGATGATGAACCGTTCCATGGCGTTCTTCTGCGCGGAAGAACCGCTGGCTTTGAGCGTCTCCTTGCCACCACAGTCGACGCTGGTGTTGGCGACGGTGCCGCCCGCGGTGTTGTTGTCATCGCTGCCACAGGCGGTCAGGGTCATCGCCCCGAGGGCGACGGCGCCGACCAGGACGCTGGTGCGCTTGAAGTTCACTTTTCCTCCGACATTGCTGACAACTCGCTCGGTCCCTCACCGGCCCGGGCGAGTAGGGCGATGCGCGGCGCGGTCAGCGCGCACACCAGGCGACGACCGTGCCGCCCAGAAGAAACGTAAGGTCGCACGGTTGACAGTGGGCCCGACGTGAGTGAACGGAGAATGAACAGCCCGGCGCGAACTGGGTCGCGGATGTGACGTTTGCCCCAGTTTTACCGCGCGGTACCCGGTCAGCCGCACGTTATTCAGCCACGATGGCGAATTCACCGCCGATGTGAGGTGTCTCGCACCTCTTACCCGTGGGCGTAGGCGACGTCCACATGTGCCGGTGCGAAGCCGAGCTTGGTGTAGGTCCGCACGGCCGCGTGATTGTCGGCCTCGGTGTAGAGCAGGACCTCGCTGCACCCGGTGTCGCGCAGGTGGCGCAGGCCGGCCAGGGTGAGCAATCGGCCCAGGCCACGGCCCTGCGCGGCCGGATCGATGCCAACCACGTAGACCTCGCCGGCCGGGGCAGCGTCGGGGTGGGCCTTGGTCCAGTGGAAGCCGAGCAGCCGGTCCGGATCGGCGGCGTCGAAGGCCAGGAACAGCCCGGCCGGGTCGAACCAGGACTCCGCGCGGCGGGTGGCGATCTCGCGCTCGGTCCAGCCGCCCTGTTCGGGGTGCCAGGCGAAGGCGGCGTTGTTCACCCGCAGCAGTTCGGCGTCGTCGGCGGGGCCCGCGTAGGTGCGCAGCACGAGATCGCTGGGGACTTCGAGTTCGGGTAGCTCTTGAGTTGCCAGTGAACGGCGCATCTGCCACAACTCACGTGCCGTGACCAGCCCGAGGCCGGCCGAGACAGCCTTGGCGGCGGGCAGGTCACCGTGTGCCCACACGCGGGCACCCGGCCCGCCCTCGGTCAGCGCGGCACGCACCAGCTCGGTCCCGACGCCCGCCCGGCGCGCGGCCGGGTCGACGGACACCTCGGCCATCGCCGGGTGATCGTCATGCGCGGCAACGAGATTCGCGTAACCGACCAGCTCGCCCGCCCGTTCGGCGAGCAGATGCCGGGTCGACGGATCGGCTTCGGCGAGGGAGAGCACGGCCTGCTCGGAGACCGGCGCGACGCCGTCGGCGGCCTTGGCGCGGTCGAGCAGAGCCCGCACGTCCGCCGCGGTCCCGGCATCGATCCGATCGGTCCAGGTCAGGTTCGCTGTCTCGGCCATCTGCGCCGCCCTCCTCGCTCGGCACGCCGCTCGGCGCGTCCCACGCTGCAACACCGGTGCCGCCGCCGATACTCCCGGCGGCGCGGACGACAAACTACTGCGCGGTGCCGTTGAGCGGGGCCAGCGGCGAGTCGTCGCCGTCGACATCCTCGTCTGGGAAGCTCACCGACTCCCCCTTGGCCGCCTGCGTCCTGGCCGGGCGCACCGCCTTGTAGCCGACATTGCGCACGGTGCCGATCAGCGATTCGTACTCGCTGCCCAGCTTGGCGCGCAGGCGCCGCACGTGCACGTCGACGGTGCGGGTGCCGCCGAAGAAGTCGTAGCCCCACACCTCCTGCAGCAGCTGGGCCCGGGTGAACACCCGGCCCGCGTGCTGGGCGAGGTACTTGAGCAGCTCGAATTCCTTGTAGGTGAGGTCGAGCGGGCGACCACGCAGCCGCGCGGTGTAGGTGCCCTCGTCGATCACCAGCTCACCCAGGGTGATCTTGCCGGTGTTCTCCGGGCTGGCGACCCCGCCGTTGCGCCCGACCAGCAGCCGCAGCCGCGCGTCGAGCTCGGCGGGACCGGTACCGGGCAGCAGGATGTCGTCCAACCCCCAGTCCGCGTTGACAGCCACCAGACCGCCCTCGGTGAGCACCGCGACGACCGGCACCGACGATCCGGTGCTGCCCAGCAGCCTGCACAGCCCGCGCGCGGCCGCCAGATCGGTCCTGGCGTCGACCAGCGCGACATCGGCGCTGCCCGCTTCCAGCAGGGACGAGACTTCCGTCGGAGCGGGCCGCACATTGTGCGCGAGCAACGACAACGACGGCAGCACCGCGTCGGGGTTGGGGTCGGAGGTCAGCAGGAGCAGCTCCACCGGGCTCTCCTCCTATCTCGTGGCTCCGCGGACGACAGCAGCCGCGTAGCTACGTCGCCGAAACACAGGTCAGTCGTCTGCAACATTAGCGCCTGGAGGTCGATGACCTCGCACCATGTGGCCGACCCGATGTGTCGGCAGCTATAGAGTCACCTCCATGCGCAAGCTGATCATCGGGCTGCTGTGCCTGGCCGGGTTGGCGGTGGTGATCGATTTCGGCGCCGCCGCCTATACGGAATACGACGTATCGCGGCAGCTGCGGGCCGGAGCCGAATTGTCGGCCGACCCCGAAGTGACCTTCCACGGTTTCCCCTTCGCCGCCCAGGCCATGCGCGGCCGCTTCGACGAGGTGACGATCCGCGCCCGCAGTATGCGCCCGGACATCCCCGGCGAGATCGGCATCGAGGCCACTCTCGAGGGCCTGCACGTCCCGCTGGGCCGGCTGCTCGACGGCGCGGCCCGCAATGTCCAGGTGGACCGGGTCGAGGCCCGCATGCGGATCGAGCCGACCGAACTCGGCAGGCTCTTCGGCATCCCCGACCTGCAGGTACACACCCGCCCCGCGGACAAATCCGACGGCACCGGCGGCTCGGGCGGTTCCGGGATGACCACCGCGGGCGCGCTGGTACTCACCGGCACCCTGGCCGTCGCGCCCAACGGCCGTGTCCTGGCCGCCGGCGTCGTCCCGTCCAGCACCAGCACCCGGGTACCGGTGCAGGTCCAGGCCGATCTGCTGCTCGACGGTGACCAGGTCCGCATCCAGGCGACCGGCTTCTACCGCGACACCAGCGGCCCGGCCGACACCACGACCACCACCAAGTCCGAGATCCCCGAGGCGGACAAGGCGGCGGTGCTCGAGCGCTTCAGCCGTACGATCGATACCAAGGAGTTGCCGTTCGGCGTCGCGCCGACCGAGGTGTCGGCGCTCGGCGGCCAGATCGTCGTCGAGGGGATCGGCCGCAACGTCACCATCGACCTGGACCGATTGCAGCAACCATGATCGAACTAGCCATCCTCGCGGCTGTAGTACTGGCCGCCGTCGCGGTCGGCCTGCTGCTGCGGCGCAACCAGGGCCGCGTCCGCGCGGCCACGCTCGACCCGCAGACCCAGCAGCGGGCCCGCCTGCTCGACGCCGCGGGCGTCACCGGCGCCGCCCCCGCGGTCCTGCACTTCTCGGCCGACTGGTGCGGCCCGTGCGACGCGGTCCGCCGGGTCGTCGCCGGCGTCACCGCCGACCTCTCCGATTCCCCGAACGCCCCGCGTGACATCGAGATCGATATCGACGCCGATCCCGCGCTGGCCCGCGAACTCAATGTGCTCTCGCTGCCGACCACCTTCGTCTTCGACGCCGAGGGCAAGGAGCGTTTCCGCATCTCCGGTGTCCCGAAGGCGGGCGATCTGCGCACCGCGCTGGAACCGCTGACAGTGTGATCCAGCACCCGGTTCCGGGGGCCCGGGACATTTCCCGGGGAGACCGGGTAAACTACCTCTCGTGCAATCCGACCACGAGCTGATGCTCACCCGACGCCGCACAGTTGATCTGTGTCGCCTCGGTGGTTGTTGCTGCCTGTGCCGCTGAACGGTCGGCTTCTCACCAGAGATTCCTGACGCCGACCTGTGTCCGCCGTGTGAGTGATCGTGTCGATCCCCCGGCGAACCGGTAGTTCCCACTGATTCCACTCAGCGCAGGAGATCGCACCATGACCACTTCCTCCGACACCCCACAGCGCGTCGATGTTCGCGGGCCACGTTTCGTCGCCTGGATCACCACCGGCGTGCTGGTGCTGGTGCTGGTCACCGCCGCCTTCTCGACCGTCGCCGCCGCGATCCTGATCGGCCTGCAGGCCGTGGTGTTCGCGATCGGCGCGTCAGCGGGCCCGGTCAAGCACCCCTACGGCCGGATCTACGCGGCGCTGCTCGCACCGCGCAACGGTCCGCCCACCGAGACCGAACCCGTGCCGCCGCTGCGTTTCGCGCAGCTGCTCGGCTTCGCGTTCGCCGGTCTCTCCCTGCTGGGCTTCACGCTCGGCTCCCCGATCGTCGGCGCGGTGTTCGCCGGCTTCGCCCTGTTCGCGGCGTTCTTGAACGCCGCGTTCGGGATCTGCCTGGGCTGCCAGATCTACCCCCTGGTGGCCCGCTTCCGCCGGTCCACTGCCCCGGCATCGAACTGACCCTGCAAGTCATCTCTGAAAGGAACAACATGGCTCGCTCCGATGTCCTGGTCTCCGTTGACTGGGCCGAAGAGAACCTCAACGCCCCCGGCGTCGTCTTCGTCGAGGTCGACGAGGACACCTCCGCCTACGAGGGTGGCCACATCGAAGGCGCCGTCCGCCTGGACTGGAAGACCGACCTGCAGGATCAGGTTCGTCGTGACTTCGTGAACCAGGAGCAGTTCTCCGACCTGCTCTCCGCGCGCGGTATCGCCAACGACGACACCGTCGTGCTCTACGGCGGCAACAACAACTGGTTCGCCGCTTACGCCTACTGGTACTTCAAGCTCTACGGCCACAACGACGTCAAGCTCCTCGACGGCGGCCGCAAGAAGTGGGAGCTCGACGGCCGTCCGCTCTCGCGTGACGCGGTCTCGCGCCCGGCCACCCAGTACAAGGCGTCGGCGCCCGACAACTCCATCCGCGCGTTCCGCGACGAGGTCATCGCGGCCATCGGCGCCAAGAACCTGGTCGACGTGCGTTCGCCCGACGAGTTCTCCGGCAAGATCCTGGCTCCCGCGCACCTGCCGCAGGAGCAGAGCCAGCGGGCCGGCCACATCCCCTCCGCGATCAACGTGCCGTGGAGCAAGGCGGCCAACGAGGACGGCACCTTCCGTACCGACGGCGAGCTCGCCGAGCTGTACAAGGACGCGGGCCTGGACGGCGAGAAGGAGACCATCGCCTACTGCCGCATCGGCGAGCGTTCCTCGCACACCTGGTTCGTGCTGCAGGAGCTGCTCGGCCACCAGAACGTCAAGAACTACGACGGCAGCTGGACCGAATACGGTTCGCTCGTCGGCGTGCCTATCGAGTTGGGAGCGTAATCAATATGTGTGCAGCACCTACCCAGGGTCAGGCCATCCCGGCCGGCGTCGATGTGGAGAAGGAGACGGTCATCACCGGCCGTGTCGTGAGCACCGACGGCCAGCCGGTGGGCGGCGCGTTCGTGCGTCTGCTCGACGGCAACGGTGACTTCACCGCCGAGGTCGTCGCCTCCGGCACCGGTGACTTCCGCTTCTTCGCCGCGCCGGGTTCGTGGACCCTGCGCGCGCTGTCCTCGTCGGGCAACGGCTCGGCCGAGGTCCGTCCCGAGGGCGCCGGCATTCACGCCGTCGACGTCGCGGTCGCCAAGTAAGAACCTCACAACGGCCCTGGTAGTTTCCGTGCGGGAACCGCCGGGGCCGTTTGTGTGTCCGCGTACCGGAGTCGCTAGAATCCGGTACGTGGTCATCTTCTTCGAGATTCTCCTCATCGCCGTGTCGATCCTCATCGGCTGGTTCGGCCTGTACGTCTTCTACCGGCTGTTCACTGAGTCATGAGCGGACTCGCGAGCGAAGGTTCCCCGGAGCGAGCGAGTGACGTGACAGCGGCTCCGGCCGCACGTCGAAGCGGTGACGAGGCGGTCGACGTGGCCGCCGAACGCGCCAAAGAGACCGGCGTCCGAAATATTTCGGTCCTGCCGGATCTTCCTCTGCCCGAAGACACCGCGAATCTGCGCGAGGGCCCCGATCTGAACCACGCCATGCTGGCTTTGCTGCCGCTGGTCGGCGTGTGGCGCGGCGAGGGCGAGGGCAACCACCCCACCGACGGCGACTACCACTTCGGTCAGCAGATCGTCGTCTCCCATGACGGCGGCGACTACCTGGTCTGGGAATCACAGACCTGGAAGCTCGACACCGAAGGCGAGTACACGGCCCCCGATCTGCGGGAGAGCGGCTTCTGGCGCGTCGGCACCGACGGTGACGCCGAAATGCTCGAACTCCTGCTCACCCACAGCTCCGGCATCGTCGAGCTGTACTACGGCACCGCCCGCACCCAGTCCTCCTGGGAACTGGCGACCGACGTGGTGATCCGCAGCCAGTCCGGCGCGGTCGTCGGCGGCGCCAAGCGCCTCTACGGCATCGTCGAGGGCGGCGACCTGGCCTACGTCGAGGAACGAGTAGACCCCGACGGCGCCCTCGTCCCCCGCCTCTCGGCCCGCCTGCGGCGCTACATCGGCTGACACCCGGATATGGAGCGACCCCCGAGCCGTATCGTCGCGTTCGGTGAGAACGTGGCGGTCCCGGTTGGATCTGCCGGGGGCTCGGGGGTCGGGTGACTGCTTGGGATTCGCTCAGCGCACCGCTGGGGGAATTCCCACAGTGGGGCTGCTAGCGGGCAGCCACCTCACGCATCCGTTGAACATACATTCTTCAGACCACCTCCTCTCTTGTGTACCGATGAATCTATCGGTGCGGACTGTCGGCGGCAATTGATTTATTTGCGGTGCTGACCTGGGGGAATGCGGCTCCCGCCGGTTGGCGGTGCGCGATGTGGGCGGCGCCGTTCGCGTCCACCGTCACGACAACGTCGGCGCGGTGCTCGGCCGGGAGCTGATGGGTGACGACCACGACGGTCCGCTCCGGGTCGACCAAACCGCTCTCCACATCGAGCAGATCGCACAGCAGCTGCTCGCCTTCCGCGGCGGCCAGGTGCTCGGTGGGCTCATCGAGCAGCAGGGTGTCCGCCGGGGCGACCAGCGCTCGCGCGAGCAGGATCCGACGACGCTGACCACCGGAAACAGCGGCCGCACCACCCGTCAGGCTGGTGTGCACGCCCTTCGACAGCGACGCCACCCACGCCCCGAGACCGACTGCCCCCAACGCGCTTTCGGCCTCCTCGGCCGTGAGATCCCCGCGCGCGACCCGCAGATTCTCCAGGATCGATGTGCCGAACAGATGCGCGTCCTCGGCGAAGAATGTCACTCCCTCGCGCGGGGTATCGAACAACCCGGCCCAGGCCATCAGCAATGTCGTCTTCCCGGCCCCACTCGGCCCGACGACGACTATCCGTCGACCCTCCGGCAGATCAACGGATGCCCCTGTCACCGCGGCCGCTGTTTCCGTGGCAGGCGTGGCGGCGGCTTGCAGGCGGTGCAGGGCGGCGCGGGAGGTGGTGAGGGTGGTGGCGGCGGCGGGGAGGGCGGCTACGGCTTCGAAGGCGGAGAGGGGGACCAGGACCAGGATGGTGAGGGCCATCGGGGTCATGCCGCCCGGGAGGCCGCCGGTGGGGCCGTAGGCGGCGATGCCGACGAGGAGGGCGCCGAGGGTGCTGACGCCGATCGAGAGCGGGGTCGCGGCGGCGGCCCATGCACTGCGCGAGGCCGCGTTGTCCTCGGCGCGCACCGCACGCTGAGAAGCCTTGTCCGCGTTGTCCAGTGCCGCGTCCAGCCGCCCCGCGACCCGCAGCTCGGCGGCATGATCGAGCACCGTCATCGCCTCGGCCGTGAACTCGGCTCGATCGGCCCGTACCGCCCGCTCGGCCTCCCGCCCCGCCACCGCCGACAACCACGGCGCGAGCATCCCCGAAACCCCCAGCGCCACCGCCAGAATCACCGCGGCCAACGGCGAGATGACCGCGATCAACCCCACCGCCGCCACCGACAACACCACCGCGACGGCGACCGGCACGAACACCCGCACCACCACCGCACCGAGATCATCGATATCGGCGCCTACCCGGACGAGCACATCCCCCCGCCGCATCTGCTGGATCGCACGCCCCGCCCGGTCCCCTTCGCTCACCACCCGTTCGGCCCGGCTGGGGTCGCGCCACCACCAGATGTCCGACTGGGCCAGCGTCCGATACACGGTGGTGCGCGCCGAAGTCATCGCCCGCAACGCCACATCGTGGGTCGCCAGGCGTTCGAGATACCGGCACAACCCACGCGAGATCCCGAGCGCCCGCACCCCCACCACCGCGACACTCAGATGCAACACCGGCGGCATCTGCCACGCCCGCGCGATCAACCACGCCGCCAGCGCGGCCAGCCCGAGCCCACTCCCCAGCGCCACCACACCCCACGCGACAGCCACCACCACCCGCCCCGGCGACAACGCCAACAGCCGCCACATAGCCCGCACATCCCCGACCACCGAGGACCCCCGACCCACCGCGCTCATCGCTCCCCCCTCCGCTCGGCACCGGCACTCACGCCGGTTCGGCAGCTGCTATCCACGCCGACGCCGTCGGAATCGCCACCCACCCCGGGGAACAGCCCCGAACTCACCCGCACCACCACGTCCGCCGCGGCGAGCACGGTGGGTCGATGGCCGACGATGACGACTGTCGCGCCGTCTGCGGCGAGCGCGCGCAGGGTGGCGAGAACGCGCTGTTCGGCGGCGTGGTCGAGGTGGGCGGTTGGTTCGTCGAGGAGCAGGATCGGGCGGTCGGCGGCGAGGACGCGGGTCAAGGCAAGGCGCTGGCGCTGCCCGAGGGACAGGCCGGTGCCGCCTTGCCCGACCACGGTGTCCCAGCGGTCCCGAAGTTCATCGAGCACCGCGTCGAAACCTGTGGCGACACTGGCCTCTTCGAGCCTGGCAAGATCGCGCGAAGGTCCTCCCCCGAGCAGTTCGACGTTCTCCAGCAATGTCCCCGGCACCAATACAGGCCGCTGCGGCAGCCATGCGATACGTGCCCACCATGCGGCGGGGTCGAGGTCGCGCACATCGAGACCGTCGACCTGTACTGCGCCGCGATCGGGCTCGATCAACCCCAGAATCGCCTGCAGCGTGGTCGATTTCCCGCATCCGTTCGGCCCGGTCAGCACTGTCACAGCGCCGGGCGCCAGCTGGGCGCTCAGCCGATCCGGCGCCGCGCCGGTATGTGCCGCGATCGTCAAGCCGTGCAGGTCGATTCGGGCCGCAGTGGTCGATGCGCCGGAACCCTGAGCGGCAGGCGAAGCGGCGACGCTGGATGCTCCGAATCGCGACGGGTCCGCAGCCGCCCGACTCTTCGGGTCGAGCACCGCGAACGCCTTCTCCGCCGCCGCCATCCCGTCCTGCGCCGCGTGGAACTTCTCCCCCACCACCCGCAGCGGCCAGTACACCTCCGGCGCGAGGATCAACGCGACCAGGCCGGCGTAGAGAGTCATCTCCCCGTACACCAGCCGCATGCCGATGGCGACGGCGATCAGAGCGACGCTCAGGGTCGCGAGCCCTTCCAGCACCATCGAGGACAGGAACGCGATCCGCAGCGCCTTCATGGTGCGCACGCGCAGCGAATCACCCAGGGCGCGAACCTGATCCACCATGCTCGGCCCGGCGGCGCCTTCGCGGCCGAGGGCACGCAGGGTCGGCATGCCGGCGAACAGGTCGAGGATCTGGTCGGACAGGCGGGTGGTGGCGGCGAGGGTCGCCTCGGCGCGGCCCTGGGTGAGCAGGCCGATGAGGATCATGAAGATCGGGATCAGCGGCACGGTGATCACCGCGATCAGCGCCGAGGCCAGGTCGTGGAAAGCAATGACCACCAACACGATCGGCGGCACCAGGCAGGCCAGCAGCAGGGCGGGCAGGTACCCGGTGAACCAGCCGCGCAACCCACTGAGCCCGTTGCCGACGACGACGGCGATCTCGGTGCGGCGCGCGTCGAGCTCGCGCGGCGGCAGTTCGGCCCCGGCCCGCAGCACCGCGTTCTCCAGCTCGGCGACCACCGCGCTACCGGCCCGATGCGCCAGCCGCGCCTGCCACCAGCTCGCCGCCGCCCGCACGCCAACAGCCACCGCCAGCAGCACCAACTCGGTTGTCCACGAACCGAAGTCACGCTTGTCCGGATCGGTGATGACCCCGGCCAGCACCCGTCCGAGCAGCACGGCGACAGCCACGATCGACCCGGTGATCACCAGCGCGAGCGCGACCGCGATCACCAGATGCGGCCGCGCCGACCGCGCATACCGCCACAGCCGCGGATCGACCGGCTTCCGCCCAGCACCGGCCCGCACCGGCTCCCCGGCGACGACCGCGCCGTCGGGCGCCGCCACGGAGTTCCCGGCACCCTCTTGCGCCACCACGAACGTTCCGTCGACCACCGCACGCTCCCGCACCGGCTCGACCGACCCAGTGCCGGCCGAGTGGTCGCGCGACTGCACCACCGTCAGCCCTTACCGCTGAACGGCAGCCCGATCGGCTCCGGGATGTGCTCGACGCGGATGCGCTGGCGGAACACCCAGTACGTCCACCCCTGGTAGATCAGCACCACCGGGGTCGCGATGAGGGCGGCCCAGCTCATCACGCGCAGCGTGTACGGCGTGGAGGAGGCGTTGTAGACGGTGAGGTCGTAGAGCGGGCTGATCGTGGAGGGCAGCACGTTCGGGAACATCGAGCCGACGATGAGGACGGTTGCCGACATGACTGTCAGCGTGGTGCCGACGAACGCCCAGCCGTCGCGCCCGGCGAATCCGGCCGCGCCGGCGAGTACGAAGCCGAGGACGGCGAGCACCAGCATCGCCCAGGTCCAGCCGGTGCCGTAGGCGAGCTGGGTCCACAGCCCGAAGGCGCCGACCACCACCGCGGCGGGCACCAG
This sequence comes from Nocardia sp. NPDC059177, assembly GCF_042755165.1. Classification (NCBI taxonomy): domain Bacteria; kingdom Bacillati; phylum Actinomycetota; class Actinomycetes; order Mycobacteriales; family Nocardiaceae; genus Nocardia; species Nocardia sp. NPDC059177. The sequence continues at coordinate 103,287 of NZ_JBHZBX010000021.1, read as the reverse complement.
CAGCAGCCGTGCGGCGCGCTGGGCGTCGGCGCGCACCTCGCCCGCGGTTTTGAGCACCAGGAACACCGCGCCGTGCAGCGCGAACAGCACCGCCGTGGCCAGCCCGCCGAGCAGCGCGTACGGGCTCAACAGATCCCCTACCGAGCCGACCATCTGCTTGTCCTCGTCCAGCGGCACCCCGCGCACCAGGTTCGCGAACACCCAGCCCCAGGCCAGCGCCGGAATCCAGGATCCGATCCCGATCCCGAGATCGCACCAGGCCCGCCATTTCGGGTCGTTGATCTTGCCGCGGTACTCGATCGCGCACACCCGCAGGATCAGCGCGACCAGCAACAGCAGCAATGCCAGGTAGAACCCGGAGAACATGCTCGCGTACCACTCGGGGAACGCCGCGAACAGCGCGCCACCGGCGGTGATCAGCCACACCTCGTTGCCGTCCCACACCGGGCCGATGGTGTTGAGCACCACGCGCCTGCGTTTGTCGGAGCCCTTGCCCAGGATCGGCATCAGCATGCCGACGCCGAAGTCGAAACCCTCGAGCACGAAGTAGCCGGTGAACAGCACGCCGATGAGTACGAACCAGAATTCCTGCAGATTCATCGCCGGCTCCTAGTAAGCGAAGGACAGTTGGTCGGCGGGTGTTTCGTCATCCGGGGTGTCGGCCGGTGGTTTCGGTGTCTCCGGCCCCGCGATGACATAGCGCCGGATCAGGTAGAACCACACCACCGCGAGCGCGCCGTAGAGCAGCGTGAACACCACCAGCGAGAACAGCACGGTGCCTGCGGAGTGCTCGGAGACCGCCTGCTGCACCGTCATCCGGATATTCGGATCGCCGGTCGGGTTGGGCACCACCGCCCAGGGTTGACGGCCCATCTCGGTGAACACCCAGCCCGCGCTGTTGGCCAGGAACGGGGTGGGGATGGCGAGCAGGCTCAGCCAGGAGAACCACCGCTGGTCCGGTACCCGGCCGCCGCGGGTCACCCAGAAGCCGGCGAAGACCAGCACCATCGCGCCCGCGGCCAGGCCGATCATGGCGCGGAAGGACCAGTAGGTGACGAACAGGTTGGGCCGGTAGTCGCCCGGACCGTATTCGACGTTGTAGGTCTGTTGCAGGTCCTGCACGCCGTCGAGGGTCACGCCGGTGAACTGCCCCTCGGCGAGATAGGGCAGCACATAGGGCACTTTCAGCACGTGGGTGACGCTGTCGCAGTTGTTGTGCGTGCCGACGGTGAGGATCGAGAAATCGGGGTTGGTCTCGGTGTGGCACAACGATTCCGCCGAGGCCATTTTCATCGGTTGCTGCTCGAACATGAGTTTGCCCTGGATGTCACCGGTGAAGATCAGGGCCACGCCCGCGAGCACGACCACCACCAGTGAGGCCCGCGCGGCCGGGCGCCACATGGTGCGCGCCTCTTCGAGTTTCGCCGGATCACCGCTGCGCGCGTTGCGTACCATCCACCAGCCGGCGATCCCGGCGACGAACACGCCCGCGGTGAGGAAAGCGCCGGCGACCACGTGCGGAAAGGCCGCCACCGTCGTGTTGTTGGTGAGCAGCGCCGCGATGCTCTCCAGTTCGGCGCGCCCGGTTTCGGGGTTGTAGCGCGCGCCGACCGGGTGCTGCATGAACGAATTCGCCGCGACGATGAAGTAGGCCGAGGCGTTCACTCCTATGGCGACGATCCAGATCGTCGCCAGGTGCACGAGTTTCGGCAATCGGGTCCAGCCGAAGATCCACAGGCCGATGAAGGTCGACTCCATGAAGAAGGCGATCAGCGCTTCCAGCGCCAGTGGTGCGCCGAAGACGTCACCGATGAAGCGGGAGTACTCGCTCCAGTTCATGCCGAACTGGAATTCCTGCACGATGCCGGTGGCGACGCCGAGGGCGAAGTTGATCAGGAACAGTTTGCCGAAGAACTTGGTGAGCCGGTACCAGTGCTCGTTACCGGTCACCACCCACGCGGTCTGCATCATCGCGATGAGCGGTGCCAGGCCGATGGTCAGGGGAACGAAAATGAAGTGATAGACGGTCGTGATCCCGAATTGCCACCGCGAGACATCGAGCGTGTCCATTCGAGCTCCCACCTTCCACTACGACGACTTGTAGTAGATGGTACGCCCGGGTAGCCGCTGTTCAAGGGTGACGACGGCCACGACACGCCGAAACCCGCAGGGGCACGCCCACCCGTGCCCCACGCACGGCTCACCAGTCGCCGATGGCGCCCGGCCGTTCGATGCCCTGATCAACCATATCGACGATCTCCTGCGCGTTGTCCGGCGCCGACATGCGCACGCCGTCCAATTGATTCACCCGCGCGGCCAGGGTGACGCTCGACAACAGCCAGATGCTGTCGCAGTCGAACAGGTCGGCGGTGAACAGCGACTGGTACTTGCACTCCCAGCCCGCCTTCTCCGCCACCGCGAACAGCGAGCGCTGGGTGACACCGGGCAGCACACCGTTTTTCGCGGGCGGCGTGATCAGCTGCTTGTCCCGCGCGATGACCACGGTGGAGCGCGGACCCTCCAGCACCCGGTGCTCGGTGCTGTGGAAGATCACGTCCTCAGCGCCCATCCGCCGGGCGAAACGCAGCGCCGCCATATTGGTCGCGTAGGACAGCGTCTTGGCGCCGAGCAGCTGCCAGGGCGCCGCCTGCGCCAGATCGATCGAGATGCCGCGGGCGAGCGACATCACCTTCACGCCCTCGGCGCGGGCGGTCGCGACACGTTCGGGCACCGGGGAGACGAGCACATACGCGGTCGGCTCCGGATCCTCCGGCGCCAGCCCCGAACGCGGTGCGTCGAATTCCGAGTCGCGGCCGCGCGAGTAGATCAGCCGCAGCACGCCTTCCTCCTCGGCGCCCCACTCCTTGACCGCCAGCTGGACCGCCGAGCGCCATTTCGCCAGTTCCGGATCGGGCAGTTCCAGCGCCTGCGCCGAACGGCGCAGCCTGGCCAGGTGGAATTCCAGCGCGGTGGCGGTGCCACCGCGCACCAGAATCGTTTCGAAAACCCCGTCTCCGCGCAGTGCTCCGATGTCGTCGGCATAAAGCAACGGCGCGTTCGCATCAGCGAACGCGCCGTCGAGTGTCACAAGAACCCGTTCTCCCATGTGACGAGCGTAGGCGTTATCGGTCCGTTATGCCTATGGCTGCATCGAATCCGGCGTTCGGATCAGCCTGTCGCACCGCCCGCCTGCGGCGCATGTCGGTGCACGCGCCTACAGTGGGTGATGTGTCGCAGGCCGTCGCCCCCAGTCCTGTTCTCCATACTCCGGGTGCCGTCGCGGGCGCACCGGGCTCCCCCGACGCCGCTGTCGCCTGGCATTACGGCGATCCCTTCGGCGAGCAGAAGGCCGCGGTGCAGCGGGTCGCGGTCGTCGATCGCTCCCATCGCAGCCTCGCCACCATCACCGGCGCCGAGCGGCTGAGCTGGCTACACACCATCACCAGCCAGCACATCGCCGCCCTGCCCGACGCGCACAGCGCCGAGACGCTCGACCTCGATCTCAACGGCCGGGTCCAGCACCACTACGTGGTGACCGACCTCGACGGCACGCTCTGGATCGACACCGAGGCCGAACGCGGCGCCGAGCTGCTGGCCTTCTTGCAGAAGATGGTCTTCTGGGCCGACGCCAAACCCGAGCCCGCACCCGGCTACGCGATGCTGAGCCTGCTCGGCCCGCAGGCAAGCACCCTTGCCGGAGCACTCGGCATCGATGCGCTGCCCGGGGTCTACGCCGCCGTTGCGCTGCCCGGTGGCGGGTTCCTGCGCCGGATGCCGTGGCCCGGCGAGCACGCCTACGACCTGATCGTCCCCCGCGCCGCGCTCGGCGACTGGTGGAGCAAGCTCACCGACGCGGGCGCCCAGCCCGCAGGCATGTGGGCTTTCGAGGCGCTGCGGGTCGCCGAACTGCGTCCCCGCGTCGGCGTCGACACCGACGAGCGCACCATCCCGCACGAGGCCCGCTGGATCGGCGGCATCGACGAGCACGGCGCGGTGCACCTGAACAAGGGCTGCTATCGCGGGCAGGAGACGGTCGCCCGGGTGCACAACCTCGGCAAGCCACCGCGCAACCTGGTGCTGCTGCACCTGGACGGCTCGGCCGACGAACGCCCCGCCGTCGGTGACGACGTGACCGCGGGCGGACGTGCGGTCGGCAGGCTGGGCACCGTCATCGACCACTACGAACTGGGCCCGATCGCGCTGGCACTGGTCAAGCGTTCGGTCCCGGCGGGCACCGCGCTGGTCGCAGGCACCATGGCCGCGGCCATCGACCCCGACTCGGTCCCCGCCGACGATGTCGTGCAAGCGGGCCGCGCCGCCGTCGACCGGCTGCGCGGGCGATGAGCGAGGTCCTCCGGCGCGCCGACGAACCCATGTCGGCCGACCAGGCGATCGGCCGCACTGCCGGTCGACCCGTCTCGGCGACGGATCGCGCGGCGCGCGGAAACGGCGCAGCAGTCTCGGCGACCGACCGCGCCGGGAGTGGAAACGGCGCCCCTGCGAGCGGCCGTCCGTCCCAGCGGGTCGGTGACACCGGCCGGGTCGAGGCGGTCTGCGTGGTGCACGCCGAGATCGAGGTGCGCACCCGGGTCGGCCGGACAGCTATCGACAAGCGGCCGGTCGCGGGGCGCGTGCCGGTGCGGGCACTCGGGCTCGACGGTGATCATGTCTGCGATGTCGAGCATCACGGCGGTCTCGATCAGGCCGTCTACGCCTATTCCGAGGCCGACGCGCACCGCTGGAGCAGCGAACTCGGCCGCACGCTGCCCGCGGGCTGGTTCGGCGAGAACCTACGCCTGAGCGGGCTGCCGGTCAGCGACGCGGTGATCGGGGCGCGCTGGGTCATCGGCGACACGCAACTCGAGGTGAGCGGTCCCCGCGTTCCGTGCGCGGCGTTCGGGCAGTGGTCCGGCGAACGGCAGTGGGTCAAGCGTTTCACCCTCCGATCCGACACCGGCTGCTATTTCCGGGTGCTCGCCGAGGGCAGCATCGGCGCGGGAGACGTGGTTCGGGTGGTCCACGTGCCCGCCCACGGCATCACTGTGCGCGATCTGTTCACCGGTGCCGACCCCGCGCTGCTGGAGCGGCTACGGGCCGAGGAGCCAACGATCTCGGCCGATGTGCGGATGCAGATCGACCGGCACGCCAGGTCCCGGCGCACGCTCGTGGCGGCCGAGCACATCGCTGGTGGAGAGGAGAGCGCGTGAGCGTCGAACTGGTGGAGGTCGTGCGCTCCGGTTTCCGGGAGTGCGTGCACCGCGGTTCGGTCGTCGTCCTCGACGCCGAGGGCACCCCCACCCTCGAACTCGGCGAGGTCCACAGCCCGATCTTCCCGCGCTCGACCAACAAGCCGATGCAGGCGCTGACCCTGTTGCGCAACGGTTTCGACCCCGCCGACGACGCCGAGCTGGCCATCACCACCGCCTCACACTTCGGCGAACCCGACCACATCGCGCTCGTGCAGCGATTGCTCGACCGCTTCGGTTTCACCGCGGCCGATCTGGCCTGCCCACCCGATCTGCCCTTCGCCGAAGACGCCCGTGCCCGCGCGCGGACCGGCTCCGGGCCGAGCCCGCTGTACATGAACTGCTCGGGCAAACACGCGGCGATGCTGGCGACCTGCCTGATCAACGACTGGCCACGCACCGGATATCTCGAGGTCGAGCATCCGTTGCAGCAGGCGGTGCTCGCGACCGTCGCCGACGTCACCGGCGAACCCGAGACCGACCTGGGCATCGACGGCTGCGGCCTGCCGATCGTGCCCGTGTCGCTGATCAACCTGGCCCGCGCCTTCGCCGGTTTCACCACCGCCGAGCCCGGCAGCGCGCCGCGCCGGATCGCCGATGCCGTCCGGGCGAATCCGCGAGTGATTTCGGGCACGAACGGCCCGGATCTGCTGGCCATGTCGACCACCCCCGGCCTGTTCTGCAAGATCGGCGCCGACGGGGTGCACGCGGGCGCGCTCCCCGACGGACGGGCCTTCGCCTACAAGGTCGACGACGGTCACGATCGGGCCAGGATGCCGCTGACGCTGGCGATTCTGCGTCGGCTCGGCGTCGACTGGACAGACGCCCACACCGAGCTCGCCGCCACCGCCGTCACCGGTGGCGATGCCAGAGTCGGTGTGATCCGCGCGATTCCGGGGGTGCTCTGAGACCGGGTGGTCTCGGCGAAGAAGGGGCAAACGGTAGCGGTTCGGGAGTTCTTCACCCACTCCTGGGAGCGCGACCGTCTAACACACGCTAAAGTGTCTGTCAGGAAGAGTATTAATTCGAACGGGGCCGCCAACAAACCCCAGGCCGCCCCGCAGTGACGCGAGGGGGTCAGCCATGGGCCGTGGCCGGGCTAAGGCAAAGCAGACTAAAGTCGCACGTGAGCTCAAGTACAGCTCCGCGCCGACCGACTTCGCGAGCCTTCAGCGCGAGCTGTCGGATAGTGATCCGCTCCACTCCCCAACCAGGAGTGGCGCAGTCATATCCGATGAGCACGACGCAGACGAGTCGCCGTCCCGTTGGAACAACGAGGACGACGACTACGACAGCTGGCGCCGCTGACCGAACATCGGTGAAGGGGGAGGCCATGCGCGGCCTCCCCCTTTAGCCGTTGTCGACCAGCGCGCGTCGGGCTCGCAGCAGTACTGCGAACATCCGAATACACGACGAGCGTCCTGTGCACACACAGGGCGCTCGTCGTGTTCGCCGCCTCGAGGCCCCGACCTCCCCGAGCCGACGCCGCACCTCACAGGGATAGCCGATCGGCGGCCGGCACAAACCCCGCAAACGCGAGCGGCCGGGTCGCGGCGTGCGCGGCCCGGCCTCTCGCGTCGGTGTCAGAACCTGGGGTGGTCGCCCAGCAGCAGCGCGCGCGGCGCGTCGGCGTCAGCGGCCTTCTTGACCTGACCCAGCGTCCAGCAGTCGATGTGCCGGGCGGTGAGCACCGCCAGCGCGCGCTCGGCGTCCTCGGGGGCGACGATCGCGACCATGCCGACGCCCATATTGAACGTCTTCTCCATCTCGACCCGCTCGACCCGGCCGCGCTGGGCGATCATCTTGAACACCGGCGCCGGGTTCCAGGTGCCGCGGTCCAGCTCGGCGACCAGGCCGGCGGGCAGCACGCGCGCCAGGTTGGCGGCCAGGCCACCACCGGTGACGTGGGAGAAAGTACGCACATCGGTCTCGGCGATCAGCGCCAGGCAGTCCTTGGCGTAGATGCGGGTCGGCTCGAGCAGTTCCTCGCCGAGGGTGCGGCCGAATTCCTCGACGTAGCCGGTCAGCGACATGCGGTCGATGTCGAGCAGAACCTTGCGGGCGAGGCTGTAGCCGTTGGAGTGCAGGCCCGAGGAGCCCATCGCGATGACGACGTCACCGGGGCGCACCCGGTCGGGCCCGAGCACCGAATCGGCTTCCACCACGCCGACGCCGGTGGCGGACAGGTCGTAGTCGTCCGGGTCCATCAGCCCCGGGTGTTCGGCGGTCTCGCCGCCCAGCAGCGCGCAACCGGCCTTGATGCAGCCCTCGGCGATGCCGGAGACCAGCTCGGCGACCTTCTCCGGGACGACCTTGCCGATGGCGATGTAGTCCTGCAGGAACAGGGGCTCGGCGCCACAGACCACCAGGTCGTCGACGACCATGGCGACCAGGTCGAGGCCGACGGTGTCGTGCTTGTCCAGCGCCTGCGCGACCGCGATCTTGGTGCCGACACCGTCGGTGGAGGCGGCCAGCAACGGCTCGCGGTATCCACCCTTGAGCGCGAACAGCCCGGCGAACCCACCGAGCCCACCCTGCACCTCGGGTCGGCTGGCCTTCTTCGCCAATGGTCCGAACAATTCGACAGCACGGTCACCGGCTTCGATGTCCACGCCTGCCGCAGCGTAGGAAGCGCCGGCACCGCTGGGGGTCTGTTCAGTCATTGTGGGGGAAAGCTCCAAACCGAATCGGCGGATAGATGCGTACTAACTCTAAGTGATCCGCCTGCCCAGGTGACGTGCGGCTCCCAGCTCATTGTTCCAGCTCCTCGGCCAATATGATGCCGGTCTCTCCCCGATGTCCACCACGCCGCCGCCGAACAGCTTTACAGATCAGGTCCGAAGTTGGACATTGTCTGTCATGACTTCGGGCGACTTCGTCACCGTGGAAGAGGCAGCGAGCGCGCTCGGCGTTTCCGCCCGGCACGCACGTCGTCTGGTGAAGTCGGGGCGATTGGCCCAGATCGCCGGCACCCTGGTCGACCACGACTCGGTCGAGCGATACCTGCTGTCGCAGGGCCAGGGCCGTACTCGCGCATGGGCTGACCACACCGCCTGGGGCGCGATCTCGCTGCTGTACGGCGGCGACGCGGACTGGCTCGGCCCAACCCAGCGTTCGAGGGTACGTCGCACCCTGCGTGATCTGACCGACCCGATCGAACTGGTCGCGCGGGTCCGCAATCGTGCGCGCCCGCAAACCTTCGCGGCCCACCGCGCAGCGCTACCGCGCCTGCGCTCGCTTACCCTGCAACCGAATGTCGGACTACTCGGCATCGTCGACAGCGGCGAGGATCGCATCGACGGCTATCTAGCCGCCCGCGACCGCGACAGCCTCGTCCGCTCTCTCGGACTTCGGGCCGATCCGGCGGGAGATGTCACCCTGCGTATCACCGAGTTCGACTTCGACCAGGTGCGCAGGCTGGTCACAGGTGGTGTCCTCGTCGCCGCTATTGACATCGCGACCTCCCTTGATCCGCGTCAACGAGGAGTCGGCCAACGCGCAATGGCTGAGATCCTGGACGGATACCGATGAACGAAGACGGCGGGCGGCAGACGGCTCACGCCGGCTTCCGCGAGGCAGCGTCGCCCCAGAGCGCTTCGATCAACTGCGCTCGCGCTCGTTCGACCTCGGCGGCCGGAACGCCGCCGTACTCGGAGTCGAGGAAATCTCCCAGCTCACGGAGCTTGTCCATCGCGTCACGATGCCGGACTGCCTCGGTGACGTAGGCCGACACGCCGCGCTCGTCGGCCCGCTCGCGGATCGACTCGAGCAGGTCGTCCGGAAGCGTGATGGTGACCTTTCGCGCCATACCTCGAGCATGGCACTTGCTATCCGCGCAGCGAAGTCGTTGTCGCAGCATCAGTCAAACGCCTAGCCGAATTGCCTTGTTTTCGCCTATCCACGTAGACTAAACTGATGGTATCGGAGCAAGCGACTCGCAAGGTGGTCAAGGAACTACGCGCTGCCGGGTTTGTGCGCACCGATGCGAAAGGCAGCCACGGCATGTGGACCGGCCCGCACGGAACCCTCGTGTCGGTACCGGATGGCCACCGGACGATCTCGCCTGGCGTGTACCGCAAGGTACGCACGGCGATCGAGGATGATCAGGCCAAAGCCGCGGCGGAAGGAGAACAAGAGTGAGCAAGATCTACGACGTACAGATCACGCGTGATGGCCGCTGGTGGATGGTTCACATTCCCGAACTCGACGAACTCACACAGGCACGGCGGCTGTCCGAGGCGCCCGCCATGGCGCGCGAGGTCATCGCGTTGCACACCGGTACGCCCTTGAGTGAGGTAGTGGTCGAGGTCGAAATCGCCGTCGCGGATATCCCGGTATCCCGGCGCGCCGGCGTTCTCGCAGAACACCGACGCGAGGCCGTACGGCTGGAACAACTGGCAGCCGCCGAAGCACGTGAGTTGGCGCGAGAGTTGGCGCGCCAACAGGTCCCGGTGCGTGACATCGGCGAAATCCTGGGCGTCTCCCACCAACGCGCACAGCAATTGACTTCCGCCTGACCAGGCGCGGCGCTTTCTCTCCTGGGCAGACATGCGGTCGCCGATCGGGTTGGCGAAACACATCGACCACGCCCCGTAGGCGTCGATGTCCAGCAGCTCACCCGGCTCGATCTCCCGCACGAACGCGGCACCACGATGCCGAGGGCCGCGGTCTCGGAGGCCACCACCCAGCCGCGTTCGAGCCGGCCCACTACCAGCGGACGCACACGCATTTCGTTTCTGGCGTACCCGCCATTGGCCTGGCGGAGTATGTACGCAAGGTCCTTGACGGCGAGATATCGACTGAGCAGAGATATCTCAGTAATGGCCGGACTGCATACTGGGACAACGAAAGGGGAGCATTGATAATTGAGGACCCGCCTGCGGGGACCGTATTCACACCCCGGGACGGTCGAGACGCGTTCGAAGACCTCAAGTAAACGTGGCGAGGATTTTGATCAAATGATATCAAGTGCAAGTTTTGCCATTGACGGTCCAACTTTCGAGATTATCCGACAGGTTACGAAAGAAATTCCCAATTTCCGAGGATCTCTAATGTCCGAACAAGGTTGGACATTAGAGATTGATCGATTTTTGTGCGGGACAGTGCGATCGCTCCCTAGAGATCTCAACCCGGGCTCACGGATAATCATTTCGATTGTCGCAGATTCTGAAATATTGCCGGAAGTGCCTGCCAGGCCCGAACTGCCACTCGGAGTGGGCGAGGAAGCGATTCGATATGTACCTAGGCATATCTGCGAACTGTGGCCACGCCTACTCAATGTTGCATGGGTGGGTTTGGGCCCATTAGAAGCCAGATACCGGACCGGCTACCATGAGCCGGAAATTAGCGCCGCATTGGAGAACTTCTCCAACAGCACCAACGCCGCCCTCAAAGGCTGATGAAGAATGCGCCGTCACGATGCCGGATTGCCTCGGTGACGTAGGCCGATACGCCACGCTCGTCGGCCCGCTCGCGGATCGACTCGAGCAGGTCGTCCGAAAGCGTAATGGTGACCTTTCGTGCGTTCGGCCGACGGACGGCACTCGTGGATCAGTCGAGCTTGTTGGTTTGCTGTTTGATGGCGAGCTGGGTCGCCTCGTCGCAGTTCTTGTAGGCGGCGCCGGCCTTGCGGTACATGTCGGCCATCTGGGTGAGGATCTCGATGTGCTTGGTGGTGGCGTCGAGGTAGGAGCCGGATCCCTCGCCGCCGTCGGCGAGGTCGGAGAATTTCTGGCCGAGCTTTGACGCGGAGCCGAGGTCGCCGAACGAGTCGACATCGACCATTCGTCGTGTTCGCTGGGAAAGAATGCGTAGGTCGGCGATGTAGTCGTCGCACCACTTGGCGCAGCGCTCGGCGGCGTCAGCCTCGATGATGAGCCGACCTGCGGCGGCTTCGCCGGCAAGAGTCTTGAATTCTTGTGCGGCCTTGTTCTCTGCCATTGCTCAGAGCCCCTCCCGGATAGTGGACGTGGTCATCGCGGAATGAATTTCATGAAATGCGGTGCGGCGTCGATCGCCAGCGGACATGGATCGGTAGCCGACTTGTCGTCGACAAACATACTCGCGTTGATCAGCGCGCGGCCTTGCGCGGTGTCGATCGCGATTTCGCATTCCACCGGCGGTTGCTCACGACCGATGTAAAACTGCAGCGCGCTTCTGCCGCTGACGGAAATCTCCTTGAAATCGTGGTATCGGTCGTTTCCGCGAATTTCATCCATCGTGTAAACGGTCGACATGAAATTTATGAAGTAGCCGTCCGCTCGCCAGCCACAGCCCTTCCATTCGGCTCGCGGCACCGAGAACAGGTTGTCGTCCTTCGACGCGGGGTCGAGCCCAGCCGCGATCAGCGCACTCTCCGGCACCGAACACGGATCGAACAACTGCTCCTTCGTCAACGATGCCCCACTCGCCTCCGGCTGCCCCGCCACATCCTGCGAGCACCCCGCGAGCGCGAGCACCGCACAGCCCGCGGCCACCACGCCGACCAGTCGCATCATCGTCTCCTTGTTCCGCACAGCACCCACTCGATAACTTGGACGCGCCGGCGCCCGATTCGGTTCCCCTGGATCACAGATCAGTCTCCTTCGCTGTTCGCCCGATCGAAAACACGGGTCCCGTCCGGCCTATCCTGACCGGACCGCGCAGTGATCGACCACGGACGGCACAAAGCGTCGACGTTGATGTTCTCACTCAGGGGTTCGTCAGTCACAGCACGAGGGACGCCTCAGCCATCCAGCGCGGCAATGGATTCCATCGGGATGATGAGGCAGGCTCACTCGATCAAGTGAGAGTGGACCAGGCCCTCACGGCGCAGCAGTGTGCCCCGAGCACCCGGCTCGGTCAACTGCTCGTACTCGGCCACGATTGCCAGCTTGCACTCCGAGGCGAATCGCCGCCGCTTTGGCCGGCCGAAGGCCCTGGCACTCTTGTCTGCTGCCACCACAGTATCCTCGGCGGCCGGTCAGTCACACTCAACGTCACCTGCTCGAAATCCTGATCTCGCCCTACTGAAAGTCCATGGTCAACCGTCCGCGAGTGCACACTCTTATGGTACGGTCCAGTGGCTTCATCCAGAGGGGGATACATGACAATGGAATCAAACGGATCAAACGGCAACTTCTCGTTAGTGCCAGACGAAGTTGCAGACGCCGGGACGTTCGTGCAGCAAGTTGCCGAATCCCTGATAAATGGGCTGACGTCCTTGGATACCGACATCGCCGATCTTCTGAACAACTGGCGCGGCACCTCAGCTGACTCTTTCTCTGCAGGGTGGACCGAGACGAAGTACGGCGCAGACACCGTTCTTGATGCCCTTTCCGATATGGCCGAACTTCTCGGCGTCACCAGCAAGACACTTGACAATCAAGACCACATTTGGGCAGGCAACACCAACACACTGTCCGGCTCCCTCGACCTACCGGAATTCTGATGGTCGACAACTCTCAGCCCTTCATTGTCAACCTCGCCGAACTCGAGCAGATCGTCATCCGCGTATCAAGTTTCGTCGGATTTCTAACCGACAGTCTCGATGGAATTCAGCAGCGCATCACAACGGTTCAACAGAACTGGAGCGGTGCAGCAGCCGATGCGCAAGCGGAGGCATACCGAGAATGGCACTCCGGCGCAACAGATGTCGCCGACGGTATTGAAATAATGCGCCAGGCCGCACAAGCTGTCCATAACCGATACTCCGATGCCCTCGCAGCGAATTTAGGAATGTTAGGGCGATCGTAAGTAGCAGGCGATATGCGTCATTCCCAGCGAACGCACCTGTAGCGCGCCGAGACTTTGTAACCGAATTGCGAACTGCCACCGTCAAGAGCAATCTGCTCTACCTATTTGCCGCTTCGATACTTATCCTTACAAGGACATATTCAGCGTGACTACCTTAAATGTCGATCCAATCGTTTACGCCACCTCCGCATCCAATCTCCATAGTGCCGCCGTGGACTTCCACGCCGACTTCCGAACTCAGATGGCGGCGCTGAGCGATTCCGGGAACATGGGGGGCAGTGTCGGGGAGTGCAAGAATTGGGCAGCCTCATACGACGAGCTGTCCACCGAAGCCTACAATCTCGCAAGCTCATTGATTCAAGCGCTCGACAACTACGCAGGAATCTTGCAACAGGCCGGATACAACTATGCGCTTGCCGACTACGCAAAAGGCACCGGTCGACCCGAACCGATCCAACCGTCACCTTTCATGCCCGCCTGGCGCACATGCCCGGTGCCGCCACCATCGGCCGGAGGTCCAGGAAACGGCCTCATCGACGACGGTTTCGACCTCGCCGCACAGGCTGGAGTTACCATCCCAGATGGCGACCCAGACAAGTTGCTAGCAGCTGCAACAACATGGGAAACTCTCGCAACCAAGGGTAAAGCGGCAAACTTACCGGCCCGGATCGAAGCCCAGGCCAAATGTTTCGAAGCCATTACCGCAAAGGATGCTTCGTTCATTGACGAGGACCTGCGGGAAATGAAGACCGCCGCCGAGGACATCCTTGCACTGTTCGCAGAGATAGCACAATCGTGTCGCGATCAGAAAACCGCTATCGATGATATGCGCAAGCAGATAACAAAACTCCTTCAGGACCTTGCCGCTGACATCGCCGAATACGTCGTCGAGGGTGTAATTATATCGGTGATCGCTGGCGCATTGTCTGCAGGGTATGGCGCGGTCGCCGTTGCAGCATATCGAGCAAAAAAGATATACGATAAAGTACAGGTATACGTCGAGAAGCTTAGGGGAATTTACACCACCTTCAAGCTTCTGCGAGCAATCAAGGTAAAAAACCCTCCAACCACTATTCGTGGTAAGCTACAACGCATTATCGACCTCGCCAAGCGGGCGGTCAAGCTGGGGTCTCCTAAGCGTCCGAGTCATGTTCCTGACGACTGGGAGGCGCGACTTGCAGACAATGGGAAAGGCTGGGTTTGGCAGAAGCCGGGATCGAATTTCAATCAAAACACATTCCGCGATGCTCTTCCTACAAAAGACTATCCGAACGGATATGTACGCTTCTACAACGAGCACGGTCAACCGCTTAAACTCGACGGAAAGCCTGGCAGCAACGCAGAAACACACATACCTAAGAACGCCGATGGCACGTACCCGACACCTCCAGGTTGGTGATCATGGAACTACAGTTGGAAATCATTGGACAACCCATCTCCGAGGTCGAGTTGGGTTTCACGGCGACGATTAGGCTCGGTTCGCCGATTGAATTTGAACTACAGGTAGAGGGTGAAATATCCATCCATACCACAGACGGGAGACTGGCGAGTGCTCCATCGAACAACTACGCCGACATACGCAATGAACTGGAATCCATCGTTGGCTCGAAAGTGACACGAGCCATCGCCAGCGAAGTCAACGGTTTGAAAATCGTATTGAGTTCTGGCACAGTACTCGAAGTTCCCGTTGACGATCACTATGAAGCTTGGGGAATAGTTGGGCTGAGCGGATATCGAGTCATTTGCCTACCTGGCGGAGAGCTGGCCATCTGGTCCGCAAAATAAGAATGCTGCCGGGCAGAGCCTGGTATCTGGCAGCGTTGGCGGAGTTGAAGCGGGCATGGGTGCTGGATTCGCGGGAGTTCGTTTGACTGGTCGGGCGTGGACGACTCTAACGGTCGCCGAACACCGAGCCGGTACTCCACGCCGGGCTCGCTGTACCCCGGGGATCAGTGCACCCCGGGGATCAATCGAGCTTGTTGGTCTGTTGCTTGATGGCGAGCTGGGTTGCCTCGTCGCAGTTCTTGTAGGCGGCGCCGGCTTTGCGGTACATGTCGGCCATCTGGGTGAGGATCTCGATGTGTTTGGTGGCGGCGTCGAGGTAGGAGCCGGATCCTTCGCCGCCCTCGGCGAGGTCGAGGAACTTCTTTCCAAGGGCTTTGGCAGAGTTGAGGTCTCCGAATGAATCGACCACGACCATCTGTCGTGTGCGGTTCGAAAGTGCGGTCAGATCGTTGATGTAGTCGTCACACCACTTCGCGCATCGTTCGGCAGCGTCGTATTCGATGATCAGATTGCCGGCGGCGGCCTGGCCAGCCAGTGATTTGAAGTGATCGGCCAGCTCGTTCGCTGCCATCGCTGGATCCTCCTTGTTAGCAGAGCTACTCGGGAATGACTTTTACGAAATCTGCTGCCGCAGCATTGACCAGCGGGCACGGGTCTGTTCCCGACTTGTCGTTCACGAACAGGGCCGCCGTCAACGTGACCGTGCCGCGACTGGTCGCGAAGGCGATCGCGCATTGATCAATCGGCGTTCTCGTGCCGAGGAGATACTGGAGAGCCAGCCGATCGCCGACGGTGATGTCGGTGAAATCGTGAAAGTAGTCGTTCTCGCGAAATTCCTGAACCGTCTTGGTAGTCGAGTGGAAGTTCAGGAAGTATCCAGGTGTCTTCCAGCTGCACCCCTTCCACTCCGCCCGCTCCACCGAGAACGGATTGTCGTCCTTCGACGCAGGATCCGCCCCCGCAGCCAGCAGCACATCATCCGGCACCGAGCACGGATCGAACAACTGCTCCTTCGTCAACGGCGCCCCACTCGCCTCCGGCTGCCCCGCCACATCCTGAGAGCACCCCGCGAGCGCGAGCACCGCACAGCCCGCGGCCACCACGCCGACCAGTCGCATCATCGTCTCCTCGTTCCGCACAGCACCCACTCGATAACTTGGACGCGCCGGCGCCCGATTCGGTTCCCTCGGATTACAGAACAGCCACCTTCGCCGTTCGCCGGCACGAAAACAAGAGGGCCGGTCAGGTTTCCCTGACCGGCCCTCGCTGGTCGCCGCTACGGGCGGCTCAAAGCGTCGGCGTTGATGTTCTCGCCCAGCAGTTTCGACTCCGGTTGACCCGAGAGCATCCCCTCGAGCACGTTCTTGCCGATGGCGGCCTCCTGCGGCAGCGGGATCGGGTAGTCGCCGGTGAAGCAGGCCGTGCACAGGCGGGTGGCGGGCTGTTCGGTGGCCGCGATCATGCCCTCGGTGCTGATGTAGCCGAGGCTGTCGGCGCCGATCGAGCGGCGCACGTTCTCCACCATGTCGGCGTAGCTGTCGTCGGCGCCGGTGCCGTTGGCGATCAGTTCCGCGCGCGAGGCGAAGTCGATGCCGTAGAAGCAGGGCCATTTCACCGGCGGCGAGGCGATGCGCACGTGGATCTCGAGCGCGCCTGCCTCGCGCAGCATGCGGATCAGGGCGCGCTGGGTGTTGCCGCGCACGATCGAGTCGTCCACGACGATGAGGCGCTTACCGCGGATGACCTCGCGCAGCGGGTTGAGCTTGAGCCGGATACCCAGCTGACGGATGGTCTGGCTGGGCTGGATGAAGGTGCGGCCCACATAGGCGTTCTTCATCAGGCCCTGGCCGTAGGAGATGCCCGAACCCTGCGCGTAACCGACCGCGGCGGGCGTGCCCGACTCCGGCACCGGGATCACCAGATCGGCCTCGACCGGATGTTCCTTGGCCAGCTTGCGGCCGATCTCGACCCGGGTCGAATGCACCGAGCGGCCCGCGATGGTGGTGTCGGGACGCGCCAGATACACGTACTCGAACACGCAGCCCTTGGGCTCGGGGTTGGCGAAACGCATCGACCGCACACCGTCGGCGTCGATGGCCAGCAGCTCACCCGGCTCGATCTCACGCACGAACGCGGCACCGACGATGTCGAGCGCGGCGGTCTCGGAAGCGACCACCCAGCCGCGCTCGAGCCGGCCGAGCACCAACGGACGCACACCGTGCGGGTCGCGGGCGGCGTAGAGGGTGTGCTCGTCCATGAACGTCAGGCAGAACGCGCCGCGCAGCTGAGGCAGCAGCTGCATCGCGGCGGCTTCGATGCTCGAGTCCGCGGCGGCGTCGGCCAGCAGCGCGGTGACGATGTCGGAGTCGGAGGTGGCGCCGGTCATCTGCGGGCGGCCGTCGATGACGCCGGCGCCGATCAGGCCGAGTTCGCGGGCGCGACCAGCCAATTCGGCGGTGTTGACCAGGTTGCCGTTGTGGCCGAGCGCGAGGCCGGAGCCGACGGCGGTGGTGCGGAAGATCGGCTGCGCGTTCTCCCAGGTGACACCACCGGTCGTGGAGTACCGGCAGTGACCGACGGCGATATGCCCCGGCATGGCGCCGAGGGTCTGCTCGTCGAACACCTGGGAAACCAGGCCGAGATCCTTGAAGACCAGGATCTGCGAGCCGTCGGAGACGGCGATACCGGCCGCTTCCTGGCCGCGATGCTGCAACGCGTACAGGCCGTAGTAGGTGAGCTTGGCCACGTCCTCGTCGGGAGCCCAGACGCCGAAGACGCCACACTCCTCGCGGGGCTCGTTCTCGGGCTCGTCCGGAAGTGTGGAAGGGCTGTCGATCATCGGATCGGCGTGGGTCACCGTGTGCTCCCTGTTCGGGCGGGCTGGGGGCACCCGTCATTCTACGGGTGAATGGAGCAGCGACGCGCACCGCGGCGCAAACCCGGCGCAATCGACGGTAGTGATCACCCGAATTCCGGTGGAACAGCTGTTACGGTGCCGATTGTGACCACCGACGACAGTGCGCACGAACCAGCTGATTCCCCAGCGTCTGACAGAGACAACGCCGCGTCGGTAGCGCGGAATTCCGATTCGTCGCCGCGGCCGGAAGCGACCTTGGACACAATCCGGATCACACCCCGGCGGCTGGCCCGGATGGTGGCGGCGCCGACGGCGGTCCTGGCGGTGGTGATGTCGCTGCTCGGTGTCATGTATCTGGCCTACATCGCCGATCCGGAGGGAAACCTGCACGATTTCCCGATCGCGCTGGTCAACCAGGATGTCGGCGACACCATCGACACCGACGGCCGCGCCGAACACGTGAACTTCGGCAAGCAAGTGGCCGACGCGCTGGTCGCGGGAGTGCCCGCCGACCAGGTCGATCTGCGGGTGGTCGGGATCAGCGAGTCCGAGCGGCTCATGCGCACCGCCCAGATCTACGGTGCCGTCATCATCCCCAGCGACTTCAGCAAACGGCTGGGCATTCTCGGGGTCGGCAGCGTGGTCGGCGGCGAGATCGAGCGCCCGATCATCACCGTGCAGACCAATTCCGGCATGGGCCCGTACTCCGCGGGCATCGTGACCCGCATCGGTGCGCAGGCGATGGCCGAGGTGAACAAGCAAGTCGGCGACCAGCTCACCACCCGCGTGCGCGACACCCTCGCCGCGAGCCCCCAGGGGTCGCCGGAGATCTCCGGCGCCGCCCAGCTCACGCTGGCCCAGCCGATCCAGGTGATCGAGCAGGAATGGCGGCCGTTGCGCGCAGGCGCGGGCATGGGCTTGACCGCCTTCTTCTACGCGCTGCTGATCCTGATGGCGGGCGTGGTGGGCGCGATGGTCATCCACACCATGGTCGACGCGCAACTGGGCTTCCAGCCCACCGAGTACGGACCCTGGTACGTGCACTATCCGCCGACGCCGATCTCGCGCTTCCACACCCTGTTGCTCAAGTGGGGCGTGATGGTCGTGGTCGCCGTGGTGATCTCGCTGCTCTACCTGCTGGTGGCGAAGATCCTGGGGGTGGCCGGTGACCAGCCGGTGCAGCTGTTGCTGTTCTCGGTGCTGGCGCTGATCGCGGTCGGCATGACCTGCATGGCCTCGCTGGCCGCGTTCGGCACCGCGGGCCTGCTGATCAACCTGGCCGTCTTCGTCATCCTCGGCCTGCCCTCCTCGAGCGGCACCGTCCCGATCCAGGCGACGCCCCGCTATATCGCCTGGCTGGCCGAGTTCGAGCCGATGCACCAGGTCTACCTGGGGATGCGCTCGATCCTGTACTTCGAATCCGATTACGCCGCAGGCCTCGGCCGGGGAATCTGGATGTCGCTGCTCGGCCTGCTCCTCGCCCTGATCGGCGGCATCGCCATCACCCGGTACTACGACTTCAAGGGCCTGCACCGGGAGAACTTCCTCGATAAGAAGGCTGTTTAGCCTTATAGGGAGATGGCGTGGACAAGCCCCACGACATGTTCGATCGCGACCACGAGTGGTCCGCGCTGACCCGGTTCATCGAGGACGGGCGCGCCGGCGCCACGCTCGGGGTCGTCGCGGGACGGCGCAGGCAAGGTAAGACGTTTCTGCTGGAGGCGGCTGTTCAGGCGGCGGGCGGCTTCTACTTCGGCGCCACCGAGGCAGCCGACGCGGAGTCGCTACGCAGGATCGGCGAGGCGCTGAGCAGTCACCTCCGGCCCGCCAGCCCGTTCCATTTCCAGCACTGGGCCGAGGTGATCGACGTACTTCTCGAACTGGGTTCGCAGCGCCCGGTTCCGGTGGTGATCGACGAGTTTCCGTTTCTGGCGCGGGCCAACCCCGAGTTGCCCTCGGTGATTCAGGACGCCTATCGCCCGTTGCGCGAGCAGCGGATGAACTCCCGCACGCGCTTGCTGCTGTGTGGGTCGGCAATGCCGTTCATGGGGCGGCTGCTCTCGGGAAACGCGCCACTGCGCGGGCGCGCGGGCCTCGAACTCGTCGTCCATCCACTCGACTACCGAGCCGCGGCCCGTTTCTGGGATATCGACGACCCACGACTGGCCGTCTCGGTGCATGCCATTGTCGGCGGAACGCCCGCGTACCGGCGGGAATTCGCGCGCGGTGACACCCCGGCGAACTGGGACGACTTCGACGACTGGGTCACCCGCACCGTCCTGAACCCGGAAACCCCGCTCTTCCGCGAACCCCGCTACCTGCTCGCGGAGGAACCCGACCTCCGGGATCGGGGCCTGTACCTTTCCGTGCTCGCCGCGATCGCCACCGGCAACAGCACGCGCGGCGGAGTGGCGACCTATCTCGAACGGAAAGCGACCGACATCGCCCACCCGATCACCGTCCTCGAAGACGTCGGCCTGCTGCACCGCGACGCCGACGCGTTCCGCGACAACCGATCCACCTACCGCATCGCCGAGCCGCTGATCACCTTCTACCAGTCGATCATGCGACCGGTGTGGCCGCAGCTGGAGCGACCGGGCAACGCGACCCGGGTGTGGCGGGGTAGCCGTCATCGGTTCGCGGGCAATGTCGTCGGCCCGCATTTCGAGCAGCTCTGCCGGGAGTGGGCGCTCTACTTCGCCGACCCGGACCTGTTCGCCGGGCTACCCGCCCGGGTCGGCCACGGCGCGGTCCATGACCCGCGAACCCGGACCACCAGCGAGATCGATGTCGCGCTCGTCGGCGTCGCCGACGGCGGCAAGCCGCCACTGCTGGCGATCGGGGAGGCGAAGTGGAACGACACGATCGGCGCGGCGCATATCGACCGGCTCCGCACGATCCGCGAGACCATCACCGCCAACGGCAAATTCGACACCGCACACACCCGATTGCTGCTCTTCAGCGGTGCGGGATTCAACGACAAGGCAAGGGCTGCCGCCGCCGAAACCGGCGACCTTGTCTTGGTCGACCTGGCGACGCTGTACCGCTAGGACCCCGCCCATCCGGGCACGCCGCCCCCGCTACGTCACTCCCCCGTCCCGGCGGAACCTGCGGCGAGTGAGTCCAAGTGCACCAGCAATGCCTCGGCGTCATCGAATGTGTTGTGATGCCCCGCAACGATATCCGCTTCGGCAGTACACTCGGAGGCCTGATGCCCCTCCTCGGGCCGGCCGACAAGGGTGGACAGACGTTCGAGCATGTCCACCGTCGGCATCCGATCGCCGTCCTCGATGCGGGCTACCGTGGGCTGCGTGGTGCCCATGCGCTGGGCCAACTCCGCCTGCGTCAACCCAGCCGCGACACGGGCTTCGTAGCACAACTCAGCCCATCGGAGCGCCAGTCCGGCGCGCTCATGAGCAGCGTCGTACTCGGCTCGCGCCGAGGGCATCATACGCGCGAGGCGCTCGTTCAGAAGTTCCCGGTAATCCATGGATATCACGGGTTCCCTTCATGCTTCGACATTGCCGCAGCGCTCGACGAGGACCTTCAGTCTGCAGGCCGGAGCGGGACGATCGGGAGCCAGGGGGCGATCTCGCGAGCTCGTGAGCCCGAGGCCGTGAGGGTGCCGGAGTCGACCGCGGTGTCGAAATCGAGCAGGCCGGTCGCCAGCAGTAGCCAGGTGCGCGGGTCGGTCTCCACCACGTTGGGCGGCGTGCCGCGCGTGTGCCGCGGCCCCTCGATGCACTGCACCGCCACGAACGGCGGCACACGCACCTCCACCGAATGCCCCGGCGCACTGCTCGCCAGCGCTCGCGCTGTCCCGCGCACCGCCGCCGCGATCTCCCCCCTAGCCGGCGCCGCCACCCCCTCATCCCGCAACCATTCCCCCACCACGAGCACCGCCGCCCGCACCGCCCCCGCATCCACCGAATTCCGACCCATACCCCGTAACGCTACCGCCGGCAATCCATCAGGACCCCCACCACCAGGGCAATAGCACCCATACGATGTGGATCTGTAAGCATCGAGCCGTCACGGTGACCGTGGCCTCCGGGCACAACTCGCAGTCGCCGGGCATGGTCCGCACCGTCAACAAGGCGATTGCCAGTGCCAAGCGCAATGCACGGAGGAAGCATGACCGTCTACCGGATCGATGTGTCCCGCGACGACCGCTGGTGGATGATCAGGATTCCCCAACTCGACGGCGTCAACGGCAATATCGAAGGTCTCACCCAGGCACGGCGCTACGCCGACATCAGCAAGGAAGCGACCGACTACATCTGCACCGTGGCCGATATCGCACCGTCGACCGTGGAGCTCAGCATCACCGCCCATGTCGGCGATACCGATGTGACGGCCGCTGCGGAAGAACTCGCCCGCGCGCGAGCCGAGGCAGCGCGGCAGGAGGCCCGCGCCATGACGATCGCGACCGCGACCGCCCGACTCCTGGCTGCGGACGGGGTCCCCGTTCGCGATATCGGCGCCGTTCTCGGCGTCACTTTCCAGCGCGCATCCCAGCTGGCCAACTCCTGACGCTCTGACCGAAACGGCGTGGCGCGGGCACCGCGCAGCGGCGAGGATGGGGCGATGTCGACCAGGGAGCTCATCGTGCTCGGGACGGCGGGGGCCGTGCCGACGCGCCGCCGTAATCACAACGGGTATCTGCTGCGGTGGGATGGGCAGGGGATTCTGTTCGATCCCGGGGAGGGGAGCCAGCGGCAGATGGCGCTGGCCGGGGCGTCGGCGACCGAACTGCGGTGGCTGTGCGTCACGCATTTCCACGGCGACCATTCGCTCGGCGTGCCCGGGATCGTGCAGCGACTGGGGCGCGACGGCGTGCCGCACGATGTCCACGCCGTGTTCCCCGCCGACGGCGCGCAGTACTGGGAGCGACTCAAGTACGCGACCAGCTACTACGATTCGCCCTCGCTCGTGGAGCATCCGGTCAGCGGTGAGCGGGAAACCTTGCCGGGCAACGGTTTCACCCTCACCGCACTACCGCTGGACCACAGCATCCCCACCTACGGCTACCGCCTCGCCGAACCGGACGGCCGCACCTTCCTGCCGGATCGGCTGCGCGCCAACGGCATCACCGGCGCGGCGGTCCGCGAACTCTCGGGGGCGCTGCTGGAGGAGTACTCGGTGCGTAAGCCGGGCCAGAAGGTCGCGTTCGTGATGGATACCCGCCTGTGCGACAACGTCTTCGCGCTCGCCGCGGGCGCGGACATGCTCATCATCGAGTCCACCTACCTGGACTCCGAAGCACACCTCGCCGAGGAACGCGGCCACCTGACCGCCCGCCAAGCCGGCGAAGTCGCCCACAGCGCTGGCGTGAAAACCCTTGTCCTGACTCATTTCTCCGAGCGTTACACCGCATCCGACGACGCCACGTTCCTCGACCAGGCCGACTTCCCCGGCGCCGTCCTCGCCCACGACCTCGCCCGCATCCCCCTGCCTCCGCGCCGCCCGGCCGATCCGCGCGCGGACTAGGGTCGGCAGCTATGCGAGGCACGCGAATCCTGCTCTCGATCGCCACCGTGGCGCTGGCCGCCGGGTGCCAGGCGCCCGACGACATCACCCCGCCGGGAACGCCGCTGCTCGTCGCCGCCTGCGCGGGTGAGCAGCCGACCGGACCGCAGACCATCGCCGGCCCCGATCTCGCGAGATTCATCGCGGACACCCAGCTCCCCTCGGGCGTCCGGGTGGCGGGCGGCCAGCTGGCGTTGTCGGCCGCGCAGCCGGGACTGGTCGATCTGTCGCTCGACCTCTGCCTGCCGGGTGCGGCGGACCTCGACGAGCTGCGCGCGGTCGCCACCGCGCTGGCCCACGACCTGAAGGCGCACGAGCTCGGCACCCGCACCGCCGCGCTCGCCGTCGCGTGCGTGTGCCCGGCGAATCCCGGGCCCATCGCGGTGCGCGACCAGTCCTTCGGACAGCATCCGTGGGACGGCACGCCGTCGCCCGGCGCCGAGCTGCTGAACTGGGAAATCGTGACCGGTTGACCACCCGTCCGGGAAGAAGTCGTACATTCGTCCCATGAGTGTCATCGATCCACTGGAACCGACGACGGTGCGGCTGCGCAGCAGCACGGACGGGCTCACGCTGGCCGCCGACAGCTTCGGCCCGGCCGACGGGCCGCTGGTCGTGATGCTGCACGGCGGCGGTCAGACGCGGCATTCGTGGAAGCGGACGGGGCGAGCGCTGGCGGCCGGGGGGATGCGCGTGGTCGCCCTCGACGCGCGCGGTCACGGCGACAGCGACTGGGCGCCGGATCGTGACTACTCCCGGACCTCGATGGTCGCCGACCTGGTGACCGTCCTCGACCAGCTCGGCGCGACCCCGGAGCGGGGCGCGGTGGTGGTCGGCGCCAGCATGGGCGGGATCACCGGGCTGCTCACCACCGCCGAGCCGGGTGGCGGCGCGATCCGCGCGCTGGTGCTGGTCGACATCGTGCCGCGGTCGGAATCGGCGGGCGTGGCCAGGGTGATGGACTTCCTCGGCAGGCACCGCGACGGCTTCGACACCCTCGAACAGGTGGCCGACGCGGTCGCCGCCTACATGCCGCATCGCCCGCGCCCCGACAATGCCGACGGCCTGCTGCGCAACCTGCGTCAGCGCGACGGCCGCTGGTACTGGCACTGGGACCCGAACCTGATCGGCGACGTCGACGCCAACCCCGACGACCGGGTCGCCGAGATGGAAGCCGCCGCCGAGGCGCTGACCATCCCGGTCCTGCTGGTCCGCGGCGGCAAGTCCGATGTGGTCAGCGACGAGGGCGCCGCCGCCTTCCTCGCCCTCGCACCGCACGCCCGCCTGGCCGAGATCGGCACCGCCGCCCACACCGCCGCAGGCGACGACAACGACGCCTTCACCGACGCCGTCGCCACCTTCGTCGCCACCGCCTGAACCGACAACCGGCGAGCGACTTCCAGCCAGCGCCGTACCATGCGCGGCTCGACCGAACGCCCCGCCTGCCGCAGTAGATGTAGATCAGGAGCCATCCGGGCCGACGGGCTGGCCGAACTCCGTTGCACACCAACCAGTGCGGCATCTCGCCGCCCTTACGGAAATGACGGACAGACTAATGCGACCCCTGCGCACTACCCTCCTGACGGCAGCGCTTCTCGGCTCGGTGCTCGGAGCCTCGGCGTGTTCCTCCGACGATTCGACCTCTTCGGCGACGGCAACCTCCGCGCCGATGACCTCGACCGCGTCCGGCGCGAACGGCTCCGCCGCGGCAGACCTCGTCGGGCCGGGGTGCGCCGAATACGCCGCCCAGGTCCCCAGCGGCCCGGGCTCGGTCAGCGGGATGGCTCAGGACCCGGTGGCGACCGCCGCGTCCAACAACCCGATGCTCACCACCCTGGTATCAGCGGTCTCGGGCAAACTCAACCCGCAGGTCAACCTGGTCGACACGCTCAACGGCGGCCAGTTCACCGTGTTCGCGCCCGTCGACTCCGCGTTCGCGAAGATCGATCCTGCCACCATCGAGTCGTTGAAGACCGACTCGGCCACCCTCACCAAGATCCTGACCTATCACGTCGTGCCTGGTCAGATCGCGCCGAAGGACATCGCGGGCAAGCACAAGACAGTCGAGGGCGCCGAGGTGACGGTCACCGGGTCCGGTGACGCGCTGAAGGTGGGCGACGCGGCCGTCGTCTGCGGTGGTGTGCGCACCGCGAACGCCACCGTGTACATGATCGACAGCGTGCTCATGCCGCCCGCGGCGTGAGGTCGATGATGGTCGCGTCATGGGAGGCCGTAGAGTCGCGGGAAGAACTTCGCTACGGCGCCCATCCGTCCCGCAGGGCTGGCCGAAATCCTTCTTATGCTGATGCACGCAGAGGCCAGAAGATGACGAACCAACCGGGCTCGGCGCCGATCCGTTTGCGAGTGGTCGCCGATCCGGCGCCGGCTTGCCCGACGGCTACCAAGCCCGACCACGCCGTCCAAGCCCGGCTGGTGACACTGCTGGATGAGATCGCGTCCGGGGATCGGACGGCGTTCGCCGAGTTCTACCGTGCCACCAGCCCGCGGGTGTTCGGGCTCGCGCTGCGGGTCGTGCGCAACCACGGCGCCGCCGAGGACATCGCGCAGGAGGTGTTCCTGCAGGTCTGGTCGCTGGCCGGGGAGTACGACGCGGGCAAGGCCAGCCCGATCGGCTGGCTGATGATGCTGACTCACCGCCGCGCGGTCGACCGGGTGCGCGCCGAACAGTCGGCGACCACCCGTGACCTGGTGTTCGGGCACACCCATCTCGGTCGTGACCACGACATCGTGGCCGAGGAGGTCACCCAGCGGCTCGACGAGCAGTCTGTACAGGACTGCCTCGAGACGATGACCGACCTGCAGCGTGAGGCAGTGGCGCTGGCCTACTACAGCGGGCGCACCTACGTCGAGGTCGCCGCGACCTTGGACGTGCCGTTGCCGACGGTGAAGAGCCGGATCAGGGACGGCTTGAGAAGACTGGAAACCTGTTTGACCGGAGGTATTTCCCGATGAGCGAGACAGATCGGTGGATCTCCGAGTCGCGGCTCGACCAGGCATACGCGTACGCGCTGGACGCGCTGGAACCCCAGCAACGGCGTGCCGTCGACGACTGGCTCGACACCGCGGGCTCAGACGTAGCGTCGAAGTTCCGCGCCACCGTCCATCGGATCCAGGAGACGATGGCGACGGCCACCGTTGTCGATTCGGTGCCGCCACCCGCCCGGCTCGAATCCGCGCTGATGCGCGCGCTTGACCAGCTCGACCCGCAGGTGCGTCCGCCAGCCCCGCGGGACGCACTCGGCAGGCGTCGGAATGTGCGCTGGTTGACCGCCGCCGCGGCCGCCGTCGTGGCCGTTGTCGCCGGGATCGTCGGGGCCGCCGTGATCGACCGGGCCACCGATGACACCGGTGCGATCACCGCGCAGCAGGTGGTCGATCAGTCGGACAGCCGGGAGTCCTCGGTCGCAGTGACCGGTGGCGGCGCGATGACGGTGTATGAGTCCACGGCCCTGGGTGCCGCGGCAGTGTCGTTCCGCGACCTGCCCGCGCTGCCTGCCGATCGCACGTACCAGCTGTGGATCGTACCCACAGGCGGCGCGCCCCGCTCGGTGGCGGTCATGGACGATCCGGCCACTGTGGTCACCGCCGTCGACGCCACCGACACCCTCGCGGTGACAGTCGAACCCGCCGGTGGTTCGCCCGCCCCGAGCCCACCGGTAATCGCCAGCATGACAGTCGGCTGACCCGCTCGCGGCGGGCCATGCCGGCACTCGAAACCTCAGGAGTGACAGCATGGTCCGCCGCATCGCCTTCACCTCTCGTCCGCTGGGCCCCGCCGCTGCCGCGCTCGCCGCCACGTCCGCCGCCGCGGTCGTTCTCGGCGTCGGACACCTCGTCGCGGCGGTCATCGATCCGAATGCCTCCCCGTTCTTCGTCCTGGGCGCCACCGTCATCGACCACACGCCGAGGTGGCTGAAGGACAGTGCTATCCGCTGGTTCGGCACCAATGACAAACTGGCGCTGGCGATCACGATGCTCGGCGTCATGGTGGCCGGAGCCGTTCTGATCGGCCTCCTCGCCCGCCGCCGCCTCGCGCTGGGGGCGGGTGTTCTCGGCGGGCTCGGTGCCGCGGTGGCCGGCCTCGCGCTGCTGCGGCCGACCGCGGGCCTGGCTTTCGCGGTTCCCGCCCTGGTCGCAACGATGGCGGGAGTCGCCGCGCTCTGTCTGCTTTTCGTCGTGCCTGCCGCTCGCGGCGGCCGTGACGGTGACGGGCCGACCCGGCGCGGTTTCCTGTTCGCCGTGGCTGCGGTCGCCGCCGGTGCGGCGGCCGCGGGGGCGACGGGCCGATTCGTCGGGAGCCGTCTGCGTGATATCGGGGCCGACCGTTCGGCTTTCGTGCTACCGCGTGTCGCCGATCCCGCGTCACCGGTGCTGCCCGAGATGGATCTCGCGGTGCCTGGCTTGACCCGCTTCATCACCCCGAACACGGAGTTCTATCGCATCGACACGGCCTTGCAGCTCCCGTCGCTGACGCGTGCGCAGTGGCGCCTGCGCATTCACGGCATGGTGGACCGGGAGGTCGTGCTGGATTTCGACGCGTTGAGCGCTCGCGACGCCGTCGAATCGCTGATCACGCTGACCTGTGTGTCGAACGAGGTCGGCGGCAATCTGGCCGGTACGGCCACCTGGACCGGTTATCGTCTCACCGACCTACTGGCGGAGGCCGGCCCGGCACCTGACGCCGACATGATCCTGTCGCGCAGCGTAGACGGCTTCACTGCCGGAACCCCGCTGGATGCGGTCCTCGGCAATCCGGACGCACTGCTGGCCGTCGCCATGAACGGCGAAGCGCTGCCCGTCGCCCACGGCTATCCGGCCCGGATGATCGTGCCCGGCCTCTACGGCTACGTCTCGGCCACCAAGTGGGTCGTCGACCTCGAGCTCACTCGATTCGACCGGGCCCGTGCGTACTGGACCGAGCGTGGCTGGGCGGAGCGGGCACCCATCAAGACCGCATCACGGATCGACGTCCCGGCCGCATTCGCGACCCTTCCGTCCGGACCGGTCACCGTGGCCGGTGTCGCCTGGGCGCAGGGACGTGGCATCACCGCCGTCGAGGTGCAGGTCGACGACGGCCGTTGGAGTCCGGCCACGCTGGCCGCGGCGTATTCCCTCGATACCTGGCGTCAGTGGACATGGACGTGGGACGCCTCGCCCGGTACCCACACGCTGCGCGTACGCGCCGTCGATGCCACCGGTGTGGTCCAGACCGGCGTCCGCACCACGCCATTCCCCGACGGCGCCACCGGCAGACACACTCGGGTGGTGACAGTGCGCTGACGTAACCGCATCGCACCGGTACCCAGCCCTGTAGCTGCTCGCGGCGAAATACCTCCGCAATAGATCCGCATCTTGGAAAGGAATTCCCCTTGCTGATCGCACCGACGAAAGCCACGAATATCCAGGTGGGAGGATCTGTGAGGACCGAGCTGGGCGAAATAGTTATCGCGAGTACCGTCAGGGACAGTACTCGAAAAGTCGACATAGAAATCGCCGATCCCCGGCAAGACGTCACCAGCCGGGATTGGCACTGCACCTATCGAGTCGATGGCACGAGCACACACCGCGTGCGCGGGACGGACAGGTTGTCCGCCATCTACGCGGCTTTGATCGACATCCAGACCGCGGCAGCCCGATTCGGTTCGCCAGACGCCGCAAGAGACGTGGCCGGGTCGGGAGTACCCGCGGTCCGCCGCACCGGCGAGAGCGGTCCTGCCGCATCCGCGGCGAACATCTGGGAATTCGGCCCACCGCTGGGAGCGCGGGCTGTCGAGACCACCTCTGGTCCGGTTGTCATCGTCATCGGGCGGCCCCGCCTGGATCCGGCTCTTCAGCACACCTATCTGTGCCCCTTCCGTATCGCTGATCGCACCGAAGCGTTCGGGCAGGGATTCGACGATGTACACGCGGTGATGTCAGCGATCCGCAGTGTGAGCGCGATCTTGGGCATACCGCGCGACTGGCCGGCGCCGAACTATCGGACCGATTAGTCACCCGGCGAATCGTCAGGACGGCATCAGCCGAAGTCCGTTTCGACAACCCATCCGCGAAGGCACGCGGCCCGAAGTCCAGATCATGCCGTGTGCGCAGCCGAGTGAGCACACGGTTCATACACGGCCCGTCGCCCCGTTCGATATACCGGAGGTTTCCCCGATAGTGAAGAAGCAACGACGAACCGCTCGCTCGACAACCTCGCAGCTGGCGCTGGGCATCCTGGCCGCCGCCGCGCTGATGTTCCCGGCACCGGCGGCCAACGCGGAGCCGGAGTCCGCACGCATTGTCTCGGTTGCGGCTGTCGACGAGCGACGCCAAGACATCACCGTCTTCTCGGCGGCGATGGACAAGCCCATCACCGTGCAGGTCATCCGCGCCGCGGACACAATGACCCCGCGGCCGACGATGTATCTACTCAATGGTTCGCAAGGTGGCCCGAACCAGAGCGGATGGGACTCGCAGACCGACGCCCACGAATTCCTGCGCGCCAAGGACATCAACGTCGTCACCCCGGTGGGGGGAGCCAGCTCGTACTACACCGACTGGGTGCGAGACGACCCGGTACTCGGCCGCAACAAATGGCAGACGTTTCTCAACGAGGAGCTGCCACCGGTAGTCGAGGACTATCTGAACGCGGACGGCAACCGGGCCCTGGTCGGTGTGTCGATGAGCGGCACCTCCGTGCTGAATCTGGCCATCGCCAAGCCCGGTTTCTGGAACAGTGTGGCCTCCTACAGTGGTTGCGCCCAGACCTCGGACCCCATCGGCCAAGAGTTCGTGCGGATCACCGTCGAGACCTGGGGCGGCGGGCAGAGTATCGAGAACATGTGGGGACCCCGCGACAGCGCGCTGTGGCGGGCGAACGATCCATTGCTCAACGCGGAAGGGCTACGGGGCACAGATATCTATCTGAGCACCGGCACCGGGCTCCCCGGCGCACCGCACGACACCCCCGCGGACGCGCGGGTCCAGGACGGCAGGATTCCACTTCCGATCCAGATCGCTTTCGGCGGCCCTATCGAAGCGGCAGTGCACTTCTGCACGGTCAACCTCGCAAACCGCCTCCGTGCTCTGAATATCCCGGTGACGACGGATGAGCGTGCTGTCGGTACCCATTCGTGGGGCTACTGGGAAGACGATCTGAAGACCTCATGGCCCTTCCTCGCACGTTCGCTAGGTAGCCGAACGAGCTGAGCGGCCCATGAGCTCCTCGATCCACCGGGCCGCGACCGGCATCAGCGCTCCCCCGATATTGATCGCCAGATGTAGGAGGGCGGGGGCGGTGGCACTGCCGGTGCGGCGGCGCAGCACGCCGAAGACCAGCCCGGCCGCGGTGGTCGCCAGCACCGTCGCGGCCACCGAATCACCGGCGACGCGGGCCGGATGCACATGCCACAGCCCGAAGTCGAGCGCGGCGAGGACCGGGGCCGACGGACCGAATGCGTCGTCGAGCAGCCGGTCGAGCGTGCCGCGAAACACCGCTTCCTCGGCCAGCACTGTGCCGACCGGGATGTGTAGCGCGATCCATTCCAGCGTGGAGGTCTCGGGCACCCGCTCGGCGACCTCGAGCGGCACCCGCCGCACCGCCGGAATCGACAGCGCCACCGCATAACCCGCGAGCACAACCGCCGAACTACCGATCCCCCAGCGAAACCCACTGGCCGACAACCACTTCGGCCGACCACCGAATACCGCGACATAGCCCACGGCGAAGACAGTGTGCGCCACCGTGCGCCCGCGCAAGGGAAGGTCGAGCGCGGGCAGTACCCGATTGTTCCACGCCAGTGGAAGTGCCAGCGCAACAACACTTTCAGCGGCGACACAGTGCCGTCGCAGCGCCCCGCCCGACTGCTTACGGTCGTCTCGCGCCACAGCGCGCGCACCCGGCGACACACCGACCGATCGCGCGAGGTTCAGCGCGGCACCGCCGCCGACCCGCGACCGCACGCGCCTCACTTGACCTCCCGCTCGTAGACCTCCGCCGCCACCAGCGCGTCCCGGATGCTCTCGACCACCGCAGTACTCACCCCGGGTGGCGCCGCCACCGCCAGCCACCCGTCGAGCACCAGGCTCCCGTACCGGTGCCCGTGCCCGTCGACCACGCCCTGGGCATTGGTGAGATCGGCGGTGACCTGCCAGAACGTCACGAACGGCGCCCACCGCATCTGCGTCGACACATCCGCGCCGCGCGGCTCGCTCAGCCAATCGGGCTGGGTGAAGATCAGGTCAACCGACCACCAGACGATCGGGTCGGAGGGATGTTGCAGATAGGCGATGCGGGGGGCGCGCCAGGTTTCGGGTGGGCCGAGGTCGGTGGCGTCGTCGGCGAAGCGCACCACAAGACCGTCCGCGTAGACCGGCTCCACCTGCGGTGATCCCGGGTCGCGACGGTCGACGAACTGTTTCCACAGCCGGTTGGAGTTCGGCGGCCCCACCCACAACGCCCCGTCGACCTTCTCGCGCAGATCGGCGAGCCCGTCGAAGGCCGCCTCCGAACCCTGCGAGCCCAGGCTCTCGCCGTAGACGTAGAGCTCGGGCCGCTCCCCTTCCGGTTCGGCCAGCCAGCGCTGATACACCGCGTCGAACAGTTCCCGCCCGGCCGCCGCGGCCTTGTCCCGGTCGGACAGGAACGACAGCACGCTGGGCAGATAGGAGTACTGCGTGGCGACCAGGGCGGTATCGCCACCGAAGAGATATTCCACGGCGCCGGCGGCCATCGCGTTGACCCACCCGGTCCCGGTCGTGGTGATGACCACCATCACGGCACGGTCGAAGGCCCCGGTCCGTTCGAGTTCGGCGACAGCCAGCTGCGCCGCGGTCTGCCCGCCGCGCACCGATTCCAGGCCCACGTACGCGCGGATGGGTTCGCGGGCGGGCTTTCCGGTCACCTCGGCGATGTCGTCGGCGCTTGGCCCGTTGGCGACGAACCAGCGGCCCTCGTAACCCAGGGTGCGCCACGGCGCGAGCGATTCGGGGCTGCCGGACCGTTGCGGCGCCGTCGGCTGCACCGCGAACGGCGTGGTCCGGTCGTTGCGCACACTGAACGCGGAATTGGCCACAGCGATGAACGCGCGCGAGGCGACACCGTTGAACAGCGTCGCCGCGAACACCACCAGCACCAGCGCCCCGGCGGCAGGTGCCAGCTCGCGCGGCACCTTCACCCAGCGGTTGAGCTGACGCGCCAGCACCAGCACCAGCACGCGCAAGGTCCGATACGCGGCGACCACCGCGACCCCGACCGCCACACTCAGCAGCCCGGTGCGCAGGTAGGCGGCGTTGGTGGTGCCCGCCATCCCCATCAGCGAGGTGATCTCGCGCTGCCAGCGCGCCGACTGGATCAGCATCAGCGCCGCGACCAGCGCGCACACCACCAGCACGGTCGCCTTGATCAGGTAGCGCAGCCGGTCCGACGGGCTCGGGAGCGGAATCCGCGCGCGCACCCAGCGCCGGAAGATCCACTCCAGCACACAGCCGAGCCCGTAGCCGATCGCGGCGTTGATCCCGCTGATCAGGCCCTGGAACAGCCAGTCGCGCGGTACCAGCGAGGGCGTCACCGACAGCGCGAAGAACAGCGTGGCCAGCACCAGGCCTGGATAGTTGAGGTCGATGACGTCCTCGGCGCGGCGCAACAACGCGGCGCCGCGCGCACGCAACGTCACGAGGGTCGAGCCTGCCGCAGACACCAACCCAGTATGGCTGCCCGGATTCGGCACGGTCGGCTGTTGTGGATGGCGGGTCGGTCACATCGGCGGCAACTACCCAACGCACTCGAGTAGTTTCACGCGCCCGCGCGAACCCGCCGCTGCGCAGACTTGTTCCCATGAGCACAGCACCCAATGCCAAGCCGAAGAACACCTCGGCCTACATGGCCCAGGCCGCGATCGCTTTCGCGGTCAGCCTGTTCGGGACCGGCGCCGGGATCGCCTACCTGCCGCTGGACGGCTGGCAGCGCGCGTTCCTGGCCATGTCGGGCCTGTTCCTGGTGACCAGCTGCTTCACCCTCGCCAAGGTCGTACGCGACCAGCAGGAGACGCAGACGCTGATCGGGCGCATCGACGAGGCGCGGCTGGAAAAGCTGATCGCCGAACACAATCCGTTCAAGACGGTGTCGTGAGCGAACCGGGGCAGCTCCCGTCGAGGGGTCAGGAGCTGCCCCGGTTCGTCACTTCAGCTGACGCTCGGTCGCCATCGACTCGATCAGATACGTCTTGATCCGCGCCGCCAATTCCGGTGTGTAGTCCGGTGGTTGGGCCACCGCGGCCCACGCGTCGGGCACGAGATCGCCGTAGTTGTGGCCGTGGCCTTCCGACACTGTTTGCGCGCGCGGCAGATCCGCGGCGACCTGCCAGAAGGTGACGATCGGATACCACGACATCGACGGCGACACATCGGGTCCGCGCTGCTCACGCAGCCAGTCCGGCCTGCTGAACAGCAGATCCGGCGACCACCACACCACCGGGTCCGAGGCGTACTGCAGATACACGATGCGCGGATCGGTCCAGTTCGGCGACGGTTTCGCCAGCTGTTCGGCATTCGCGGCGAAACGCACCGACAGCCCGTCGGCGAAGGTCGGGGTGATCTCCCTGGTGCCGGGATCGCGGCGCGAGACGAACTCCGACCAGAGACGATTGGAATTGGGCGGGCCCACCCAGAGCACGCCGTCGGTGCGGTTGCGGATGTCGGCCAGCCCGGAGAACGCGCCTTCGGAACCCTGCGAGCCGAGACTCTCCCCGTAGACGAGCAGCTTGGGTCGTGCGTCCTCGGGCAGCACCGCCCAGCGTTCGTAGACCTTGTCGAACAGCAGCCTGCCCATGGTCATCGACTTGTCGCGGTCGGACAGGAACGACAGCGCGCTGGGCAGATACGAGTACTGGGTGGCGACCAGCGCGGTGTCGCCGTTGAACATCAGCTCGATCGCCTCGGCGCTGGTGGTGTCGACCCAGCCGGTGCCGGTGGTGCTGATGACAACGAGCACCTCCCGCTCGAAGGCCTTGGTCCGCTCCAGCTCGGCCACGGCCAGATCCGTCTGCGCCTCGAAACCGTCGGCCGATTCCAGGCCGGTGTACACCCGGATCGGTTCGCGGGCAGGCTTTCCGGTGACCTCCTCGATGGCCAGCGGCGTCGGCGCGTTGGCGACGAACCAGCGGCCCTCCGAACCGAGCGTGTCCCAGCCTGCGAGTGAGGCCGGGCTGCCGGATCGTTCGGGCTGGATGGGCTGGACCGCGTGTTCGGAGGTGTGGGTGTTCCGCGCACTGAACGCCGAATTGGCCACGGTGAAAAAGGCTTTCGCCAGTACGCCGTTGAACAGCAGCACCGCCGCCACGCCGACGATGAGGATGCCGAGCGGGCGGGCGAAGGAGGTGGGGATGCGCACCCACTGGTTCAATCCACGGCTCACCGCGCGGACCAGGCGCACGACGCCACGCGAGATCCAGATCAGCAGCCCGACCACCACGGCGCCGAGCAGGGTGGTGCGCAGGTAGCCGGCCAGCGATTCCGACACCGGCTCCATCCCCATGAGATCGGTGATCTCGCGCTGCCAGCGCGCCGATTGCAGGGTGATCAGGATCGCGAACACCAGGCACACCAGCACGATCACCGATTTCACCGCGATCGCCGTCCAGCTCGCCCGTCGCGCCCAGATCGCCTGCACCCGGTCCGGCCAGGTGATCCGCGGCAGAACCCAGCGCCGCCAGGCCCAGGCCAGTGCGCAGCCCAGGCCGTAGCCGATGGTGGCGTTGATGCCGCTGACCAGGCCCTGGAAGAACCAGCCGCGCGGCAGCAGCGAGGGCGTCATCGACCAGCCGTAGAACATGGTGGCCACCAGCAGGCCGGTGTAGTTCGGGTGGAAGAACCGCTCCACCAGGTGGATCACGCGGAGCTTGCCGGAATCCGGTGCCGCCGGGGCTGCTCCGGTGGCCGCGGGAGCGGGAGCCGAGCTCGCATCCTCGATGGTCAAGCTCGACTCCTCATCTGCCTGCTTAGGTGTGCGCTCCGAACAGCTTAGGCAGGGTGCCTTCGAACGCCTCGCGCAATTCGGCGAGTGTCACCGAGAACTGGCCCTGCACCTCGACCGAATCCGAGCCCTGGTCGACCACGCCGATGCGCACCCACGGCAGCTGCCGCGCGTCGCACATCTTGGTGAACCGGGTCTCCTCCGAACGCGGCACCGCGACGAGCACGCGCCCGGCCGATTCCGAGAACAGCTGAACGAACGGATCGGAACCTTCGGGAAGCAGAATGCGGCAACCGGTTTCGCCGGCCAGCGCGGCCTCGACGACGGTCTGGATCAGGCCGCCCTCGGACAGGTCGTGCGCGGCGGAGATCATGCCGTCGCGCGAGCCGGAGGTGAGCACCTCCGAGAGCAGCTGCTCGCGGGCGAAGTCGACCTTGGGCGGCACACCACCGAGGTGATCGTGCACGACCTGCGACCAGATCGAGCCGTCCAGCTCGTCGTGGGTGTCACCGAGCAGGATCAGCGATTCGCCCGGCTCCAGGCCGAGGCCGGTGGGGATGCGGCGGTGCACGTCGTCGATGACGCCGAGCACGCCGACCACCGGGGTGGGCAGGATGGCGTCCTTGCCGGTCTGGTTGTAGAAGCTGACATTGCCGCCGGTGACCGGAATACCAAGGGCCGCACAGCCGTCCGCGAGACCGCGCACGGCCTGCTGGAACTGCCACATCACGCCCGGGTCCTCCGGCGAACCGAAGTTCAGGCAGTTGGTGACGGCCTTCGGGGTGGCGCCGGTGGTGGCGACATTGCGGAAGGCCTCGGCCAGCGCCAGCTGCGCGCCGGTGTACGGGTCGAGCTTGGTGTAGCGGCCCGAGGCGTCGGTGGCCAGCGCGATACCGCGACCGGACTCCTCGTCGATGCGGACCACACCGGCGTCGGCGTGCTCGGCGAGCACGGTGTTGCCGCGCACGTAGCGGTCGTACTGCTCGGTGATCCACTTGCGACTGCACAGCTGCGGGCTGGCGATCATCGTCAGCAGGGTTTCGCGGAGCTCGTCGGCCGTCTTGGGCCGGGTGAGGTTCGCGGTGGTGTCGGCGATCAGCGCGTCCTGGGTGTCGGGACGCTGCACGGGGCGCTCGTAGACCGGGCCCTCGTGGGCGACGGTGCGCGGCGGCACGTCGACGACGGTCTCACCGTGCCAGCTGATCACCAGGTGATCGCCGTCGGTGACCTCACCGATCACGGTGGCCAGCACGTCGTGGCGCTTGCACACGGCCATGAAGGCGTCCACGTTCTCGGGGGTGACGACCGCGCACATGCGCTCCTGCGACTCACTCGACAGGATCTCGGCGGGGGTCATGTGCTTGGCGCGCAGCGGGACCTTGGTCAGGTCGATGTGCATGCCGCCGTCGCCCGCCGCGGCCAGTTCGGAGGTGGCGCAGGACAGCCCGGCACCGCCGAGGTCCTGGATACCGACGACGAGTCCGGCCTTGTAGAGGTCGAGACAGCACTCGATGAGCACCTTCTCGGTGAACGGGTCACCGACCTGCACGGCGGGCAGCTTCTTGCGGCCGGTGCCGGTCTCCTCGCCGGAGAAGGTGTCGGAGGCGAGCACGGAGACGCCGCCGATGCCGTCGAGGCCGGTGCGCGCGCCGAACAGGATGATCTTGTTGCCCGCGCCGGAGGCGAAGGCCAGGTGCAGGTCTTCCACCCGCATGGCGCCCGCGCACAGCGCGTTCACGAGGGGGTTGCCCTGGTAGGAGGCGTCGAAGACGGTCTCGCCGCCGACATTCGGCAGGCCGAGGGAGTTGCCGTAGCCGCCGATGCCGCGCACCACGCCGTCGACCACGCGACGGGTGTCGTGGGCATCCGCCGCGCCGAAGCGCAGCTGGTCCATGACCGCGATCGGGCGCGCGCCCATCGCCATGATGTCGCGCACGATGCCGCCGACGCCGGTGGCCGCGCCCTGGTACGGCTCGACGTAGGACGGGTGGTTGTGGCTCTCGACCTTGAAGGTGACCGCCCAGCCGTCGCCGATGTCGACCACGCCCGCGTTCTCGCCGATACCGGCCAGCATGGAGGCCTTCATCTCGGGGGTCGTGGTCTCACCGAAGTAGCGCAGGTGCACCTTGGAGGACTTGTAGGAGCAGTGCTCGCTCCACATCACGGAGTACATCGCCAGCTCGGCGTCGGTGGGCCGACGGCCCAGGATCTCCTTGATGCGGGCGTACTCGTCGTCTTTGAGACCGAGTTCCTTGTACGGCTGCGGAGCATCCGGGGTGGCTGCGGCGGTGGCGACGGTGTCGACCTGCAGTGTCACGGGAGACCAGGGTCCTTTCGGCCGGGGGAACTTGCCGCTGAGTCTAATCGGCCCTGGACGGGCGCCCACGCCGCCCCGTACGGAGCTCGTCACACCCGCACTGCGACCAGGCGCCGACCCGTTACTCTGGCGCGGTGAACGAAAGTCCGGGGGTTGCCGAGCAGGTCGAGCCGTCTGTTCCCGCGTGCCCGCCCGAGTCCATGGACCCGGAGCGTCAGCGGCGCTGGCTGGCCGCCGCGATCGGGCTGTTCGTCTTCTCCGCGGTGATCGCGCTGCTCGTGCACTGGTGGCACGGGTTCATCGACCTGCAGGTCTACCGCAACGGCGCGCGCGTGTGGCTCGACGGCGGCGACCTGTACGGCCCGATGCCGCCGGTCTACGGACTCGGCCTGCCCTTCACCTATCCGCCGCTGGCCGCCATGTTCTTCGTCCCGCTGGCCTTGATGCCGCTGGTGGTGGCCGAGATCGCGGTGCTGACGAGCTCGCTGCTGAGCCTGGCCATCGTGCTGTGGCTGGCCCTGGTCCGGGTGCGGCCCGAGCTGGACCGGATCGCGGTGCTGACCATCGTGATCGGCGGCCTCGGCCTGGCGCAGTACCTCGAGCCGGTACGCCAGACCCTCAACTTCGGCCAGATCAACCTGGTGCTGATGGCTGTGGTGGCCGTCGACGTGCTGGTCCGCAAGCCGTTCTGGCCGCGCGGCATGCTGATCGGGATCACGGTCTCGATCAAACTCATCCCCGCCGGCTATCTGCTGTACTTCCTGGTGCGCCGCGACTGGAAGGCCGCGGCCACCCTGGTCGCCTCGGCGGCGGGTGCGGTGGGCATCGGGTTCCTGCTGTTCCCGAACGATTCGGTGGAGTACTGGTTCCACACCGTCACCGATACCGGGCGCATCGGCACCCCGTACTTCGCGGGTAACCAGTCGATCAAGGGCACACTGTTCCGGCTCGGCCTCGACGAGACGGTGGCGACCGGGCTGTGGATCGCGCTGTCGGTGCTGGTCGTCGGGCTGGCGGCGGTGTGGATGTCGCGGCTGATCAGCGCGGGGTCGGAGGTGGCCGCGCTGCTGGTCAACGCGGCGGCGATCCTGCTGGTGTCGCCGGTGTCCTGGTCGCATCACTGGGTGTGGGTGGCCCCCGTGCTGGTCCTCGCGGTCGACCAGGCGACGCGGCGCCGCTCGCGCGCCTTCACCGCCGTGGTGGTGTTGTTCACGCTGATGTTCATCGTCGGGCCGCAGTGGGTGCTGCCACATTCCAACGACAAGGAACTCGCCTGGGCGTGGTGGCAGCAGATCATCGGCAGCAGCTACGTGTGGGCGACGTTCGCGGTGATCGTCTACGCGGTGTGCACGTACCGGCCGAACAAGCCCGCCGCCCAGGAGCTCCCGGCCGCGTAAGACCGGCCCCGCGGTGTGGCGATCAGTCCAGGTCGGCCGGGGTCAGGAACGCGGCCAGCGCCGCCGCGTAGGCGGGCACGTCGGCCGCCGCCATGAGCTCGCGGCAGGAGTGCATGGCCAGCTGTGGGGCGCCGATGTCGACGGTCGACATGCCGGTGCGCGCCGCCGTCATCGGGCCGATCGTCGACCCGCACGGCAGATCCGCGCGATGCACATAGCGCTGCAACGGCACCTGCGCCTGCGCACAGGCCAGCGCGAACGCGCCAGCGCCCGCCGCGTCGGTGGCGTAGCGCAGGTTCTGGTTGACCTTCAGCACCGGTCCGCCGCCGATCTCGATGCGATGCGCGGGCTCGTGCCGCTCGGGGTAGTTGGGATGGGTGGCATGGGCCATGTCCCCGGAGGCGACGATCGAACCGGCCAGCGCGGCAAGGTAATCCGCGCGCCCGCCGCCGCGGGAGAGCACGATCCGTTCCAGCACCGCCGGCAGCAGATCCGACTGCGCGCCCCGGTCGGACTGGCTGCCCACTTCCTCGTGGTCGAACATCACCAGCACCGGCGAGGCCGCGCCCGGCTCGTCGACCGCGGCCAGGAACGCTTGCAGCCCGGCATAGCAGGTGCCCTGGTTGTCCAATCGGGGCGCGCTGACCAGATCGTGCTCGCGCCCGACCAGTGTGCTCGGCGCCAGATCGTGGGTCATCAGTTCCCAGCCGAGCACCTCGGCGCCGTCGACCCCGGCCCGCCCGGCCACGAAATCCAGGAACGAGACCGCCGGTTCACCGATCCCCCAGATCGCGTTCACGTGCCGCTGCGGGTCCAGCGTCACCCCGCGCCGGTCTTCGGACAGGTGGATCGCCAGCTGCGGCACCCGCAGGATCGGCTCGTCGATGCGCACCAGCTGATCGCGCATCCGGTTGCCCTCGCGCACACTCAGCCGCCCCGAGATCCCGAGTTCGCGGTCCAGCCACGAATTCAGCCAGGCACCGCCATAGGGCTCGAGCCCGACCAGCTGCCAGCCCGCCGACGACAGATCCGGATGCTGTTTCACCCGCAGATTCGGGCTGTCGGTGTGCGCGCCGACCACCCGGAACGGATCGGTGGGCGCGGCATCGAAATCGGCCCACGCGATCAGCGAACCACCGCGCACTACATAGTGTTTCCCGCCCGCGTCATCCCAGGACCGCGCCTCCGGCAACGCCGTGAACCCATTGGCATCGAGTTCGGCGGCCACCGTCGCGCACACGTGGAACGGCGACGGCGAAGCATCGATGAAGGCACACAGTCCACTGGCAGTGGCCGCTGTCAGAGATACAGGCATGCGCCCGATACTAGGGGCTAACGCTGCGCGATGACCCCGAGCGCGGTGACGAGATCGCCGTAGCGGCGGGCGCCGAGGCGGGCGCGCAGTTCCTCTTCGGCGATCTGCTCCTCGGCCCTGATCCGGGCGACGAGTTTGGCGCCGAGGCTGCTCAGCCCGATGAGAATGCGCCTGCGGTCGTCGGTGGCGGCGACGCGGAAGATCAGGCCGCGTTCGGCGAGATGGTCGGCATGGCGGGTGGCCGAGGAGGGGGCCAGCCGGGCCAGCGCCGCCAATTCGGACATGGTGATGCCCTCGTCGGTGGACAGCTGCGACAGAATCGCCCAATGGTCGGCCGAGAGATTATCGGCCGACAGCGCGGATTCGAGACGGCGGACCCAGTTACGCTCGGCGCGGCGCAGCGCAGCGTGCAATGTGGAAAACCCACTTATGATGGACACCGATTGCATTCCCACCTGCCGAAACATTCCGTCGAACGAAACCGTTCACCTAGGCGATAGAGTACCGAATGCCCACGTTCCCCGAGAGCCGGGAGGAGACGATCGAGATTCTCTCGATCGTCCCGACGCAGGGCCCGGGTGGCATCATCGCACCATCGTGCACGGCCGCGATTTCGCTTGCCGTCGACGAAATCAACAGCAGCACAGGAATTCTCGGCCGCGAAATCCGGATGACGACAATCGACGGCGGCCGCCCGCCGCACGAGGTCGCCACCGAGGTCGAGGCCTTCCTGGCGACCGGTATGGTCGGCGCCATCACCGGCTGGCACACCTCGGCGGTGCGCCGCGCGGTCGCCGACGCGGTGGGCGGGCGGGTGCCCTACCTGTACGCGACCGATCACGAGGGCCTCACCGACGAACGGCCCGGTGTGCTGATGGTCGGCGAACATCCCGATCACCAGACCGTGCCCGCCGCCGCCTGGATGGCCCGCGAACTCGGTGTGCGGCGCTGGGCCGTGATCGGCAACGACTACATCTGGCCACGTCAGACGGTGCGCGCATTGCGCCGCGCGCTCCCCACGCCCGGCGACATCGTGCTCGAGCGCTATGTCCCGCTCGGCACCACCGATTTCCACGCCTTCCTCGACGACCCGGCGCTGCTGTTCGCCGACGCGGTCCTGGTGCTGATGGTCGGCGCCGACACCGCCCGCTTCAACCGGCAGTTCACCGCGACCGGCCTGCCGGCGATCATGCCGCGACTGAGCCCGGCGGTGGACGAGAACGTGCTGCTCAGCGCGGGCCCGAAGGCCAACGACAACCTGTACGTGGCCTCGGGATTCTTCGTCGACGACCACACCGCCGACGGCCGCGACCGGCGCGCCCGCTATCGCAGGCACCAGGGCTCCTTCGCCCCCGCGCTGACCACATTCAGCAATTCCACCTACGAGGCGGTGCACCTGCTGGGCACCCTGGCCGACGCGGTCGGCACCCTCGACGTGGACACCATCACCGCGCGCCTGGCCGACGGCATCACCCTGGACGGCCCTGCCGCCCGGCACGGGTTCCACGGCAATCAGGCCGTCGGCCCGGCCTTCCTGGCCAGAGCCGACGGCGTCGACTTCGACATCATCGACCGGCTGCCCTAGCGACCACCACGCCCCGACCCTGAGGAGGGGCAGGCCGACGAAGTCGGCCGTCGCGGCCGTCCCGCCGCGACCTCGAGCGCGCCAGCGCTCCAAAAACTCAGGCGTTGACCAGGGTGTCGAGTACCGAATAGAACATGCCGAGGCCGTCGTCGCTCGGGCCGGTCAGTGCCTCGGTGGCGTGCTCGGGGTGCGGCATCAGGCCGACGACGCGGCCGTTGGCCGAGGCGATGCCCGCGATGCCACGCTGCGAACCGTTCGGGTTGTCGCCCGCGTAGCGGAACACCACGCGACCTTCGCCCTCGAGTTCGTCGAGCACGGCCTGCGACGCCTGGTAGCGGCCCTCGCCCGACTTCAGCGGGACGAGGATCTGCGCGCCCGGCTCGTAACGGGAGGTCCACGCGGTGTTCGTGGCCTCCACCTTCAGCCATTCGTCGCGGCAGATGAAGTGCAGGCCCTCGTTGCGGGTCAGCGCGCCGGGCAGCAGCCCGGCCTCGCACAGCACCTGGAAACCGTTGCAGATGCCGAGCACCGGCATACCCTGGCCGGCCGCGCGCACGACCTCGCCCATCACCGGCGCGAACCGGGCGATGGCGCCGCAGCGCAGGTAGTCGCCGTAGGAGAAGCCGCCGGGCACGATGACCGCGTCGACATCCTTGAGGTCGGCGTCGGCGTGCCACAGGCTCACCGCCTCGCCACCGGCCAGGCGCACCGCGCGGGCCGCGTCGACGTCGTCGAGCGTGCCAGGAAAAGTAATGACGCCGATGCGACTCACGAGACCCGAACGACCTTCCAGTCCTCGATCACGGTGTTGGCCAGCAGCGCCTCGGCGATCTGCTCGAGCTCGGCGTCGGAGACACTCTCGTCCACCTCGAGCTCGAATCGCTTGCCCTGCCGCACATCCGAGATTCCGGCGAATCCCAGACGCGGGAGCGCGCCGACCACGGCCTGCCCCTGGGGGTCCAGGATCTCGGCCTTCGGCATGACCTCGACCACGACTCGTGCCACGCGTTGCTCCTCATGTGGTGTGGGGGTTTACTCCAGAAATCCTAGTTGACCCGGCCGTCGTACCCGCCTTCCGGGGTCGCGGCGGCTTAGCATCGGCGTATGCGTATCGCCCACTTCGGCCATTCCTGCATCCTCGTGGATCTGCACGGCGTGAAAGTGCTGTTCGATCCCGGCACCTTCGCGCACGGTTTCGAGGGCATCACCGGACTGGACGCGATCGCGGTGACCCATCAGCATCCCGACCACATCGACCCGAACCGGATCGAAGCGCTGATCGAGGCCAATCCGGCCGCCCGCCTGCTGTCGGACCCGCAGACCGCCCAGCAGCGCAGCGAGGGCTGGGAGCCGGTGTCGGCCGGTCAGGTACTCGATATCGGCGAGCTCCA
Source organism: Nocardia sp. NPDC059177 (assembly GCF_042755165.1). Lineage (NCBI taxonomy): Bacteria > Bacillati > Actinomycetota > Actinomycetes > Mycobacteriales > Nocardiaceae > Nocardia > Nocardia sp. NPDC059177. The sequence goes on along the minus strand of NZ_JBHZBX010000021.1, from coordinate 60,160 downwards.
GATCACCGGCGGTGGCGGGCGCCATGCGGTGATCCATCCGGAGATCCCGGTGATCGACAACACGGTCTTCCAGCTCGGCACCGCGGCCGACCCCGCCCAGCTGGTCCACCCCGGCGACTCGCTGTGGGTGCCGCCGGTCCCGGTGGGCGTGCTGGCCATCCCGGCCGTCGCCCCGTGGATGCGGATCTGGGACACCGTCGACTACCTGCGCGCGGTCAACCCCCGCACCGCCATCCCGATCCATCACGGGATCGTCGCGCCGGCGGCGCAGGGCGTCTACTTCGGCAGGCTCACCGAGATGGCGCCGGCCGGCACCGAGTTCCGGGTGATCCAGCCCGAGGATCAGGCGCAGTTCTGATCAGCGGTAGCTGCGCAGGAACAGTGCCTCGGCCAGGGCCATGTGCTCGATCTCGGTCGGGTCGACACTCTCGTTGGGCGCGTGGATCAGGCATTTCGGTTCTTCCACCCCGATCAGCATGATCTCGGCCTTCGGATAGGTGTCGGCGAAGACATTGCACAGCGGGATCGAGCCGCCCTGTCCCTCGGTGGTCACCTCGCGGCCGTAGGCACTCGCCAGCGCCCGCGACAGCGCGGTGCGCGCAGGCCCGCGCTCGGACGCGACGAACGGCTCACCGAGCGCCTCCACCTCGATCTCGATGCGGGCATTCCACGGCACATGCGCACGCAGATGCATTTCCAGCAGGTCGAGGGCCTGTTTCGGTTCGGTACCCGGCGGAATGCGCAGGTTGAGCCGGGCCCGGGAACTCGGCTGGATCGCCGCCGACGACCCGACCACGGCGGGCACGTCCAGGCCGAGCACGGTCAGCGCGGGCCGCGCCCAGACCATGTCGGCGACGGTGCCGCTGCCGAGCAGGTCGACGCCGTCGAGCACGCCCGCATCGGCGCGGAAGTCCTCGACCGGGTACTGCACGCCCGCCCACTTCTGGATGTCGGTGAGCCCGTCGATGGTGGTGTTGCCGTGCGAGTCGCGCAGGGTGGCCAGCAGCTGGATCATCGCGGCGAGCGCGTCCGGGGCCGGGCCGCCGAACATGCCCGAGTGCATCGGCCCCGCCATCGTCGTCACCGTGACGACGACATTGACGTTCCCGCGCAGGGTCTGGGTGAAGGTGGGCACACCGACCGCGAAGTTGCCGCAGTCGGCCACCAGGATGACATCGGCGCTGAGCATGTCGGGATTGGCGGCGACGAACTGCTCGAGCCCACCGGTGCCCTGCTCCTCGGACCCCTCCGAGACCACCTTGATACCGATCGGGAAGTCCGGCCCGATCGCGCGCAGGGCCGTGAGATGGGTGACGATATTGCCCTTGCAGTCGGCGGCGCCGCGACCGTACCAGCGGCCGTCCTTCTCGGTCAGCGTCCACACGGGGGTGTGCCAGGCGGCGTCATCGAGCGGGGGCTGCACGTCGTAGTGGCAGTAGAGCAGCACCGTCGGCGTGCCGGGCGGTCCCGGCTTGTGCCCGATGACAGCCTTGCTGCCGTCGGGTGTCTCGTGCAGGTCGACCTCGGTCAGCCCGGCGGCGGCGAGTGCGTCGGCCACCCACTGCGCTGTCTGCTCGCATCCCGCGGGCGGGAACTGCCGTGCGTCGGCCACGGACTTGAACGAAACCAGTTGGGTGAGATCCTTTTTCGCCTGGTTCATCAGCCCGGAGACCGTGGTACGCAGCGCGGTCACTTCGGGTGTTTCGGTCATTGCCTCACGCCTCACTTCGTGGTGTCGTCCAGTTTCAGGGTGTCGAGATGAGAGAGATAGTCCGGCAGTCGATCCGGGCAGTAGGTGGCGATGGTCAGCGCGACCGCCTCGGTGGTGTCGCGGGGTCCGATCACCGGCCGCCGGCCAGGCCCGGCCGCGCCATTGGTGATCGAGGCCTGGTATTTCGCCCTGATCAGCGGGGCGCCGGGGTCCTGGCAGACCGAACCGCCGTCGTCACCGAGCGCATTGGCGATCACCCCGACAGCGGGTGCGGGCAGGCCGGCGACAAGCAGATTGTTGTGCAGCTGTTCGGCTTTGGCGTGCGCCCGGGAATTCTCGCGGATTTCGGTGAAGGTGAACAGGCCGGTCAGCGCGAAGACGACCAGCAACCCGGCGGCGGTGAGATAGATCCAGCGGCGCTTGCGGTCGGGAGCGTCTCCGGTGGTCATGCCTTCTCCCCTTCCGGGACGGCGCGTTTCCAGCTGTCACTGCGATTTCGGTAGAACAGATACGGGATGAGCAGGCCGACGATGCCCATACCGCCACCGACGATGAGCACATAGATCCACGGGCTGCCCGCACCGAATTGCGAAGGCGGCACGAAACCGATCGCGAAGGCGGCGATCGAGGACGCGGCGCCGAGCCCGCACAGCGCGAACAACATCGGCGCCCGATAACCGCGTGGATGAGCCGGATCGTCGCGGCGCAATTTCGCGGCCGCGGCGAACATCAGCACGTACATGATCAGATACACCTGCGTGGTGATCACCGACAGAATCCAGTACGCGCTGGAGACATTCGGGATGAAGGCGTAGAGCAGCGCGATCAAGGTGGTGAACACACCCTGGGCGACCAGCATGTTCTGCTGCACGCCGTGTTTGTTCAGCGTGGTCAGGATCGGCGGCAGATAGCCTTCGCTGCGACCGATCAGCAACAGCCCCTTGGACGGTCCGGCCAGCCAGGTGAGCATGCCGCCGAGCGCGGCGGCCACCAGCGCGATGCCGACGATCGGGGTGAGGAATCCGATCCCGAAGTGGCTGAAGAATCCGTCGAAGGCCTGCATCACGCCCGCGGTGAGGCTCAGGCTGGCCGCGGGCACCACCCAGCTGATCGCCAGCGCGGGCAGGATGAAGATCACCAGCACCAGGCCCATGGCCAGGAACATCGCCTTCGGGAATTCCCTGGCGGGATTGCGCAGCGAGGACACGTGCACCGCGTTCATCTCCATGCCCGCGTAGGACAGGAAGTTGTTGACGATCAACACCAGGCTCGCCAGCCCGGTCCAGGCGGGCAGCAGGTGCGACGAATCCATCGGCGCCGCCGACGGATTGCCCTGCGCGAGAAAGACCAGCCCGAGCACCACCAGCACCGTGCCGGGAATCAGCGTGCCGATGACCAGACCCATACTCGACAGTCCGGCAACGGTTTTCGTGCCCTGCGAGGAGACGTACACCCCGGCCCAGTAAACGGTGATGATCACGATCGCCACATACAATCCGTTGCCGGCCAGTGACGGATGAATGATGTACGCGAAAGTGCTCGCCACATAAGCGAGCAGGCTCGGATAGTAGAAAATGGTCATGGCGAACTGGCACCAGACGGCGAGAAAGCCGAGTGGCTTGTTCAGCCCCTCCCCGACCCATTTGTAGACCCCGCCCTCCCAGCCCGAGGCGAGTTCCGCGGCGACCAGCGAGGTCGGCATCAGGAACAGAATCGCGGGTATCACGTAGAGGAATACACAGGCGAGTCCGTAGACCGCCATTGTCGGGGCCGATCGGAGGCTGGCCACCGAGCTGGTGGTCATCAACGCCAATGTCACCCAGGACAAATACTTCGTCGTCGTCGCGGCTTTCGTCGCGGTGCCCGTCATCAGCGCTGCCTCCTGCTGTGTCTGCACAACTAGCGGAAACCCTCGATCACCTGCCGACGCATAGTAACCGCTGAGCATCCGCCCGGTAGGCTCGAAACGAGCTAGACCGCAGCTAACCCCGGGCAGTGCATTCACCGACTGGAGGAACCGTGGCCGAGAATCGCGAAGATCTGTTCAGCCGTCCCGGCTTCACCCGCCCCGCACCCCACGGCGGTTTCCCCATCCACGAGCTCATGCCTGACGTCGCCTACGAGATCGTGCACGACGAACTGATCCTCGACGGCGTCTCCCGGATGAACCTGGCGACCTTCTGCACCACCTGGATCGACGACTCCGCGCGCAAACTGATGACGGAGTCGACCGACAAGAACATCGTCGACAAGGACGAATACCCGCAGACCGCCGAGCTCGAGCGCCGCTGCGTCCGCATGCTCGCCGATCTGTGGCACGCCCCCGACCCCGCCACCACCCTCGGCACCTCGACCACCGGCTCCAGCGAGGCCGCGATGCTCGGCGGACTGGCGGCCAAATTCCGCTGGCGAGCGGCCGGCGGCACCGGGACACCGAACCTGGTATCCGGGCCGGTCCAGGTCTGTTGGGAGAAGTTCGCGCGCTATTTCGATGTCGAACTGCGTCAGGTACCGCTACGCGGCGACCGATACACACTGCACCCCGATGACCTGCCGAAATACTGCGACGCCAACACCATCGCGGTGGTACCGACCTTCGGCCAGACCTTCACCGGCCTCTACGAGGACGTGGCCGCGATCAGCGCCGAGCTGGACCGTTTGCAGGCCGCCGGCGGCCCCGATATCCCGATTCACGTCGACGCGGCCAGCGGCGGCTTCCTCGGCCCGTTCACCGCGCCGGAACTGGTGTGGGACTTCCGGTTACCCCGGGTGAAATCGATCAACGCCTCCGGCCACAAGACCGGCCTGGCCCCGCTCGGTGTCGGCTGGGCGCTCTGGCGCGAACCCGCCGACCTGCCACGGGAGCTGATCTTCGACGTCGACTACCTCGGCGGCCACATGCCGACGTTCAATCTGAACTTCTCCCGCCCCGGCGGCCAGGTGATCACCCAGTACTACGACTTCATCCGGCTCGGCCGCGCCGGTTATACCCGGGTGCAGTCGATGATCTATCTGGTCGCCCGGCATTTCGGGCGGGGTCTCGGCGCGCTCGGCCCGTTCGAACTGATCCACGCGGGCGAACCCGCGCACGGCATCGCCGCGGTGGCCTGGCGGCTGACCGGCGGCGCCAACTACAACCTCTACGACCTCTCGGACCGGCTCCGCGCACGCGGCTGGCTGATCGCCGCCTATCCGCTGCCCGCCGGCCGGCAGGACGAGACCATCATGCGCGCTGTGTTCCGGCACGGTTTCACCGTCGACATGGTCGACCTGCTGCTCGACGACATCCGCCGTGGCCTGCGCCAGCTCGCCGACAACCCGTGGACCACCCCGCTGACCCGCGAGCAGGCGGGCGGTTTCACCCACGACGGCGCACCCGAAGTGTCCTGAGCCGGACCGTCGCCGCGCGCGCTGATCGCCGACGGCGCGCGCGGCGACTCAGGCGGCCCGGCTGGCCGGGAACTGCTCCCAGCGGTACACAGTGCTGCGGGCGCCGTGATAGAGCGCGAGGTCGACGGCGTCGAGCATGGCCTGGCGCGGGCCGGAACGTTGCAGCTGCGCGGCCGAGATCGCCAGCCGCAGCACACCGCCGCGCCGCGCGGTGCGGGCCGCGCCCATCACCAGCGCCCGGCACCACCACGGCTCGGCCCGGAAGCCCTCGCCGATCCCGTACACCCTGGCCCGTTGCGCCACATCACGTTCCAGGTCGAGCATGGTCAGCAGCCCGAGCGCGAGCCGGAAGCCCACATCGGGCAGGGCGGCCAGCGCACCGGCCGAGGCGTCCCAGCGCGGCGCGGCGAACAGCCGGGTGCGCAGCTGCACCTGTTCCATCACCCGGTCGGCCGCGGTCAGCCGCAGCCGGGCCTCGTGCCGGGGCAGGTTCGCGAACTCCGCGCGCCGGGATTTGGTGGCCGCCTGGTCGTACCCGTGCAGCACGATCGCGTCGCCTTCCAGGCGCCTGCCCCGCAGCCATGACTGCGTCGCCGGATCGTCGACCAGCCGGTACTTGCCCTTGAGCCGGGGCGCGACCAGCAGCGATAACCGCACATCCCGCTGGTCCATCTCCGCCGCGAACTCGATCGCGGCATCGCGCGTCGTATCCCGAATCCCGGAGACGGAAACGATCAGCTCAGCGTTCATGAAGCAACGATGTCAGCCCCAGATGACGCCCGCGTGCTGCCCAGATGACACCCCGACGAACATCACCAGGGCAGGCACGAAAGTGATCACGCGTCGGCGAGGCCGACCTTGTCCAGCACCCAGGCGTACTCGAAGCCGACTTCCTTCCACTTCTCGTAGCGCCCGCTCACGCCGCCGTGACCCGCGGTCATCTCGGTCTTGAGCAGCAGTTCGCTGTCGCCGGTCTTGGTGGCGCGCAGCTTGGCGACCCACTTGGCCGGTTCGACGTAGAGGACGCGGGTGTCGTTGAGGCTGGTGATGGCCAGGATGTCCGGGTAGTCCTTGGCCTCGACGTTCTCGTACGGCGAGTACGACTTCATGTACTCGTAGACATCTTTGTCCGCCAGCGGATTTCCCCACTCGTCCCACTCGATCACCGTCAACGGCAGCGACGGGTCAAGGATCGAGGTGAGCGGGTCGACGAACGGCACATTGGCGAGGATGCCGGCGAACAGTTCGGGCGCCAGGTTGGCGACCGCGCCCATCAGCAGACCGCCCGCGCTGCCGCCGTCGGCGATCAACCGGTCCGGCGCGGTCACACCGGCGTCGACGAGATGCCGTGCAACCGAGACGAAGTCGGTGAAGGTGTTCTTCTTCAGCAGGGTCTTGCCGTGCTCGTACCAGAGCCGGCCCATCTCACCGCCGCCACGCACATGCGCCACCGCGAACACCATGCCGCGATCGAGCAGCGACAGCCGCGACACCGAGAACGACGGGTCGATGCTGGCCTCGTAGGAGCCGTAACCGTAGAGCAGCACCGGCTTCGGGCCGTCGGCGGGCAGTCCGCGACGCTGGATCAGCGAGATCGGGATGCGAGTGCCGTCCTGGGCGACGGCCCAATCACGGTGCTGTTCATAGTCGTTCGCGTCGTACCCGCCCAGCACCGGCTGCTCCTTGCGCAGCAGCAGCTCACCGGTCGCGGGCACGTAGTCGAACACCTGCATCGGGGTGATGAACGAGGTGACCCCGACCCGCAGCGTCGGCTGCTCCCACTCCGGGCTGGAACCCGCACCGGCGGAGAACAATTCGAGCCCGAAGTCGAGTTCTTTCAGCTCGCCGTAACCGTCGGCGGTCAGCGGCCACACCGACAGGCGCGGCAGCGCGTCGCGGCGGTAGCCGAGCACCAGGTGATCGGCGAAGGCGTCGATGTCCTCGAGGCGCACGTCCTCGCGGTGGCCGATCAGGGTGGTCATGTTCGACGGGTCGTCGGCGGGTGCTTCGGCGAGCACGAAGTTCTCCGCCTTCACCCCGTCGACCACATCGTTGTGCAGGATCAGGAAGCGGTCCGCGCCACCGATCACCGCGTGTTCGGCGGAGTACTCCACCCCTTCGCGGCGCGGCAGCAGCACCCGGAACGCGCCCTCGGGGTTGTCCGATTCCAGCACCCAGCCCTCGGTGGTGATCTTGGAACCGAGCCAGATCATCAGGTACTTCTCGGAACGGGTGGCGCCGACACTGACCCAGTAGCGCTCGTCGGGCTCGTGGAACACCGTCACGTCGGCGTCGGAGCCGGTGCCGACGCGGTGGCGCCAGACTGTGTCGGGCCGCCAGGATTCGTCGACGGTCTGATAGAAGATGTGCGTGCCGTCCAGCGACCAAGTCGCACCCGGCGCCGCGCCCGCCACCTCGTCAGGCAGCAGCTCCCCGGTGACCAGATCCTTGATCCGCAGCGTGTAGCGCTCGTCACCGGTGCTGTCGACCGAGTAGGCCAGCCGTTTGCCGTCGTGGCTCAGCGAGAACGCGCCGAGCGCGAAGAAGTCCAGACCCTCGGCGAGGACATTGCTGTCGAGCAGCACCTCCTCGCCCTCGATCGAGGTCTCCGCCTCCAGCTGCGGCGGGGTCCAGGCGTCGATGCCCTCGGCATTCGCGTCGATGGGACAGCGGCAGTGCACGCCGTACTGTTTGCCCTCGAAACTGCGCGAGTAGTACCAGTACTCGCCCAGCCGGGTGGGCACCGACAGATCGGTCTCCTGGGTGCGCGCCTTGATCTCGTCGAAGATCTTGTCCCGCAGCGGCTGCAACTGGTCGGTCCGCGCCTCGGTATAGGCGTTCTCGGCCTCCAGGTACGCGATGACCTCGGGATCTTCCTTCTCCCGTAGCCACTCGTACTCGTCGACGAACGTGTCGCCGTGATGCACCCGCTCGAAGGGCACCTTCTTCGCGATCGGCGCCGACACCGTCTCATTCTCGCCAGCCATCCCCCCACCGTAGCCGCCCCGCCCCCACCCGGCCCGGCAACTCACCCGCGCGCGACGAGCGTGCGACCCTGACATCGAGCAGTGCAGTGACACCCCGAGTCGACCAATGGAAAGGCCCATCGTGACCGATCTGAGCGGAAAGACAGTGGTTATCACCGGCGCGGCGCGCGGTATCGGCGCCGAGGCCGCGCGCCAGGCCGTGGCGGCGGGCGCGAATGTCGTCATCGCGGACGTGCTGGCGGAAGAGGGAGCGGCGACCGCCGCCGACCTGGGCGAACGAGCCAGATTCCACTCCCTCGACGTGACCTCCGAAGAACACTGGGCCGAGACGATCGCCTTCACGAAACGTGAATTCGGCGGTGTCACCGGACTGGTCAACAATGCAGGCATTTCCACCGGCCAGCCGTTCGAAACGGAAACGCTCGAGCATTTCCGGAAAGTGCTGGAGATCAACCTGGTCGGCGTTTTCCTCGGTATGCGCGCGGTGGTGCCCGATTTCAAATCGACGGGCGGCGGTTCGATCGTCAACATCTCCTCCGCCGCCGGGCTGATGGGCCTGGCGTTCACCGGCAGCTACGGTGCGACGAAATGGGGCGTACGCGGCCTGACCAAGGTGGCCGCCGTCGAGAACGGCACCGCGAACATCCGGGTCAACTCCATCCATCCCGGCATGACCTACACCCCGATGACCTCGGTGACCGGCATCCAGGAGGGCGCGGGCAACTACCCGAACACCCCGATGGGCCGGGTCGGCGAACCGGCCGAGATCGCCGCCGCGGTGGTGTTCCTGCTCTCCGACGCCGCCTCCTACATCACCGGCGCCGAACTGGCCGTCGACGGCGGCTGGACCGCGGGACCGACCATGAAATACGTGATGGGCGAGTAACGGCGACGGCCCGGCTGCCACGGCGATGTCGCCGTCGAGCCGGGCCGTGCGGAAAGCCTCAGGCGCCGAGCGCGGGCCCGATGGTGGGCCAGGAGGCGTGCAGCGCGTCCTGCCAGTACGACCAGGAGTGCGTCCCGACCGGGTGGTAGTCGATCTTCGCACCGATCCCCGCGGCCCGCAGCCGCTGGTCGAAGGCGACCATGCAGGTGTTCACGCCCAGTTCGATCGGGCCGCCGAGGAAGATGTTCTCCGCCAGCTGCGGCTTGAGTTCGGCCTCGTGCGGGCCGGGGATACCGGTGCCGGTGGACAGGTACAGCGCCTTGCCGCGCAGGCCATCGACCATCAGCGCCGGATCGTGCGCGGCCCATTCGGGGCTGCCGGGCGCACCCCACATATTGATCGGATTACCACCGCGATTGGCGATGGAGAACATGATCGCCGCGGCCGCCATCGCCGAATCGGGGCACGCGCTGTAGCCGGCGACGGCCCGGTAGAGGCCGGGGTGGCGGGCGGCCAGGATGTAGGCCGCGTTACCGCCCATCGACAGCCCGCCGATGCCGTTGACACCGTTGCCGTTGAACTGGCCGTCGATCAGGCCGGGCAGTTCCTGGGTGAGGAAGGTCTCCCACTTGTACCGGCCGAAGTGCGGATCGTCAGCGATCCAGTCGGTGTAGTAGCTGGCCTGGCCGCCCATCGGCAGCACCACATTCACGTTCTTGCCGCGGAAGAAGGCCTCGGCGTCGGTGGCGTTGGTCCAGGTGCTCTGGCCGATGCCCGGGTCGAGCCCGTCGAGCAGGTAGTACGTGCCGCGCGAACCGCCGCCCGCCGGGTGCAGGACCTGCAGGTCCACATTGCGCCCCATCGCCGGCGAGGTGACCGTGATGGCCGTGCGGGTGGGACTCAGCTCGTTGACCCCGACGATCTGCGCCGCACCGGCGGGTGCGGGGTGCACCACTGCCGGTCCGATCAATGCGATGGCGAAAGCCAGCACTGAAGCAGCAACACCTGTACGACGCACGACCCACCCTCCATAACCGCATGCCAATGACAGTCCAAGGTAACCCATGGGTGTGGCAGATCACAGCATTCGGCGTTTCGGGCGTTTCTTCAGCAAACTCCCCGGTACGCAATGACCGGTTCGCCCGGAATCGCTGGTCAGCGGGTGAGCGCGCCCCGGATCGAGCCGGCCAGATAGTCCAGATCGGCCCGCGCCGGCGTGGTCGCCCTGGCGCGCAGCCCGAACCCGTCACCGGGCGTGCGCGGAATCACGTGCAGGTGCACATGGAAGATCTCCTGCCCGGCCGTAACCCCGTCGGCGAGAAAGAAATTCACCCCATCGGCGGCGACCTCACTGTCACGCAGGGCCGCCGCGATCCGCTGCCCGACCTGAAAGAGCTTGCCGCCCAGCGCCGGATCCAGCTCGGCCAGACTCGGCGCGCCCACCTTCGGCACCACGAGCACGTGGCCGGGCGTCAGCGGACGAATGTCCATGAACGCCACCACATCCTCGTCCTCGTACACCTTGGACGAGGGCGCGCGCCCGGCGATGATGTCACTGAAAATCGTGTACGGATTCACGCGCGTACGGTAGCGGGCCCGGTATTTTCGTGCACTTCGGCCGTCCGCAGTCAGAAAACTGACTGCGGCGAAGCGAATTGCACGAATACGCCGGATCAGAGAATCGGAGACGGCGTATACCTGGCCGCTTCCGGATTCGCCTCGACCAGCTTCTGCACCTGCGCGACCACCTCGGCCACCTGGTCGGCGGCCGCGCCGACGAACGCCGACTTGTCGGCCAGCGCCGCGTCGAGACCGGCCCGGTCCAGCGGCATCCGGTCGTCGGCGGCCAGGCGATCCAGCAGATCGGGCTCGCGGCCCTGCTCGCGCATGGCCAGCGCCACCGCCACCGCGTGCTCCTTGATGACCTCGTGCGCGGCCTCGCGGCCGACGCCGGCGCGCACCGCCGCCATCAGGATGCGGGTGGTCGCCAGGAACGGCAGGTAGCGCTCGAGTTCACGCGAGACCACCGCCGGGTAGGCGCCGAACTCGGCGAGCACGGTCAGGAAGGTCTCCATCATGCCGTCGATGGCGAAGAAGGCGTCCGGCAGTGCGACCCGGCGCACCACCGAGCAGAACACGTCGCCCTCGTTCCACTGCGCGCCCGACAGTTCGGCCGCCATCGAGGCGTAACCGCGCAGCACCACCTGCAGCCCGTTGACCCGTTCACACGAGCGGGTGTTCATCTTGTGCGGCATCGCCGACGACCCGACCTGGCCGGGCTGGAAACCCTCGGTGACCAGCTCGTGGCCCGCCATCAGGCGGATCGTGTGCGCGAACGAGGACGGCCCGGCGCCCAGCTGCACCAGCGCGGAGAGCACGTCGAAGTCCAGCGAGCGCGGATACACCTGGCCGACGCTGGTGAACACCGAGGCGAAGCCGAGGTGGGTGGCGACCTGCTGTTCGAGGGCGGCGAGCTTGCCCGCGTCACCGTCGAGCAGGTCGAGCATGTCCTGGGCGGTGCCCATCGGGCCCTTGATCCCGCGCAGCGGGTAGCGGTCGATCAGCTCACGCAGCCGGGTCAGCGCGACGAGCACCTCGTCGGCGGCGGAGGCGAAGCGCTTGCCCAGCGTGGTGGCCTGCGCGGCGACATTGTGCGACCGGCCCGCCATCACCAGCGTCTGGTACTCGGCGGCCCGCTCGGCCAGCCGCGCCGCGATGGCGATGCCGTGCCGGTAGACGTGCTCGAGCGAGAGCCGCACCTGCAGCTGCTCCACGTTCTCGGTGAGGTCGCGGCTGGTCAGGCCCTTGTGCACGTGCTCGTGGCCGGCCAGCGCGTTGAATTCCTCGATGCGCGCCTTCACGTCGTGGCGGGTGACCCGCTCACGCTCGGCGATCGAGGCCAGGTCGACCTGGTCGATCACCCGCTCGTAGTCCTCGATCACCCCGGCGGGGACATCGATCCCGAGCTCGGACTGCGCCCGCAGCACCTCCAGCCACAGCCGGCGCTCGAGCACGATCTTGTTCTCGGGCGACCAGAGCGCGACGAGCTCCGGGCTGGCGTATCGAGTGGCGAGGACGTTCGGGACAAGGCTCACGAACGTTCAGTCTAATTGGCGCACGCGTTCGGGCTGCTGGGGCATCATGTTCGGGACCACGGGCGGGGCGACGATGTCGATCATGTCGAGCAGACCGGCCCGGGCGGGGCGGCGGGGCTCGGGTTGCCCCTCGATCAGCGCGCCGACCACCGCGCTGTCGACCACGGCGACCAGCCTGCGTAACTGCTCGGGGCGCACCACTCGATCGGAGCGGCGCAGCACGTCGGCGAGCAGCTCTTCGAGCTGGGTGCGTAGTCGTAGCTGGACCTCGCGTAACTCGGGGTGCCGGGCGGAGGCGACCGAGCGTTCGTAGCGGGCGATCAGCTGACCGCGTGCGTCGAGATCGCTGTCGTCGGGACCTACCAGCAGATCGAGTACCAGGTCGACGGTCGCCTCGGCGCCGCGTCTGCGATGGCTGACCTCGCCGACGCGGCGGCGCATCGCGTCCAGTTCGATCGCCCCGCTGAACTCGACGGCGCGGGCGATCAGATCTTCCAGGGACTCGAAATAGTAGGTGGTCGAGGCGAGCGGAAGATCGGCCCGCGACGCCACCGAGCGATGTCGTACGGCATCGAAGCCGCCCTCGAGCAAGAGTTCAGCCGCCGCCGCCACCAGTGCTTGGCGACGTCGTTCGCCTTTCGGGGTCGTTGCGGTGGTCACCGTGCCATCGTGCCAGTCATCATCAGTTCAACCGTGCGCAATCGTCATCGGGGAAACGCGGGGAAATCGGGATAACTGAGTTCTACCGCATCCTGGCACGGAAGTGTTCGTACTAGGGAAAGTTGTTGTTGCACATCACTGTTGACAGCTGAACTGGTCAGTCCTTCAGGAAGCGTCCCAACCGGTCGATGGCTGCGGCGATGTCGTCGGTGGCGCCGGCGAAGGAGAACCGGACTGTTCGGTCACCGTGCGCGGTGTCGAAGTCCAGGCCGGGCGCGAGGGCGACACCGGTCGCGGCGAGCACTTCGGCGCACCAGGCCCGCGAATCGCCGGTCAGGTGCGAGATGTCGGCGTAGGCGTAGAAGGCGCCGTCGGCGGGTGCCAGCTCGGTGATGCCGATCGTCGGCAGGCCGTCGAGCAGCAGCGACCGGTTGGCGGCGTAGCGGCGCACGTGCCCGTCGAGTTCGTCCTTGGCTTCGGGGCCGAAGGCGTGCACGGCCGCGTACTGCGAGATCGCGGGCGGGCACACGGTCATATTGGAGGCCAGGCGTTGCAGGGCCGGGCGCAGGTCGGCAGGCGCCAGCATCCAGCCCAGCCGCCAGCCGGTCATCGAGAAGTACTTCGACACCGAGCCGATCACCACCGCGTCGCGGGAGAACTCCCAGGCCGAGGCGGTCGGTGTCGCGTCGTCGAAGGTGATGCCGTGGTAGATCTCGTCGGAGATCAGCAGGGTGCCGTGCGTCTCGCACCAGCGGGCCAGTGCGGCGAGTTCGGCCGGGTCGATCATGGTGCCGGTGGGGTTGGCCGGGCTGGCGACCACCAGGCCGGCGGGCGGTTCGGGCAGGGCGTCGAGCATCGCGACCGTCGGCTGGAAGCGGGTCTGCGGGCCGCAGTCGAGTTCGACGACACGACAACCCAGCGCGGTGAGGGTGTTGCGGTAGGCGGGATAGCCGGGCCGGGCGACCACCACGGTGTCGCCCGCGTCGAAGGCGGCCAGGAAGATCAGCGTGAACGCGCCGGAGGACCCGGTGGTCACCACCACCTCGTCCGGATGCACGTCGTAGCCGTAGGTCTCACTGTGGTGGCCGGCGATGGCCTCACGCAGCGGCAGGATGCCGAAGGTCTCGGTGTAGCCGAGCAGTTCGTGGTCGATGGCGGCCCTGGTGGCGCGCAGGACCGGCGCCGGCGCCTGGGTCGACGGCTGCCCCGCGGCCAGGACCAGCACATCTCCGTGCGACCTGGCGCGTTCGGCTGCCGCTTTCCACACATCCATCACGTAGAAAGGGGGAATGGTCGACCGGCGCGATTCTCTGGACACTCGACAGACGGTAGAGCACCCGATTGCGCGCGTTCACAGATATGGTCGGCACAATGGCTTCGACAGCGAGGACGCAGCCACCGACACGGCCCAGCCGGCCGCGCCGGGGCCGGGGTGCGGGGGCGATATGAGGCAGAGATCGACAACGAGCAAACAACCGGACGCCCGTACCCGGTTCACCACAACGACGCTCTCGTCATCCGCGTCGCCGAAGCCGCCCGCACCGAGGTGCGCGACCCGGTGAAACGAACCCTGACCCTGCGCGCCCAGCGCGACCGCCGCAAAGCACCCACACCACCAACACCCACCGACGAACCCACACCAACCACCGCCCCACCCCCCAAAGGCGCGGCGACAACCCCCACCGCGACGCAAACCGGCGGGGTGTCGGCGACACACACCACCTCCACACCAACCGACGGTGCGTCAGCGGCAACCACCCCGACACAAACCGCCGGGGCATCGGCAACACCACCCACCACGACGCGAACCGGCGAGGCGTCGACGACATCCACCACCGCCACACCAACCGACGGTGCGTCAGCGGCAACCACCCCGACACAAACCGCCGGGGCATCGGCAACACCACCCACCACGACGCGAACCGGCAAGGCGTCGACGACACACACCACCTCCGCTCGGACCGAGGAGGCGTCGGCGACGACCCCCACCACGACGCAAGCTGAGGAGGCGTCGGCGACGACCACTGTGTCGGGGCGGGGCGAAGGGGCTTCGGTGGTGGATCCGTCCGGGCGATTCGAGGACTCCGGAGTGGTCGGGGCTCTTGGTGAGGCGGAGGCCGGGCAGCGGGTGGCGGCGCGTCGGGTGCTGGTCAATGGGCGGCTGCTGCCGGCGAACTGGCGTGCGCAGCAGGCGGCGAAAGTTGGTGCGCGGGAACGGTTTTCGATCTGGGCGGCGAAGTATCCGCTGGTCGGCGAGCTCGCGGGTGAGTTGCGCAGCGGTGAGCTGGAGAAGGTGGTCTGGCGGCGGCCGAGGGCGCAGGCCGAAGTGTTGTGGGGGCGGCGGCCGAGCCGGGAACAGTTGCGTCACGTGCTGATCGAGCGGCGGGTGCTGATCGCGGGGATCGCCGTCGTCGCGGTGTTCGTGGCGGCGGACAGCCAGCTCAGCGACGGTCTCACCGACCGGGCGCCCGCGCCGGGTGAGGCGCAGCGGGTGGCGATCGCCTATCCCCCGCAGCTGCCGCCGAACCCGCAGTCGGCGGCCCGCTTGCTGGCCGCCATCGCCAAGGGTGAGAAACGCCGCGAGGCGGGCGTGGCCGCGGCGGCCGCCCTGGCGACCCTGGCGCGCGCGAAAGCCGAGGCCGCGGCGGCAGCGTCGGGCGAATGGCAGCCGTGGATGGGTGATCGGGCGCCGGTGGTTCCCGGCGTGCTGGTGCCCGGGTCGACCCCGTCCATCGGCGGTTTCAGCCTGCCCGCCAAGGGCGTGTTCACTTCCGGCTTCGGCTCACGCTGGGGCACCATGCACCGCGGCATCGATATCGCCGCCCCCATCGGCAGCCCCATCTACGCCGTGGCCGACGGCACCGTCGTCGAAGCGGGCCCCGCCCAGGGCTTCGGCCTGTGGGTCCGCATCAAACACGACGACGGCACCATCAGCATCTACGGCCACATGTACGACTTCGTCGTCTCCCCCGGCGAACGCGTCCCCGCCGGCATGCAGATCGCCCGCATCGGCAACCGCGGCGACTCCACCGGCCCCCACCTGCATTTCGAAATAGTCCAGAACGGCCAGCACGTAGACCCCCAAGCCTGGCTCGCCTTCCACGGCCTGAGCCTCACCTGACCGCCTACCATTTCGCCACGCACCACACCCGGAGCCGACAACCTACTCAGTGGCGCTTCTCAACGCCCGCACGAGTGACAACCGGCGCACAGGCACAGCGCTCGGCACCATGACCAGGATCGACAACCAGGTCGGGTGTGCTACTTCGCGCGCTCGGGGACCACGACTTCGGTGGCACCGATGTCGGTGCGGAAGTGGCTGCCGGGGAGTTTGATCTGGGACAGGCGGGCGTAGGCGCGTTCGCGGGCCTCGGCGAGGTCGGTGCCGACGCCGATCACGTTCAGCACGCGGCCACCGGCCGACACCAGCGTCTTGTCCTCGCGCAGCGCGGTGCCCGCGTGCATGACCAGGGTCTCGCCCTCGAGCGCGCTGTCCTCGGCACCGGTGATGACATCGCCGGTGCGCGGGCGGGCCGGGTAGTTCTCGGCGGCCAGCACGACGGTGATCGCGGCGCCGTCCTTCCAGCGCGGCGCGTCGACCTCGGCGAGACGGCCGGTGGCGGTGGCGTGCAGCAGTTCGGCGAACGGGCTGTCGAGCAGCGCGAGCACCGCCTGGGTCTCGGGATCGCCGAAGCGGCAGTTGAATTCGACCACGGCCGGACCGTTGGTGCCGATCGCCAGACCGGCGTAGAGCAGGCCGGAGAACGAGCTGCCGCGACGAACCAGTTCGGCGGCAACGGGTTTCACGACCTCGTCGACGATCTCGGTGAGCGTCTCGGCGGGCAGCCACGGCAGCGGGGTGTAGGCGCCCATGCCGCCGGTGTTGGGTCCGGAATCGCCGTCACCGACGCGCTTGTGGTCTTGCGCGGGCAGCAGCGGCACCACGGTTTCGCCGTCGACCAGGCAGAACAGCGACACCTCCGGCCCGTCCAGGAACGACTCGAGCAGCACCGGATGTCCCTGCTCGAGCAGTTCGGCGCCGTGATCGCGCGCGGCGCGGCGATCGGCGGTGACCACCACACCCTTGCCCGCGGCGAGGCCGTCGTCCTTGACCACCCAGGTCGGACCGAAGCGGTCGAGGGCGGCGTCGAGCTCGGCCGGGTTGTCCACGATCTCGCTGTGCGCGGTCCGCACGCCGGCGGCGGCCATCACGTCCTTGGCGAACGCCTTGGAGCCTTCGATGCGGGCCGCGTCACCCGACGGGCCGAACACCGGGAACCCGGCGGCGCGCACCGCGTCGGCGATGCCGAGCACCAGCGGCACCTCGGGCCCGATCACCACCAGGTCGGCGGCCACGTCGGTGGCCAGCGCCACCACGGCCTCGGCCGAGCAGGGGTCGACGGCGCGCAGCTCGGCGTGCTGGCCGATGCCCGGATTGCCGGGGGCCGCGATCACCGCCGTCACCGAGGGATCCCGGCGCAGCGCCAGGACGAGGGCATGTTCACGGGCTCCGGAACCGATGACGAGTACGCGCACCGTGACAGATTAATGGCGGGGCCGCCGACAGGCTCGACGCCCCCTGATCGAACCGGCGTAATCGTGCAATCCGGCCTCGCCCAGTCAGAAAACTGACTGGCGCGGATCGGATTGCACGAATACGCCGGACCACTTCCCCGTGCGCCACGGGTTCGGTTCCAGCACAATGGAACCGAGCGTCACCAGGTCGAAGGGGAGAGTATGGGTCTGCTGGATGGGATGATGGGCAACGCGGGACGGGTCGACCCCGCCGCCGCCCAGCAGGAATACGCGAAACTCTTCGGCCAGGGCGAACAGGTCTACTCCGCGTTCATCCTGGTCCGCGACGCGATGCTGTTCACCAACCGTCGCCTGATCATGATCGACAAGCAGGGCGTCACCGGCCGCAAGGTCAGCTACCACAGCATCCCGTACCGTTCGATCACCCGCTTCGCCGTCGAAACCGCGGGCACGTTCGATCTGGATGCGGAGCTCTATATCTGGGTCGGCAGCAGCCTCGAACCGCTCAAGCAGCGCTTCAACCGCCAGGTCGACATCTACGAAGTGCAGGGCATCCTGTCCCACTTCGTCGCCGCCTGACCTACCGGACCGTCCGCTTCGCCGCCACGGCGAGCACCACCCCCAGCAGCCAGAGCACCACGCACATCGGCACCGCGGGAAACCACGGCTCGATGCCGTCCGGGAAATCGGCCGCGTTCCGGGCGAGCAGGGCGAGCGCGAACTGCGCGAGCCCGCTCACCGCGACCACCACCGGCCATCGACCCGGATGACGGATACCGACCGCGCGCAACCACAGCGCCGACCCGACCGCGGGCGCGCCGGCCAGCACCACCATCAGCGGAACCAGCCACCTGTCCTGACCGGCGACCGGCAACGTCACGATGGTCACCTGCGCCACCCACACCACGACGAAGACCGCAGGCACCACCACAAAGCCGAGGACCAGCCACCCGAGGGCCCACCGCCATGCGCGAGCCGGCCACGGCGCCCCCGCCGGATTCGTCCCTCCGGGAATGTCATTCATCTGCCCGGCAGCCTACGAGAGAGCCGGGGAGACCGGCAAGGGCTGCGGCTCGCCGAAGCGACCCTCTAGGCTCGCCGGTATGGCATCCGTTTTCAGCGCGATCATCGCAGGCCAGCTGCCCGGGCGGTTCGTCTGGTCCGACGACGAGTTCGTCGGCTTCCTCACCATCGCCCCCGTCACCCAGGGGCACACCCTGATCGTGCCGCGCGCAGAGCTCGACCAGTGGCAGGACATCGACCCCGCCGTCATGGCGCGGATGACCGCCGTCGCGCAGCGGGTCGGCCAGGCCGTTCGCGCCGCCTTCGACGCACCGCGCGCCGGTCTGCTCATCGCCGGCCTCGAGGTCCCCCACCTGCACACTCACGTCTTCCCCGCCTACTCGATGGGCGACTTCGACATCTCCGGCGCCGACCCCGCCCCCACCCCCGAGTCCCTCGACGAGGCGCAGACCAAGATCAAGACCGCCCTGCGCGAGCTGGGCTACGGAGCCAACGTCCCCGACTGACCTCGAATCCGAGGGAACCGAATCGTCGGCCGGTGCGTCTATAGAGATCGAGTGGGATTGTGCGGAACAAGGAGACGACGATGCGGCTGGTCGGCGTGGTGGCTGGGGCATGCGCGGTGCTCGCGCTCGCCGGGTGCTCGAAGGCGGTGGACGGGCAGCCCGAGGCGAGTGGGACTCCGCTGACCAAGGAGCAGTTGTTCGATCCGTGCTCGGTGCCGGATGATGTGGTGCTGGCGGCGGGGGCAGATCCTGCGTCGAAGAACGACAACCCGTTCGCGGTGGAGCGGGAAGAGTGGAAGGGGTGCACTTGGCGCGCGGGTGAGTTCTTCCTGTCGCTGCTCAACACCACGAAGTCGATGCTGGACTTCCGCAAGAACACCTACATCCACGACTTTGTCGACGTCACGGTTGGCGGCAGGAACGGCGTCCAATACCTGATCGGCGAATCGAACCCTCCTGAGGAATGCGGAATTGTTTTCGATTCCAGCCAGGGCAGGATCACGCTTCAAGCAGCCTTAGCGTTAGGGAGTCGAGACACCACCGATTCTTGCCAGGTAGCGAAAGCGGCCGGACCGAATTTCGTTGAGGTCCTGCCCGAATAGCGGCCATCTCGGAGGGGAGCGAACCATGGCAGACATGTACCGTAAAGCTGGCGCCGCCTACAAGAACTGCGACGAGGCAACGCAACTCGCCATCAAGCAGCAGACCAACAAGATCGACTGATTCCGGGGGATTCGATGACGTTCACAAGTTTCATGACCGGCCTGGGTGCCGGCGTCGGCGGCGCTCTGGGGATGGGTTCCGATGTCGGCGCCGCGATCGGCAATCGTGTCGGTTCGCTGTTCGAATGGGATGTCTCGCAAACCGATTCGGAGCGCCAGGCCCAGGAAGACGGCAACAACGAACGTGATCGGATCTACGCTGCCAACCAGTCGCTGGCCAATGGTTTCACCGGGGAGTACGCCGCCCAGGTCGTGCCGCCGGTGATGGAGACTTTCAACGACATGTCGCATGAGCGGATCATGCAATTCGTCAACTCCATCAATGTCGAGTCCCTCGGCACCAGCATCGACGGCTGGACCACCCTCGCCAACGACACCAAGACCAAGGGTCAGGCCTTCCACGACAATATCGAGAAGGAAATGGAGCGTGGCTGGTCGGGCAGTGCCGCCACCCAGGCCCTGGCCAGTACCAAGAGCTATCTCACCGATGTGGGCAAGGTGGAGCAGGCCGCCCGTTTGATCGCCAACAAGATGGAAGAGGCGCGGTCCGGGTTGCAGCAGGTCAAGTATTCGGTTCCGCACGAGTCCGACGATCAGTCCTCCTCCAAGTTGGGCATCGTCACCTCCGTGCTCTCCCCCGCACTGGGTTTGGTCATCGACGCCACCAGTAGCGGCCGCTCCAATGCCGCCGAGGAATCCGCGCGCGAGGTGATGAACACCGTCTACAAACCGGTCGCCCAGCAGTCCGACACCCAGGTCCCCAAGGTGCCGCAGCCGGCCGATCCGTCCTCCGGCAAGCCGAACGATCCCGGCGACGACGACAATCCGACCGGCGGCGGCAACCCGAACACCGACGACCCGGGCAGCACCAAGCCGACCACCGAGGACCCGAGCACCGACGATCCGACGACGGAAGATCCGGCCACCGAGGACCCGTCCACCGAGGACCCGTCGACCGAGGACCCCAGCGACGACGACACCAGCGACGACGACACCAACCCGTCCTCCACCCAGCCCGAGACCCCGACCACCACAGATCCGGGCACCGTCCCCGCGGGCACCACCCCCAGCGGACTCACCCCCGGCGGCGGCAGCCCCGGTGGCAGTCCCGGTGGCGGTCTCCCCAGCGGCGGCACACCCAGCGGCACCCCGGGCACCCCGACCGCGGGCACTCCGGGTTCCCCGAACGCGGGTGGCACGATCGGCGGCACCACCTCCGGCGCGTCGGGGGGCCGCGGCATGATGGGCGGCATGGGCGCCCCCGGCGGGCGTGGCGGTGGCCGGGATGAGGACGACGAGCACAACGCACCCGACTATCTGCGCGGTGTGCACGAGGAACTGCTCGGCCCCGACCGCCTGCACGTCCCGCCGGTGATCGGTGGTGACGCATGACCGACTCCTGGGAGCTGACCCCGTTCGAGTTCTGGGTCGCCTGGGAAACGCTGGGTCGCGACCGCATGCCGTGGCCGCTCACGTTCTCCGCCGGCGTGGAAACCCAGGTCGAGTTCGACCAGCAGTGCCGGATCGCCGCCGAATCGCTGATGACCAAGATCGGCTCCGACGAATCGCTCTATCACGCCCTGCACGCGCTGGCTCATCCCGACCTGCGCGTGGAACTGTTCGGCCACCGTTTCGACGGCCGCACGCGCATGGTCCGCGCGTGCGGCGCCACCGAATCGAACACCGGTGTCGTCGCCGCGCAGATCCCCGGCGAGGAATACGGCAAGGGCGGCGACATCCTGATCTACCTGCGTCCCGCGACCGCTGTCGCGCAGCGCCTGATCGGCATCCTGCCGAAGGTCGGACCGGGCACCACCGCCGGCTTCAACGTCCACCGCGACGACCTCACCACCCCCGACCCCTACGCCCGCCACCGCACCCCCGGCGAACAAGCCAGGACCTTCCTCACCCGTCCCCTCCGCACCTACGCCGAATTCCGCGCGGACACCGGTCCCGCCCTCGACGGCTGGAAAGAAGGTGGCACCCGCCTCCAAGTCCTCGACTACACCGACGACGGCCGGTACCTCGTCCAGGAAGCCGAACGAGTGATCGCCACCCCAGCCACCCCCGACCGCCTCGCCACCGAACTGAACCTGATGATCGACCATGCCACCAGCCGCGATCGGCAATCAGCTTGGTAATACGGACCACGCGGTCCGGACATCAGCGCCCCCGAAATCCCCTGTCAGGATCTGTCCACAGTTCCTGACAGGGGTCGTTCTCAGTGGTGGATAACGTCGCCGAGGCGGGGTAGGACGAGGCGTTTCCAGCCGCGTTCCAAGGCGTTGCGCATCATCTTCTGCCTGCGGTCGGTGACGTCGAAGCCGGTGTGTGTCAACAGGAGCCGGGTGCCTTGGCCCTGGGGATACAG
The DNA here is from genome assembly GCF_042755165.1 of Nocardia sp. NPDC059177. Lineage (NCBI taxonomy): Bacteria > Bacillati > Actinomycetota > Actinomycetes > Mycobacteriales > Nocardiaceae > Nocardia > Nocardia sp. NPDC059177. The sequence continues at coordinate 38,273 of NZ_JBHZBX010000021.1, read as the reverse complement.
GGTCCAGTCGACGATCCAGCGGGGTTGTTGTTCGAGCTGGGGATAGATCCAGGTGTAGGCGAGCCGTTCGCGGGGGCGGGCGGCGAGCACCTCGCAGGTGATCTCGTCGATGGTGGCGTCGGGGATGGCGAAACGGAAGTGGGTGCCGACCGTGGCGGCGAAACCGATGGGCCGCAGCAGCCAGCGTGCCAGCAGCTCCGGTTCCGTCAAGGCGTGCCAGACGACCTCCGGCGACTGCGGGAAGAAGCTGCCGAGTTCGATCTTCGCGGGGTCGAGCCGCGTATCAGCGATCAATTGTCTTGGCCTTCACGGAATTTCGCCTCCATTTCGGCGGCGAGCTGCGGCTGCTCGGCTTCCATCTTCTGGACGTAGACGACCGCGTCGCCGACCGTGCGCAGGTTCGACAGATCCTCGTCGGGAATCTTGACGCTGTACTTGTCCTCGAGCTGCACCGCGATCTCCACCAGCGACAGCGAGTCGATCTCCAGGTCTTCGATGAACGACTTCTCCACCGTCACCTCGGCGGCCTCGATCCCGGTCACTTCCTCCACGATCTCCGCGATACCCGCGACGATCTCTTGCTGCGTAGTTGCCATGACTCAGTACGCTAAAAGCTCCACCCGGGTGGAGGTGCAAGAGACTGTGACAGACAACACACAAACGAGTATCGGGCAACTGGCCCGCAGCACGGGACTCCCGGTGCGCACGATCCGCTACTACTGCGACGAGGGCCTGCTCGAATCCCGCCGCAGCGCAGGTGGACACCGCCTGTTCGGCCCCGAAGCGACCGAACGTGTCCTGCTGATCCGCCGGCTACGTGCCCTCGGCCTCGGCCTCGACGCGATTACCGCTGTACTGCACGAGGATCGGTCGCTCGATGAGGTCATTGCGGCCGAAAGCGCGCGTGTCGACGAGGAATTCAGGACACTGGCCTGGCGCAGGGCTTCGCTGCGCGCGATGGCGGCCGCGGTGCCGGCGCAGCGTGCCGGACGGCTCGCGGTCCTGGCCGCGGCCGATGACGCCGCCGCCGCCCACCAGCGCCTCCGCCATTTCTGGCGGGAGATCCTCGCGCCCATCCACCGCGACGACATCGACCGCTTCATCTCCTGGAATGTCCCCGAGCCACCCGCCGACCCCACCGCCGAGGATGTCCTCGCCTACGCCGAGCTCACCGCGCTCACCACCGACCCGGCAACGGAAACCGCTGTACGCCAGCACCTCTGGCGTACCAGCCCCGCCCAGGTCCGCGACCAGCGAACGCTCTACACCGATGTCGGCGATGCCCTCGAACACGTTGTCCCCCTGGTCTCCCAGGGAATCCAGCCACACAACGGCACGGCCCTCACCCTGTTCGTCACCGCCCACGCCCGCGCCCGCAGCACCCGCGACACCCCACAGTTCCGCGACCGACTCCGCACCGCCACACCCGAAACCGCCCACCGGATCCAGCTCTACTGGTCGCTGACCCACACATTCCTCGGCCCCCGCGTCACCGTGGGCCGAGCCCTCGGCTGGATCCACAACGCACTGACCGACGGCGCCGAAACCATTGCACCCCAGTGAATGTGGCGTCGACGGGATCAGAACAGTCGCACGTCGCCGAGATAGATCTTGTCGCCGACCGACACGGCCAGGTAGTTGCTCCGGATCTCCCATTCTTCACCGTCGGCGCTCCACACCTCGAGTACTTCCTCCGGAGTGGAGTCGATGGCGACGGCGATCCGGCTGCCGTCGGTGCCGAGCTCGGTGCCTTTCGAGACGACGCCGGGGATCACGTACTCTCCGGTGTAGGCGTCTACGACACGGCCCGAGTCGGTGGTCAGGATCAGGGTTCCGATGCCGCGTAATGGGAGTAACTCGGGATGGTCATCGGCGCTGTATGACTTTCGCTCCCACAGCACTATCCCGTTGCGTGGGCTGATCCCCGCGTAGGTCGTCTTGTTGCCGTCGGTCTGGATGGCGGTCGGCACCGAGGTCTCCGCCTGTCCCGGCCAGGACATCGCCTCCTGGCGCTGGCTCGGCCGCCATCCCTCGGGCAGGTCCGCGGTCCTGACACCGCCGCGGTCGTAGATTCCGGCCGGTGATTCGCCGTCGTCGACGACGAAGCCGTCGATGAAGACATTCCAGTCACGGATTTTCTCGGCGGTCTCGCGGCGGAACACCTCGGTGCCGTCTTCGAGCCGGATTACGCGGAACTCCCACTTCGACAACGGTTTCGACGGGTCGGGCGCGGAGGTCACCATGGCCAGGCGGACCGCGTCGAAGACCTCGATCGAATGCCGCGGTTGGCCCGACGGTACCTCCTCGCCGGCATCCGGCCAGCCGATCGCCGCGAGCTCGCGGCCGTCCTCGCCGAGCGATCGAAGTGCCGGATACCCACGATCCGGCCGGTCCACGAAGACGAAACGCTCACCCGCGGCGGTCAGGCTCTCGATATCGTCGACAGCGGCGAAGGTCTCGATGATCCGGCTCGCCACGAGATCGATGACCATCACGGCGTCGGAGACTCCGTCGAGGTGACAGGCGGCGGCCGCGTGGCTCGCGCTGACGACACAGCTTTTGAGGTTTCCCCCGCTCGTGTCCACTGCGATCGGCTCGGTGCCGGGCCGCAGTCGACCGGTGTTCGCGTCGATGATGTCGAGATACTCGATGGTGTCCGCGTCGGCCAGGCGAACCTTGCGGTGGAAGAGAACGACCTCGGAATCTCCACCGAGTGCGGACGCGCCATCCGGCCGGGAGCCGGGCGGACCAGGAATATCGGCCAGAGTCCAGACCGGAGTGTCGGGCCGCTTGTCGAGTGACGGCATGATCGGCGTCACGGGATGGCGGGGCAGTCGCGCGGCTTCCTCGGCGCCGGCATCAGGCAGCAATACCTTGACCCCGATCACGGCGACGACCGCCAGCGCGCCGGCGACCGATCCGCCGATGAGGAGGGGCATCCGGCGGCGCCGACGCGGCACCGCACTCCCCTGCCCCGGCCGGATCGGCGGGCCGGGACGACGTGGCCCACCGCCGCCCGATGCCGGGTTGACGACCGTGGCCGCGTCGCGGCTGGACAGGGCGAGCGCCTGGCCGAGCGCGGTCGCGAAATCCCTGCTGGTGGGAAAGCGATCCATCGGGCTCTTGGCCATCGCCCGGTCGAGCACCGCATCGACCTGTGGCGCGAGATCGGGGCGACGCGCTCGCACGCTGGGCACCGGCTGCTGGGCGTGCGCCATGATCACCGCGACCGGGTTCGTGCCGGTGAACGGCTGTACGCCGGTCAGGAGATCGAAGGCGGTGGCCGCCAGCGCGTACTGGTCCGAGCGCGGCCCGACCGCCAGTCCCTGCATCTGTTCGGGCGCGGCGTAGGCGATGGTTCCGACGGCCAGACCGGTCCCGGTGAGGTCGGAGTTCTCCGGGAGCGACCGTGCGATGCCGAAGTCTGCCAGCAGATAGTGGCCGGTCCTGGCGAGCAGGATATTGGCCGGTTTCACGTCTCGATGGACCAGCCCGCGCGCACCCGCGTAGTCGAGCGCGTCGGCGACCTCCGCGATCGCGCGTGCCACCTCGGCGCCGGACAACCCACCCGGCGAGGTGGTGCGCAGCGCCGACAGATCGATGCCGTCGATCAGCTCCAGCGCGATCCACAGCCGACCGCCGGATTCCCCACGGTCGTGGACGCTGACGATGCCGGGATGCGAGAGGGATGCGGCGAGGTCGGCCTCACGTTCGAAGCGGCGCCGATACGAGTCGTCGAGGGTGAACTGCGCGGCGAGCACCTTCACCGCGTCGGAGCGGGGTAGCCGTGGATGCCGGGCGGTATAGACCTCGCCCATGCCGCCGACGCCGAGCAGTCGTTCGATGGTGTACCCCGCGAACACCGACCCCGGTTCCAATGCCCCCACGTTCACTGCCTCCGTTTACGACTAAAAGGCTCTGGCCTGGGCCAGAGCCTTTTCGTGTTGAGCCCCCTGTCAGGATTGAACTGACGACCTTCGCTTTACAAGAGCGGTGCTCTACCACTGAGCTAAGGAGGCGGGTTGTTGCTCGAGCCCGGGAGGGCAGCGCCCATCATAGCCGGGTGCGGCGGCCGCGGGCATCGGTAGTGCCACGCGGCCGGCGCACTCGGTGCGGTCCCGGCGCAGTATCGAAAGAAGTTACTGCTCAGGACTGGGCGCGGGCCGCATCGTCGGCGGCCATCGCGTCGCGCAGGCTCTTCGGACGCATGTCGGTCCAGTTCTTCTCGACGTACTCGACGCACGCGGCCCGGCTCTCTTCGCCGAACACGACACGCCAACCCGCCGGGACCTCCGCGAACGCGGGCCACAGGGAGTGCTGCTCTTCATCGTTGACCAGAACGAAGAAGCGGCCGTCCTCGTCGTCGAAGGGGTTGGTGCTCAATTTCACCTCACTGGATACTGGCGCTGTGTACGGGATCGCACCGGGCGCGAACCCCCGGGCGTTGTGTCGACCCTAGCAAGGGAGACGTTACGTCTGGGCGGTTACCCAGGGCAGTGTCCGTTTCCGCCGGGATCAACCCGCGAAGAAGTCGAGGAGGATCTTGTTGACCGCCTCGGGCCGCTCCAGGTAGCCGTAGTGGCCGGTGTCGGGGATCTCCTGGTACCTGGCGCCGGGGATGGCCTCGGCCACCTCGCGCGACAGGTACGGCGGGATCATCCTGTCATCGGCGAAGCCGATCGCCAAGCACGGGACCGTGATCGCCCGGTAGGCGGCGACCCGGTCGAACTCGTGGTCCATCGCGCGCTGGGCGCGGATGCCGGGGGTGGCGGGGCCGCCGGTGAACTCGAACAGGTCCAGCCAGTCGCGGGCGGCGTTGGTGTCGGCCATGGTGGCCGGCGACAGGTTCATCACCGCGGTCAGGGCGGCCTCGAACTTGGCGGGCAACTGCACGCCTGCCGCGTCGAGGTCCTGCTCACCGGCCGAGAGGGTTTTCTGGAACTGGTCGAGGCGGCCGTGACCGGCCATGAACACCGCCTTACGGACCAGGTCGGGGCGGGCCAGCGCCAGTTCCTGGGCCACGCGCGCGCCCATCGAGGTGCCCGCGACCAGGGCCGGGCCCTCGCCGAGGAATTCGATCAGCGCGGCGGTGTCGGCGACGAGTTCTTCGATCTTCATCCCGCTCGCCGCCTCGTGCGAGGGCGCGATACCGCGGTTGTCGAAGGTGCAGACCCGGTAACCGGCCGCGACCAGCGCGGGTACCTGATGCAGCTCCCACACCCGGCCCGGCGATCCGGTGCCCATGATCAACACCACCAGCGGACCACCTCCCGCGACGTCGGTGCCCTTGGTACGGTCGCCCTTGACCTGATAGTTCAGTGCGATGCCGTTCACCGTGGCCAGTGGCATGAAACAAACCTCTCTGCGGGGTGGAGCTGTCCGACCACCACGGTAACGGGAGCACCACGACACGCCCACCGGGGCGGGGTGTTCGGGCTGGGAGTTCATAGGTCGTGCACGGGGGCCCGATAGTATTGACTACTCGCACGCGAAGCGTTTGAAAACCGGGAGGACGAACCATTATGGCCGCGAAGAGCAGCGCCAACGACATCGCCGACGACGAGCTCGAACCGCTGGCCGACGAGACAGCGCGCCAGGCTCAGCGCGTCGTCGCCGCCTATGCCGAAGACGCCGACGAATGCCGCATGCTGCTGTCGATGCTCGGCATCGGCCCCAGCTAGCTGACACCTCCCTCGACAACTACAACTCAAAGCGGGACCCTGCGACGCGCGAAGGATGCGTGAGTGGACCAAATGATCGATAACCAGTCCAACGACCGTCCGTCCGAGAACAGCGAACTCGTCGCGCCAGCACCGAGCGGGGCGGGCTCGGGGTTCGTTGTCGTCGCCAACCGGCTGCCGGTCGACCTCGAGCGGCTGCCCGACGGGACGACCAGATGGAAGCGCAGCCCCGGCGGGCTGGTCACCGCGCTGGAACCGGTGCTGCGCAGCAACAAGGGGGCGTGGGTCGGCTGGGCCGGGGTGCCCGATGTCGAGGTCGAGCCGATCATCGAAGACGGTCTGGAACTGCATCCGGTGCCGCTGACGGCGCAGGAGGTAGAGGACTACTACGAGGGGTTCTCCAACGGCACACTGTGGCCGCTGTATCACGACGTGATCGTCCGGCCGGTCTACGATCGGGCCTGGTGGGCGGCCTATGTCGAGGTCAACCGGCGTTTCGCCGAGGAGACGGCGAAGGTGGCCGCCGAGGGGGCGACGGTCTGGGTGCAGGACTACCAGCTGCAGCTGGTGCCGAAGATGCTGCGGATGCTGCGCCCCGACCTGACCATCGGTTTCTTCCTGCACATCCCGTTCCCGCCGGTCGAGCTGTTCATGCAGATGCCGTGGCGGACCGAGATCATCGAGGGCCTGCTCGGCGCCGATCTGATCGGCTTCCATCTGCCCGGCGGCGCGCAGAACTTCCTCTATCTGGCCCGCAGGCTGGCCGGTCAGCCGACCTCGCGCGGCACCGTCGGGGTGCGTTCCAAGCTGGGTGTGGTGCAGGTCGGGTTCCGCACGGTGCGCGTCGGGGCGTTCCCGATCTCGATCGACTCCGCCGATCTGGACGAACTGTCCCGGCGGCGCTCGGTGCGCGAACGCGCCGCCAAGATCCGCGCCGAGCTGGGCAATCCGAAGAACATCATGCTCGGCGTCGACCGCCTCGACTACACCAAGGGCATCGACATCCGGCTCAACGCGCTCCAGGAACTCCTGGAAGACGGCCGGGTCGACCCGGCCGACACCGTGATGGTGCAGCTGGCAACGCCCAGCCGTGAACGGGTGCAGAGCTACATCAAGATGCGCGGCGACATCGAACGTCAGGTGGGCCGGATCAACGGTGAGTTCGCCCGGGTCGGCTACCCGGTGGTGCACTATCTGCACCGGCCGATCCCCCGCGACGAACTCATCGCGTTCTTCGTCGCCGCCGACGTCATGCTGGTCACGCCGCTGCGCGACGGCATGAACCTGGTCGCCAAGGAGTACGTGGCCTGCCACAGCGATCTCAACGGCGCGCTGGTACTCAGCGAGTTCACCGGCGCGGCGGCCGAGCTGCGCCAGTCCTACCTGTGCAATCCGCACGACCTGGACAGCGTGAAGGACGCCATCGTCGGCGCCCTCGACGACGAGCGCGACACCCGGCGCCGGCGGATGCGGTCGATGCGCCGCCAGGTGCTCACCCACGACGTGGAACGCTGGGCGCGCGCCTTCCTCGACGCGCTCTCACACGGCAATGTCGCCGGATCGGCCCTGCTCAGCGATGAGGACGTGTACCCGGAGGAGCGCCGCTGAGCGGCACACAGCGACCTCACAGCGTTGGTCCAGCCACTTCCCAGCACGGGGGTGGACCATGAAGCTATGACTGGTGTGCCGGAGGTGCCCGAAGCGCGGGTGCTCGTCGTCGACGACGAACCGATGATCGTGGAGCTGCTGTCGGTGAGCCTGCGTTTCCAGGGCTTCGAGGTGGCCACGGCCGCCGACGGCGCCGAAGCGCTGGACCGGGCGCGCACGTTCCGTCCGCAGGCGCTGATCGTGGACGTGATGATGCCCGGCATGGACGGTTTCGGCCTGCTGCGCAGGCTGCGCGCCGACGGCTTCGACGCGCCGGTGCTGTTCCTGACCGCGCGCGACGACGTGGACGACAAGATCACCGGGCTGACTCTCGGTGCCGACGACTACGTCACCAAACCGTTCAGCCTCGAGGAGGTGGTCGCGCGGCTGCGGGTGATCCTGCGCCGCGCCGGCCAGGCCAAACCGGAACAGGCGAGCACCCGGCTGCGCTTCGCCGATATCGAACTCGACGACGACACCCACGAGGTGTGGAAGGCGGGCGAGCCGGTTGCCCTGTCCCCCACCGAGTTCACGCTGCTGCGCTATTTCATGGTCAACGCGGGCAGCGTGCTGAGCAAGCCGCGCATCCTGGATCACGTGTGGCGCTACGACTTCGGTGGCGAGGTCGGCGTGGTGGAGACCTATGTGTCATATCTGCGCAAGAAGGTCGACACCGGTGAGCAGCGGCTGATCCACACCCTGCGCGGGGTCGGCTACGTGATGCGGGAGAAGTGAGCACCGGGCTGCGCGCCCGCATCGCCCGCCGGAGTTCGGCCGTTCCGCTGCGGGTGACGCTGGTGGTGATGCTGGTGATGCTGGCCGGATTCGGTTTGGTCGCTTCAGGTTTCGTGGTGACCACGGCGATGGCGAACTCGCTGCAGAATCGCACCGATCAGCAACTCGTCGACGCGGCGATCGAGTGGGAGCGCCGGCTGAGCCTGCCCGAACCACCCGAGATGCCACAGCAGAAACCCTCCGAGCAGCCGCCGAGCCGCTACTACCTGCGTGGCGAGTCCGATGACGGAACGCGAACACTGGTGCTGGACAACGTCTTCGGCACCGACGCCGTTCCGGATCTGCCCGATCCACCGGCGACGAAACCGGTGACGGTGGGTTCGGTCGGCGAGTCCACCGACCAGTGGCGGGTGCTCACCGTGCACGGCCGCAAAGCCTCGGCGACGGTCGCGCTGCCACTCACCGAGAACCTCGACACCGTGCGCAATCTCATTGTCGTACAACTGATCGTGGGCGCGCTGGTCCTCACCGCGCTGGCGGTGGCCGCCTATTTCGTGGTGCGCGGCAGTCTGCGTCCGCTGCGCCGGGTGGAGGCGACCGCGGCCGCCATCGCCGGCGGCGAGCTGCATCACCGGGTTCCGGTGCGCGGCACCGACACCGAGGTCGACCGGCTCTCACGCTCGCTCAACAGCATGCTCACCCAGATCCAGCAGGCCTTCGCCGCGACCGAGGCCTCCGAGGCGTCGGCACGCGAATCCGAGTCCCGGATGCGGCGTTTCATCGCCGACGCCAGCCACGAACTGCGCACCCCACTGACCACCATCCGCGGCTTCGCCGAGCTGTATCGCCAGGGCGCGACCGGCGACCCGGCGACCTTCATGAACCGCATCGAACACGAGGCGCAGCGGATGGGCCTGCTGGTGGAGGACCTGCTCATGCTGGCCCGCCTGGACGCGCAACGCCCCGTCGACCTGCGCCCGGTGGACCTGCTCGCCATCGCCGGCGACGCGGTGCACAGCGCCCGCGCGGTCGAGGCCGCCGAGCACCAGCACCGCCCGATCACCCTCGAAATCTCCGAGGGCACCGGCACATTGGAGATCCTCGGCGACGATCACCGGCTACGCCAGGTCCTCGCCAACCTGCTCAACAACGCCCGCACCCACACCCCGGACGACACCGTCATCACCGTCCGGCTGACCCCCACCGCCGACGAAGTCCGCATCGAGGTCGCCGACACCGGCCCCGGCCTGGCCCCCGAGGAAGCCGCCCGCATCTTCGAACGCTTCTACCGCACCGACGCCTCCCGCACCCGCACCAGCGGCGGCACCGGCCTCGGCCTGTCCATCGTGCAGGCCCTGGTCACCGCCCATCGCGGCACGGTGGAGGTCACCAGTGAGCCGGGTGTGGGCACCACCTTCACCGTCCACCTCCCCCGCACCGACCCCTGAACGCGACGAACCCCCCGACGATCGTTCGTCGGGGGGTTCGTCCGGGTTTGATCAGACCGGCGTGACCTGGGCGACCAGCCAGCGGTCGTCGGACTTGTCCAGGGTGACCCGCACCCGGCTGCCCGAGCTGGTGCCGTCGGGGGTGTCCTTGCTGGTGGTCAGCTGGTTCAGGTACAGCAGCACGACGGCGTGTTCAGGGTCGGCCTCGACGACGCCCTCGGCCTGCGTGGTGGCCTTGACGGTGAGCTGCTTCTCCTTCGCGCCCGGGGCGATGGCCTCGGTGATCAGCTTCAGGTAGTCCTCGCGGAACTCCGCGGTGAGGCCGTCGGCCGCCTTGGGCAGCTCGGTGTCGACGGTGGCCGACTCATAGGTGAACATGGCGCTCACTGTGCGGCCGGCCGTGCTCATGGCGTCGGCGCGGGCCTGTTCGGTGCGGTCCTGCTGCCAGATCTGGTAGCCGCTGACGCCGAGCACGGCCGCGGCGATGACGCCGAGTGCGGCGAGACTGCTGAAGACGATCTTCATCCGTGTGCTCATCCTACGAACTCCACCTTCGACACGGTCATTCCGGAATCGGCGTTCGACACCGTCACCCGGAACCGGTACTGGCGCGACTGCGGTTCCGGCGAGCCGTTGTTGCTCACCGTCTGCTTCGCGGCGACGAGCACCTGCGCGGACTGATCGTCGGCGGTGACGACGCCCGACTCGACGACCTCGCCCGTGGAGACCACGTTCGCCTGCTTGACGACCTCCATGAACGGATCGACGCGACCGTCGAACTCGGTCTTGAAGTCGCCGGAAGCCACCGAGAGGATCCGGTCGATATCTTCCTTCGCGGTGTCGGCGCGGATGGTGGTCAGGTTCAGCACAGCCTGGCGGGCGGTCTCGGTGTACTGCGCGCGCAGGTCCTCGTCCTTGGCGCCCGAGTAGGCCGTGAAGGCGGCGAAACCGGCGCCGGCGACCAGGGCGAGCACCAGCACGATGGCGGCGGCCAGGGCGAGAATACAGCCACCCGAGCCGCGCGAGGTGGCTGCTTCGGTGTCAGCGGGCTTCGCCAGGTCGACCGGAGCCTCGTGCGCGGTGGGCCGCACGGTGTCGTCGGTGGGCTGCGCGGTGTCGTCGGTGGACCGCTCGGCTCGCTTGTCGGTGTTGTCGACCACCGCCGTAGCCGCGAGCCGCACCGTCGCGTCGGCGTCCGGCTCCGGTGATACGGTTTCGCTCTTGGTGATGGTGACTGTCTCGGCCGCCGTCTCCTCGACCGGCGGACCGGCCGAGCGTGCGGCCCGCCTGCGCGGGCGGCGGTTGTCGTTGTCGTTCATCGTTGCTGCTCCTCCAACATCGCCTGCCAGCTGGCCGGTACGGTACCCGAGCCATCCTCGGCGATGTTGCCTTGGCGGTACGTGCGTCCGTCGGTGCCCAGATAGCTGCCTGTCGACGGATCATAGGGGCGCGCTGCGGCGGGGGTCACACCGCCCGTCGATGCGCCTGCCGGTGCGGATGCCGGAGCGACCGGCTGGACCGGGCCGAACGGCGGGTTGTTGCCTTCCGGCACGAACCCGGTCCGGCACAGTTCGGGCGTGGGAGCCCGGACACCAGGGAACTCCATACACGGCGTGTTGCGGATGCCGCGCACCGCGATAGGCGAGTCCTGCGGCACCTTGCAGTACAGACCATCAGGCGTGTCGATCTGCGACAGCTCGCTGGGCTGACGCCACTGGTCGGCGGGCAGGAAGCCGGTGGTGCAGGCGGGCGGGTCGTTGAGCACGGTCATGAAGTCGACCATGACGCCGTACTTGGTCGGTCCACGGATCGCGGTCTGCAGCGCCGCGATCAACGGCGGGAAGACGACCATGAGTTGTTCCACGCTGGCGTTGTAGGTCACGCCGACCTGGCCGAGGCTCACCAGGTTTCGGGCCAGCAGCGGCAGTGTCGGCCGCAGGTCCTGGAACTGCTGGTTCACCGTCTCCATCGCGGAAGGACTGTTGTTCAACAGGTTTCGCAGGGCCGGATCGTGCTCGCGGAGCTGGTCGGTGACTGTCGCGAGATCCGCTGTCCAAGAACGGATCGCGGCGTCGGACTGGATCTGGGTGTCCAGCAGCGGTCCGATCTGATCGAGCAGCTTCTTGGTCGGTTCGATGTCGGTCTCGGCCTGCTGGATCAGCAGGGCCGCGGAGTCGATGAACCGCTGCAGGTCGGGACCGGCGCCGTTGAACGCGTGGAAGGCCTCGTCGATCACCTGCTTCAGGCGGGTGTCGGCGACCGTCGCGAGCAGTTTGTCGGCCTGGTCGAGCATCGCGCCGACATCCTGGGGCAGGTGCGTGCGCTGCACCTGGATCACCGAGCCGTCGCGCAGGCTGCTGTCGGCGGGCTGTTCGGTGGGCACCAGATCGACATACTGCTCACCGATCGCCGAGACGCTGCGCACCCAGGCGCTGGAATCGGCGGGCACCTTGTAGTCGCTGTCGATCGACAGATCCGCTTCGACACCGGCCGGCGTCAACCGCACCGCCTCGACCTTGCCGATGTTCTGGCCGCGGTAGGAGACATTGGCGGTGGGATAGAGCCCGCCGGTAGCGGCCAGCTGCACGGTGACCGCGTACCGGCCGATCCCGAACATCGCCGGGACCTGCAGGTACTGACCACTCATCACCACGAGGCCGATCACGGTGAGGATCGAGAAGATGACGAGCTGGACTCGTACGAACCGGGTGAGTTTCATCGACCCGCCCCTTCCTGTCCGGGCAGCGGCGCGGTGAGACCGGGAATGGCGGGCAGACCGGGGATGGCAGGCAGGCCGGGCACATTGAGCGTGGGCGCTGGGCCCGGCTGAGCCTCGAGCGGCGCGGTAGCCGGGTCGCCGGCATCGGTCGCGGTCGAGGGCGCGAATGAGCCGACGACACCCTCGACACCACCGAAGCGGCCACCGAGTGGGGTACCGGTGAGCCAATTGCTGTCGAGACGCTTGGCTGTCAGGTCGAACGTGATGAACAAGTTCATGTAGTCGCCCTTGATCACGTTGTCGATGTTCCTGATCGGGAACGGGAAGGACGGCAGGATACCCATCGCCGTGATCAGATTGGTTCCGGTGTCGGCGAGGGTCTGCAGTACCGGGCCGAGGCTGCGCAGGTTGGCCACCAGGTCGTCACCGCTGGTCTTGATGAGCCGTTCGCTGACGTCACCGAGCTCACCGAGCGCGGTGATCGCGGTGGTGATGTTGGCCGACCGGTCGGCCAGCGCGGTCAGCGCGGGGTGGATCTGCTCGATCGCCCGGGCGATCACGTCCTTCTGTCCCGCCAGTCTGCCCGCGAGCTGGTCCAGGCCCTCCATCGCGGCGATGATGCTGCCGGTCTGTCGTTCCAGGCCTGTGGTCAGCTCGTTGAGCTGCGGCAGCAGGTCGGCGATCTCGGCCTCGCGGCCGTTCACCATCGCGTTCAGTTCGGTGGTGATGGTCTCGAGCTGCGCGATACCACCGCCGTTGAGCACCACCGACAGTGAGGACAGCACCTGCTCGGTGGTCGGGTATGCCCCCGCCCGATCCAGCGGGATGACATCGCCACCGCGCAGCTGCCCCACCGGCTCGACCGTGGTCGGCGCGGACAGCTCGACGTGGTTGCTGCCGAGCAGACTGGTCTGGCCGATCTTCGCGACCGCGTTCGCGGGCAGGTGGACCTCGGGGTTGAGTGAGACCGTCACCAGCGCGTGCCAGCCCTCGACCTCGATCCCGGTGACATTGCCGACCTCGATGTCGTTCACCCGCACCGGTGAATTCCGGGTCAGGGTGGTGACATTGGGCATCTGGATCCGCACGGTGTACGAGCCGGGCCCGCGTCCCTCGGAACCGGGCATCGGCAATGAGTTGAGCCCGTCGAACTGACACCCGGTGGTGCCGAGCGCCACGGCGACGCCGACGGCCAGCCCGGCGAGAATGCGTTGCCGCCTCATCGCTGTCCTCCTGGAACGGCAAGCCCGGCAAGACCTTCGGGCACGGTGATCGGAGCAGCCGCGGGGGCCTGGTTCGGCTGGCCCGCGCCGGCCAGACTCGGGTCGCTGTACACCAACTGCTCGGGGAAGGCCTGCACGCCGGTGGCCGGGTTGGTCATGATCGGCACGTAGTTCATCGCCAGCGAGCTGATCACCGGTGCGAGGAACTCCGCGCACAGGTCCGCGGACTTGCCGGAGTCGTTGTTCTCGAGTGCCCGGATCGAACCACACAGGAAGCTGAGTGGATTGGCCGAGTTGTTCAGCGCGACCGCGCCGGTGAGTGAGCCCTGAGCCGGCTTGTAGAGCTGGTAGAAGTTCACCATCGCGGTCGGGGCGGAGTGCAGAACCTGTTCGATCTCGGGCCGCTTGTCGACCAGGGTCTGGGTAACATCGGCGAGCCGCTCGACCCCCTCGGTCAGTTCGCCTCCGGTGCCATCGAGGAACCGCTTCACATCGGCGAGCGCCACGTCGAGGCTGTCGAGTCCGGCGCCGAGGTCTTCCGACGCGCCGGCCAAGACCGAGGACACCGAGGCCAACCGGCCACTGAACTGCACGATCTGCTCATTGCTCGCCGAGAGCACCTCGACGAACTTCTGCAAGTTGCGGATGGTGCCGAACAGGTCGGTTCGCCCGTCGGACAGGGTGGTCAGCGTCGCGGACAGTTCCCGCAGCGTGTCACGGAATTTCTGACCGTTGCCGTCGAGGTTGTCGGCCGCGGTGTCGACGAAGCGGCCGAAGGAGCCCTGTTCGTCGTCGCCGACCGGCCCGAGCGCCGTGGACAGCTTGGTCAATTCGGCTTTGATTTCGTCCCACTCCACCGGAACGGCAGTGCGTTCGAGCGGAATCTGGGCACCGTCGGCCAGTTTCGGGCCGCCACTGTAGGCGGGCGCGATCTGCACGAAACGGGCCGACACCAGCGACGGCGCGATGATCACGGCTCGCGCGTCCGCGGGCAGATCGACGCTGCTGTCGATACTCATCCGCACGCGCACCTGGCCCTGACCCGGTTCGATCGAGTCGATGCTGCCGACGGTGACACCGAGCACTCGCACCTCGTCGCCGGCGTACAGGCCGGTGGTCGAGGTGAACGAGGCGGTCACTGTGTTCTTTCCGCCGCCGGTGGCTAGGTAGACGCCGACCGCGACCAGTGCCGCGATCACTACCACCGCCACCGCGATCGTCCAGCGCGGCAACCCGCGCACCTGCTGGGTAAAGCTCATCGCGGGGGATCCTCCTCAGCAGGAGCGATGTACGGCGTCGTCGGGTTGGTGAAGGCGTCGATCAGATCTTGTGGGACTTTCTCCGGCCAGACCAGCGCATCGACGAGCGGGCGTAGTTGCACGCTGGTGAAGTTCGAGACGTAGGCGTTGAACCAGGGCCCGTTGCCGACCTGCTCACCGAGCGCGGCGGCGTACGGGCCGAGGCCGTCGAGGGCGTCGTTGAGGTTCTGTTCATTGCGCTGGAGCAGCGCGAGCACCGAATTCAGCCGGTCCAGAGTCGGCTGCATCAACGGCTCGTTGTCGGCGACCAGGCCGGAGAGCTGCCTGGCCACATCGTCGACGTAGACGACGAGCTGGTTGATCGCGGCGCGGCGCCGGTCGAGCTCGCCGAGCAGCTCGTTGCCGTCGATGAGCAGGGTGTTGAGCTGGGTGCTGCGGTCGGCCAGGATCTTCGTGACATTCTGTGCCCTGGCCAGCAGATCGGTCAGCGCTTGATCGCGCACATTGATACTGCGTGACAGCGCGGTGACACCGTCGAGCGCGTTGCGCAGCGGACCTGGCGTGTCGGCGAAAGCCGCCGACAGGGTGTCGAGGGTCTGGTCGACCTGGTCCAGATCCAGATCGCGCACGGTCCCACCGAGATCGCCCAGCGCGTCGTTGAGCGAGTAGGGCGAGGTGGTGCGCTCGACCGGGATGGTGTCGCCGGTGCCGATCGAGCCGGGCCCGGTCGGCACCACGTCCAGCGATTTACGGCCGAGCACCGTATTGGTCTTGATCGCGGCGGTGGTCTTCTCCCCCAGCACGATCGACTCGTCCAGATCGAACTTCACCAGGACCTTGTCGCCGTCGAGACTGACCTGCTGTACCTCGCCGGAACGCACACCGGCCACATGCACCGGGTCGCCGGGGACGAGCCCGCCCGCGTCGAGGAAGTTGGCGGTGAAGGTCGCTCCCGAGCGAATGAAGGGCAGCTCGGTGAACTGCAGGGTCGCGAGTGAGATCGTCACCGCCAAGACGATGCCGACGATGCCGATCGTCGCGGCCGACGATTTGTTGTCATTCATTGGGCGCACACCTTCCGGTCGTCTGCAGACCCGGCATGTGAACTTCCATCGGCTGCCCATCGGGGCCGGTGACCAAGATGTTGGTACCGCAGATATACAGCTGCAGGAAGGAGCCATAAGCGCCGACCCGGATGAGTTTCTTGTAGGCCCCGGGCAGTGTCTCGAGCACCCAGTCGAGTTGGTCGGAACCCTCGTCGAGGTTCGTGGCCAGCCGCCCGGTCTGCTCGATGGTGTTGCGCAGATCAGGGCGCGCCTGCACGAGCAGGTCGTTGAGTTCCTGTGTCGCGCCGGCGATCCGGGGCAGCGCGGCGCCGATCGGGTCACGCTGCGCGGACAGGTCGCTGACCAGGCGCTGCAACTCGTCGATAGTGGTGGCGAACTGGTCGTCGCGGTCGTCGATGGTGGCCAGCACGGTGTTCAGGTTGTCGATCACGCTGCCGATCAGGGCATCGCGGTCCGCGAGCGTCTTGGCGAAGTTACCGCCGCTGTTCAGCAGCGAGACCAGCGTGCCGCCCTGGCCCTGGAAGATCTGCAGCAGCGCACCGGTCAGGTCGTTGACCTGATCGGGATCGAGCCCGCGCAGCAGCGGCTTGAAGCCACCGAGCAGCAGATCCAGGTCCAGCGCGGGTGTGGTCTGTTCCTTCGCGATGGTGTCGCCGTCGGACAGCCGCCGGGGCGAGCCGGGACCCTCGAGCAGTTCCATGTACCGATCGCCGACCAGGTTCTCGTACTTGATCGCCGCACGGGTACTGGCCAGCACCGCGTACTCGCTGTCGACATCGAACTCGACATGGGCGAGGTTGTCGTCGCCGACCTCCACCGAGGTCACCGACCCCACCGGCACACCGGCGATGCGGACCTTCGCGCCGGGCAGCATGCCAGACGAGCTGGTGAACACCGCGTGATAGCCGGTCTCGGAGGAGAACCGTGCCTGACTCAAGACAATCGCCAGGCCGGCGAACACCAGCGTCATCACCACCGTGAAGATCGCCAGCTTGATCGTCGTCCCTGTGTTTCTCACCGCGTCACTCCCGGCAGTCCGTCCAGCAGCAGCTGGAATACCTTCGGTACACCGTTGAATTTGTGGCTGGTACTCGGCGTGTACGGCGCGCCCTGGTTGGTATCGGTGACCAGATAGTTCGAATGACTGTCCGGGACCCGGTCCACCACACCCTCGCAGCGCGGGCCACCGGTGGCATTCACCTTGGGGAGGTCGTTCGGGTAGGAGTAGGGCTGGGCACCGAGCATGAAACTGGCGTTCATGCCGACACCGGGCATCAGCCCGCCCATCATGTCCTCGGCGATCGGAATCAGCGGGCCGAGTCCGTTGATGATGCAGCTCAGCGCGGGAGCGTACTCGAACAGCAGTTCAGTCGTCGGCCGCAGCAGGTCCAGCGCCGTCACCAGATCGTTCTCGTTCTCGCGCAGCACCGAGCCGACCGTGTCGGACAGCCCGATCACGTTCACCAGCACATTGTCGAGCTGGCCCTGCATCTCGGCGAGGGTCTGCGAGGTGACGGTCGCGTTGTCGACGGTGCGCAGCAGCGGGTCGGTGACCTCGGCGTAGAGGTCGGTGACCGCGGCGGTCTTGTCCAGATCCGACTGCAGGGTCGGCAGGTAGGGATTGAGTTCGCGCAGGTAGCGATCCGAGCGAACCAGCAGGTCGCCCAACTTGTCGCCGCGACCTTGCAGCGCGGTGCCGAGCGCGGTCAGCGTCGCGTTCAGTTTCTCCGGCTCGACCTGGGCGAGCACGTCGGACAGGTGCTGGAACAGTGTGTTGAACTCGACGGTCACCGAGCTCGCCGCGACCGTGCTGCCCGCGGGCAGCGAGTCCGAGGAGGGCTGTTCGGGGACGACGAAGTTGACGTACTTGGCGCCGAACACCGTGGTCGAGCGGATGTCGACACCGGCGTTGGCCGGAATCAGCTTCAGCTGCTCGGGGTCCAGTTCCAGCCGTAGCTGGGCGCTGTCGTCGTGCAGGTCGATGTCGGCGACGTGGCCGATCTCGACGCCGCGCATCTTCACCTTGGCGTCGGGGTCGAGCACCAGGCCGGTGCGCGGGGTATCCACCAGCACCACAGCGGTTTTGGTGAACACGCCTTCGAACATCGCGAGGGCGAAGGCCACCGCCGCGACGAGCAGGCCGACGAGGGTGAGCGCGGCGAGCTTGCGCCCGAGCCCGCCCTGCAGTGCGGCGACTATCCGTGAGGTTTGCATCGCGCTATCCCGAGAGGTGGAAGTTGCCGGAGGTGCCGTAGATGGCCAGCGAGATCAGCAGCGTCACCATGACCACCGCGACCAGCGAGGCCCGCACCGCATTGCCTACCGCGACACCGACGCCGACCGGACCGCCCGCGGCGGTGAAACCGTAGTAGGTATGAATCAGCATCACAGCCAGTGCCATCATGATCGCCTGCCCGAACGACCAGAGGATGTCGCTCGGTATGAGGAACGTCGAGAAGTAGTGGTCGTAGACGCCTGCCGACTGTCCGAAGATCACCACCGTCGAGAAACGGCTGGCGACGAAGGACGCGATCACCGCGAGGGAGTAGAGCGGGATGATCGCGATCATGCCCGCCAGCACCCGGGTACCGACCAGGAACGGCACCGGCCGCACCGCCATCGATTCCAGCGCGTCGATCTCCTCGGCCACCCGCATGGCGCCCAGCTGCGCGGTCGCGCCGGCGCCGATGGTGGCGGCCAGGCCGATACCGGAGATCACCGGCGCGGCGATGCGGACGTTCAGGAAGGCGGCGAAGAAGCCGGTCAGCGCCTCGACGCCGATATTGCCGAGGGAGCTGTAGCCCTGCACCGCGATGGTGCTACCAGCCATGAGGGTCAGGAAGCCGACAATCACCACGGTGCCGCCGATCACGGCCAACGCGCCGGTGCCCATGCTGATCTCGGCGATGAGCCGGATGGTCTCGGTGCGGTAGTGCACGAGTGCGCGGGGCACCGAGGCGAGCGCTTTGACGAAGAAGATCGCCTTGTCGCCCAGCGAATCCAGGGATTTCGAGGCCCGGTCGACACGGCGGACCGTGCGCGGGAACTTGCTGCGAACAATGAATGCCATCGTGGTCACCGCACCGTGAATTTCAGGCCGATCGCGGTGACGACCACATTCACCACGAACAGTGCCATGAAGGCGAATACGACTGTTTGGTTCACCGCGTCACCGACACTCTTGGGTCCGCCTTTCACTTGCAGACCGAGGTAACAGGCGACCATTCCGGCGATCAATCCGAACAGGCCTGCCTTGACCTCCGAGAGGATGAGTTCGGGCAGGTTGGTGAGCAGCGGAATTCCGTTGACGAACGCGCCCGGATTCACGCCCTGCAGGAACACCGAGAACATGAAGCCGCCGACGATACCGACCGTGCACACCAGGCTGTTGAGCATCAGCGCCACGAACATCGAGGCGAGCACGCGCGGGACGACCAGGCGGCTGATCGGGTCGATACCGAGCACCATCATCGCGTCGATTTCTTCGCGGATGGTGCGTGCGCCCAGGTCGGCGCAGATCGCGGTGGCGCCGGCGCCGGCCACGATCAGCACCGTGACGATCGGTCCGACCTGGGTGACGGCGCCGAACGCGGCGGCCGCGCCACTGAGGTCGGCGGCGCCGATCTCGCGCAGGAGGATGTTGAGGGTGAAGACCACCAGCACCGTGAACGGAATCGCGACGAGCAGCGTCGGCACGATGGAGACGCGAGCGACGAACCAGGACTGGTCGACGAATTCGCGCCATTGGAAGGGTCGGCGGAACGCGGCTCGCGCCACATTCGCACCGAGTTCGAAGAATCCGCCAACCGCCCGCAATGGGACAGCAAGGAGGTCGTTCACTCGATTTCCTCCTTGATAGACGAGCGGACCGACCTGCCCGCGCACCCGTACTCCACGGCCACCCCGATCTGAAGACTGCCCAAAGACTAGAACACGTTCCCGCCAATGTCTGCCGTTTCGGGAGACTCAGACCAGGACTTTTTCTCGCAAACCCGCTTCAAAACTGAAACGAGTGCTGATCGAACTTGTCACTCCTTCTGTGAGCCGCCACACACCTCGACGATCATGTCTACCAATAGCTGGACCAGTGTTCAACTGCACACGGGTCAGTGTTTCGTCTCGGCGTGCGGACAGCCACCATCCGGCAAACCGCCGGCGCGAAGATCAGCCCAGATCGCGCAGGGCGCGGGCCGAGAAGGTGTGGTCGGCCGGTCGCTCCGCGAAATAGCCACCCAGAGTGGTCGCCAGATCGGCCTCGGACCATTCGGCACCGGCGGCATCGAAGCGCTGCTCGACCGTCGGAGCCGCCATCAGGGCCACCATCGGCCCGTACACGACGAAGACCTGACCGTTGACCGCGTCGGCGGCCGGTGAGGCGAGATAGGCGACGAGCTTGGCCACATGCTCGGGGGCCAGCGGGTCGACCGTGCCATCGGGCGCCTCGGCGAAGACCGCCTCGGTCATCGCGGTCCTGGCCCGGGGGCAGATGGCGTTGGCGCGCACACCGTAGCGCGACAGGACGCGCGAGGCGGTCAGCGTGAGGGCGGTGATGCCCGCCTTGGCCGCACCGTAGTTCGCCTGACCTTCCGGACCGAGCAGGCCCGCCTCCGAGGAGGTGTTGACCAGTCGGCCGTACACCGGCGCGCCGGCCGCCTTCGACGCCGCCCGCCAGTAGGCGGCCGCGTTACGGGTCAGCAGGAAGTGCCCGCGCAGGTGCACCGCGAGCACCGCGTCCCAGTCCTCGTCGGACATGTTGAACAGCATGCGGTCGCGAGTGATACCCGCGTTGTTGACCACGATGTCGAGTCCGCCGAGGGACTGCTGGGCGGTGGCGATCAACGCGTCGGCGGTGGATCGCTCGGCGATCGAGCCGCCGACGAACTCGGCCTTGCCACCCAGCTCGCGAATGGCGGCGATGGTCTCGGCGGCGGCGTCCTCGGTGAGGTCGTTGACGACCACGGCCGCGCCGGCCGAGGCCAGGGCGAGGGCTTCGGCGCGGCCGAGGCCTGCGCCCGCGCCGGTCACGATAGCGACCCGGCCCTCCAGTGAAGTCTGCATCACACTCATCGGGCCGACTCTAGAACGTGTTTCACTCTACGACAAGAGGCGATTACGCCAAGCGCAGCGCGGCCTTGGGGCACTGGGCCACCGCGTCCTCGACTTCGGCGACCCGATCCTCGGCCACATCGCCCTCGAGCACGTGCAACTGATCTTTGTCATCGAGATCAAACATGTCAGGCGCGATTCCGACGCACACGCCGTTCGCTTCGCACTGATCGAAATCGACAATGATCTTCATGAGAGGTTCCTTCCAGAGGGTCTCGGCGACACTAACCCGGGCTGCGGGCTCCGCGACGCGGAACAGCCGCCGAATCGCTGTCAATACTGGAACATGTTCCAGTCGCTGTGCAATGATCGATTTTCGGCGGGGCTCATTCCCTGCGCCCCGCCACCCCCCTTGTTTCGCCGTGAGAGACCGAGGTAGCGAGCATGCGCGTCGCCTACACCCCGCAGCAGGAAGAACTCCGCGCGCAGCTGCGCGAGTACTTCGGCACGCTGATGACGCCCGAGCGACGCAAGGCGCTGAGCCTGCAGACCGGCGAGTACGGCGAAGGCGATGTCTATCGCGAGGTCGTGCGGCAGATGGGCAAGGACGGCTGGCTGACGCTGAGCTGGCCCAAGGAGTACGGCGGCCAGGACCGCACCACGATGGATCAGCTGATCTTCGTCGAGGAAGCCGCCATCGCGGGCGCGCCGGTCCCGTTCCTCACGCTCAACTCGGTCGCGCCGACGATCATGCAGTACGGCACCGAGGAGCAGAAGAAGTTCTTCCTGCCCAAGATCGCCTCCGGTGAGCTGCACTTCGCCATCGGCTACTCCGAGCCCGGTGCGGGCACCGACCTGGCCTCGCTGCGCACCGCCGCGGTGCGCGACGGCGACGACTACGTCATCAACGGCCAGAAGATGTGGACCAGCCTCATCGCCTACGCCGACTACATCTGGCTGGCGGTGCGCACCGACCCGACGGCCAAGAAGCACAAGGGCATCACGATGTTCATCGTGCCCACCGATGCCGAGGGCTTCTCCTGGACGCCGGTGCACACCATGGCCGGGCCCGACACCAGCGCCACCTACTACCAGGACGTGCGGGTGCCCGCCTCCGCGATCGTCGGGCCGGAGAACGGCGGCTGGTCGCTGATCACCAACCAGCTCAACCACGAGCGCGTCGCGCTGACCTCGGCGGGGCCGCTCTCGCTCGCGGTCAACCAGACGGTGCAGTGGGCGCGCGAGACCACCACGCCTGACGGCTTGCGCGTGATCGACCAGGAATGGGTGCGCCTGAACCTGGCGCGCGTGTACGCCAAGGTCGAATACCTCAAGCTGCTGAACTGGGAGATCGCCAGCCGCGCCGACCAGGGCGGCGAGGCGGCGCCCAAGCCGTGGGACGCCTCGGCCTGCAAGGTCTACGGCACCGAGCTGGCGACCGAGGCCTATCGCCTGCTGATGGAGGTCGTCGGCTCGCACGGCTACCTGCGGCAGGACTCCCCCGGCGCGGCGATGCTCGGCCGGCTCGAGCGGATGCACCGGGCCGCGCTGATCCTCACCTTCGGCGGCGGCACCAACGAGGTGCAGCGCGACATCATCGCCATGACCGCCCTGCGCCAGCCCGCCTCCGCCCGCTGATCTCGAAAGCCGGTATCCCCTCATGGATTTCACACCCACCGAAGCCCAGCTCGACCTCGCCCGGCTGACCGGCGAGATCTGCGCCAAGCTGGTCACCGCCGACCGGCTGCGCGAACTCGACACCGCGGGCCGCTTCGACGAGCAGCTGTGGAAGGCGCTCGCCGAGACCGGCGTGCTGGCCGCCGCGCTGCCGGAAGCATTGGGCGGCAGCGATTTCGGCGCACTCGAGCAGACCGCGATCCTGCGTGAGCTCGGCAAGTCCGTGGCCGCGGTGCCCTACCTGTGGTCGATCGCGGTCGGCGCGGACGCACTTGCCCGCTTCGGCGACGAAGCCCAGCGCGCATTGGCCGCCCGCGCCGGCACCGGCGAGATCGTGCTGACCGCCGCGCTGGCCGAACCACTGCACGCCACCACCGACCTGCCGAGCATCGTGGCAGGCGAGGACGGCGGCTGGACGGTCACCGGCACCGCGACCACCGTCGCCTTCGCCGACCGGGCCGAGCGGATCCTGGTGCCCGCCACCGTCTCCGGGCAACCCGCGGTGTTCGTGGTGGATCCCGCGCACACATCGGTGACCCGCACCGCCCAGCAGGTCGTCGACCTGGCCCCCGAATTCCTCGTCGAGTTCGCGGCCACCCCCGCCGAACTCCTCGGCACCGTCGAGACCGGCGCCGAGGTGCTGGCCCGGCTGCGTGAGCAGGCCTGGCTCGGCCTGTCGGCCGCCCAGCTCGGCACCCTCGAGCGCGCGCTGGAACTCACCGCCGAGCACACCCGCACCCGCGAGCAGTTCGGCAAACCGCTCGGCTCGTTCCAGGCCGTCGCCCAGCGCCTTTCGGACGCCTACATCGACATCGGCGGCCTGCGCCTGACGGTCACCCAGGCCGCCTGGCGCGTCGCCGAGGGCCTGCCCGCCACCGAGGCGATCCACATCGCCAAGTTCTGGGCCGCCGACGCGGGCCACAAGGTCGCCCACACCGTGGTCCACATCCACGGCGGCCTAGGCATCGACCGCGACCACATCGCCCACAACTACTTCACCGCCGCCAAACACAACGAATTCGCCCTCGGCGCCGCCACCCCCCACCTCCTCGCCCTCGGCGCGGAACTGGCCTCCGCCTAGTCACACCCGCGAATCACCCGCCGCTCGCACCTCCGGGTGCGAGCGGCAGCCGTCGTTTCCGTCCGCACTGAAACGGCAGCACATCCTGGTCGCTTGATCACTAGGCCATGAGGGAGACATCGCCCGAGAAGGAAAATCCCTCATGGCCTAGTGATCAAATGACCGAATCAGAAAGTCGGCCCGCCCCCGGCATCTCCGGGGGGCGGGCCGACTTCGTGATGGGGGCTAGGCCGGGGCCGTGCCTGCCTCGGCGTGCTCGTCGGCGGGACGCTCGTCGGCCTGCGACTTGGCCCACTTGTAGTCCGGCTTGCCCGCGGGCGAGCGCTTGATCTCCGCGACGAACCACAGGCTGCGCGGCTGCTTGTAGGACGCGATCTCCTGGGCCAGCACCGGCTTCAGCTCGGCCAGCGTCGGACGCTTGCCGTCACGACACTGCACCACCGCGGCGACCCGCTGGCCCCAGCGCGCGTCCTCGACACCGACGACCAGCGCGTCGAACACGTCCGGATGAGCCTTGAGCGCGGCCTCGACCTCTTCGGGGAAGATCTTCTCGCCACCACTGTTGATGCTCACCGAACCACGGCCGAGCATGGTGACGGTGCCGTCTTCCTCGACGCGCGCGTAGTCGCCGGGGATCGCGTAGCGAGTCCCGTTGATCTCCTTGAACGTCGCGGCCGACTTGACCTCGTCCTTGTAGTAGCCGAGCGGGATATGACCACTGCGCGCCAGCAGACCGACCACGCCGGAACCCGCCGCGACCTCGTTACCGTCCTCGTCGAGCACCTTGGTGGCCGCGTCGATCTTCACCCGCGGGCCACCGGTGTGCGTGGCGCCCTTGGCGATCGTCGACAGACCACCGAAACCGGTCTCCGAGGAACCGATGGAGTCGGTGAGCAGCCGGTTCGGCAGCCGCTCGAGGAACTCGTCCTTGAGCTGCGGCGAGAACAGCGCCGCGCTGCTGGCCAGCACATACAGCGACGAGAGGTCGTAGGGCTCACCGGTTTCCGGGTTCCCCTCGGCCAGCGCGTCGAGCATCGGCCGGGCCATCGCGTCACCGGTGATGAAGATCAGGTTGATCTTGTGCTGGTCGACGGCCTGCCAGGTGCTGTGTGCGCTGAACTCGGGGATCATGATGGCCTTGCCGCCACCGAAGAGGCTGTGGAAGGTGGCCCACTGCGCGCCGCCGTGGATCATCGGCGGGATCGGGAAGCGCACCATCGCCGGGTTGGCCGCACCGACCTTGGCCAGCTCCCACTCGTCCTTGACGTACTCGCCGGTGATGAAGTTGATACCGGCGCCGAGCACCCTCCAGATGTCCTCGTGGCGCCACATCACACCCTTGGGCAGACCGGTGGTGCCGCCGGTGTAGAGCATGTAGATGTCATCGGGCGAGCGTTCGCCGAAGTCACGCTCGCCGGAGGCGCCGGCCAGCGCCGTCTCGAACTCGACCGTGCCGGGCGCGGTCGGGCCGTCGGTACCGTCCTCGACGACGAGCACTGTCGTCAGGCCGGGCACCTTCGGCAGCACCGCTTGCACCTTGTCGGTGTAGCGGCGCTCGTGGATCAGCGCGACCATGTCCGAGTTCTCGAAGATGTGCAGTAACTCGTTCTCGACGTAGCGGTAGTTGACGTTGATCATCACCGCCCGCGCCTTGAAGATCGCGACCATCGCTTCGACGGCCTCGACGGTGTTACGGGAGTAGATTCCGACTTTGTCGCCGGGCTTGACACCCTGTTCCTGCAGGTAGTGAGCCAGTTTGTTGGCCCGCTCCTCCAGTTCGGTGTAGGTCGACTCCCGATGCTCGCCGACCAGCACGACCCGGTCGGGCATCAGGTCGACAGCATGTTCGACGAGATCGGCTATGTTGTAGCTCACAGAGACAAAAATAGAACCTGTTACTGTTTCTGACAAGGTTTTGGCGGAAACAGACTCAGCGGACTTGTGGGCGGCGCCGCGCGCGCCGTGCCAGAGCTCGAACGTCAGGAGACATCGAATGGCCCACTGTCTGGTCGAGAAGCGCGACCACGTCCTCATCGTGACGATGAACCGCCCTGAGGCACGCAACGCCCTCTCCGGCGAGATGATGGCGATCATGCGCGACGCCTGGGACCAGGTCGACAGCGATCCCGACATCCGCGTCGCGGTCCTCACCGGCGCCGGTGGCGCGTTCTGCGCTGGAATGGACCTGAAGGCGATGAGCTCGCAGCATCCCGGCGACACCGCCGCCGGCGGCGGCTGGGACCCGGCCTACCTCCCCGCCCTGCTGAAGGGACGGCGACTGGCCAAGCCGCTGATCGCGGCGGTCGAGGGCGCGGCCATCGCCGGTGGCACCGAGATCCTGCAGGGCACCGACCTGCGCGTGGCCGGGGAAAGCGCCAAGTTCGGCGTCTCCGAGGCCCGCTGGGGCCTGTTCCCGCTGGGCGGTTCCGCGGTGCGGCTGGCCCGGCAGATCCCGTACACCGTGGCCGCCGACCTGCTGCTGACCGGCCGGCACATCACCGCCGCCGAGGCCAAGGAGATCGGCCTGATCGGCCACGTGGTCCCCGACGGCACCGCCCTCGACAAGGCTATGGAGCTGGCCGCCCAGATCGCCGCCAACGGCCCGCTCGCCGTCCAGGCGATGCTGCGCACCCTGCGCGAAACCGAGGCCATGCCGGAGAACGAGGCGTTCCCCATCGAGGCGAAGATCGGCATCGAGGTGTTCAAATCAGCCGACGCCAAGGAAGGCCCGCGCGCCTTCGCCGAGAAGCGCAAGCCGAACTTCACCGGTTCCTGAAACGCCGCGAGGGCGCCGGGCCGGTAGCCCTGCGCCCTCGATAGCGGGGGGAAGATCAGCCCGGGTAATTCATGTAGAACGGTTCCCACTGGTGGCCGTCGGGGTCCAGGAAGGTGCGGCCGTGCATGCCGACCTGGGCCTCCTGGGCGCGCTTGTCCTCGTTGACCTGCTCGGTCGCGCCGGCGACCACCGCGGCGTCGGTCAGCGCGTCGACCTCCTCGGCGCTGGCCAGCGAGAGCGCGTAGCCCGCGGCGGTGGTGTTGATCGTGTCGGCGATCGGACGCGGGCTGAAGGTCGAGAAGAAGGGCTTGGTCAGCAGCATCAGGCAGATGTTGTCGTCGATGACGATGCACGACGCGTTCTGGTCGGTGAAATCCTCGTTGACCTTCCAGCCGAGCGCCTCGTAGAAGCTCTTCGAGCGGTCGAGGTCGGCGACGGGGAGGTTGATGAAGATCATCTTGCTGCTCATGGGAATCGGCCTTTCGGGCGTCGTTGCGGTCTCGAACATGTAGACGCGGCGGCGCACCGGAATTCATCGCAGTCCTCGTGAACTTCGCAAATCTCGCCGGTCTGTTTTCTCCCCTGTCGACTGTCGGACCCCTGTGGCATCGTGAAGAACTATGACCGACGCCACAACCGCCACCACCGGGCCCGACCCCGAAGTCCTGGCCGAATTCGAGACGCACCGGCGCGAATTGTGCGCGTACGCCTACCGCATGCTCGGCTCCTCCTTCGAGGCCGAGGACGCGGTGCAGGAGACGTTCACCCGTGCCTGGCGCTCCTACGATTCCTTCGAGGGCCGCGCGAGTCTGCGGTCGTGGCTGTACAAGATCGCCACCAATATCTGTCTGGACATGCTCGACCGGCCACAGAGCCGGGCCAGGCCGATGGATCTCAACGGGCCGAGCCGCCCCGATTCCCCGCTGCCCCCGCCACAGCCGGATTACGTGTGGATCGAG
Source organism: Nocardia sp. NPDC059177 (assembly GCF_042755165.1). NCBI lineage: Bacteria > Bacillati > Actinomycetota > Actinomycetes > Mycobacteriales > Nocardiaceae > Nocardia > Nocardia sp. NPDC059177. The sequence goes on along the minus strand of NZ_JBHZBX010000021.1, from coordinate 10,955 downwards.
CCGATTCCCAACGGCTTGGCCTTCGGCGCCGACCCGGCCGAGCACGCCTCGACCAAGGACACGCTGCGCCTGGCGTTCGTGGCCGCCTGTCAGCATCTGCCCGCCACCCAGCGCGCCATCCTGATCATGCGTGAGGTGCTGCGCTTCTCCGCGAGCGAGACGGCCGAGGCGCTGATGATGTCGCCGGCGTCGGTGAACAGCGCGCTGCAACGCGCCAGGGCGACGATGTCGAAGGTGCAGCCCACCGCCACCGACGGTTTCGACGAATCCGATCCCGAACAGCGCAAACTCATCGACGATTTCGTGCAGGCGTTCGAGGCCTATGACATGGACGCGCTCACCACGCTGCTGAAAGCCGATGTGGCGCTGTCGATGCCGCCGTTCGAGCTGTGGATCTCCGGGCCGGAGAATGTCGCCGCGTTCATGCTCGGGACCGGCAGCGCCTGCCGCGATTCCCGGATGGTGTCGCTGGCCGGCGCGAACGGGCTGCCCGCCTTCGGGCACTACAAGCCGAGCGGGGAGCCGGGCGTCTGGGTGCCGTGGTCGATCACGGTGCTCGAGCTCGACGGCGGCACCATCGCCGGGCTCAACTTCTTCCTCGACACCGAGCGGTTGTTCCCGCTGTTCGGCCTCGCGCCGCAGTGGCGCGAGGCCGGCTAGCGGCTGCTCAGAGCAGGCGGCGCTTGTAGAGCTTGCCGTTGGGGTCACGGGGCAGCTCCACACGGTATTCCACCGTGCGGGGCAGCTTGTACTTGGCGAGCTGACCGGCCGCGAACTCGAGGATCTCGGCGGTGAGCGCCTCGTCGCCCGCGGTGCCGTCGACCGGCTGCACGAACGCCTTGACCTGCTGGCCCCAATCTGGGTCTGGCACACCGAGAACCGCCACGTCGGCCACCTTCGGGTGGCTCATCAGCACACCCTCGATCTCGGCCGGGTAGATGTTCACGCCGCCGGACAGGATCAGGTCGGAGCGGCGGTCGCAGAGGAAAAGGTAGCCGTCGGAGTCGAGGTAACCGATATCTCCGACGGTGAACATGTCACCGTGACGCGACTCGTCGGTCTTCTCCTTGGCATGGTGGTACTCGAAGCTCGAGGCGCCCATCTTCATGTAGACCATGCCCTCTTTGCCCGCGGGCAGTTCGGAGCCGTCGGACTCGTCGAGGATCTTGATGACCGACCACGGCCAGGCCTTGCCGACCGAACCGGGCTTGGCCAGCCACTCGGCACCGTTGATGACCGCCCCGCCGCCCTCGGTGGCGGCGTAGTACTCGGTCACGACAGGACCCCACCAGTCGAGCATTCGGCGCTTGGTCTGTTGCGGGCACGGCGCCGCGCCGTGCACCATGCAGCGCAGTGAGGACACGTCATAGCGGGCGCGCACGTCCGCCGGCAGGGCGAGCAGGCGATGGAACTGGGTGGGCACCATGTGGCTGTGCGTCACCTTGTGCCGCTCGATCAGCGCGAGCATGTCCTCGGCGTCCCAGCGATCCATCAGCACCAGCTTGTGACCCACCTGGATCGAGATGGTGGAGAAGTTCAGCACGGCCGTGTGATAGAGCGGCGAGCCGCAGATGTGCACGTGCTCGTCGTAGGGCCCGAGTTCGAACAGACTGAAGAAGGCCCGGTTCGGTGCGGGAACCACGTCGGGATCGGCGCCGGTCAGCGGGCGGCGCACGCCCTTGGGGCGACCCGTCGTGCCCGAGGTATAGAGCATCGGCGCGCCGAGCGAACGCTCTTGCGGCCGTCCGGAATCGGCGGCGCCGAGCCAGGAGACTGGACGAAAGCCGTCGATCACACCTGCCGAGAAGCGCGCGTCGGCGGGCAGTTCGGCCAGTTCGGCGGCCTCGGCGGCGGTGGCGGCGAAGCGCTCACTGGCCAAGAAAGCCGAGGCCTCGCTGTCGCCGAGGATATAGGCGATCTCGGGCGCGGTGAGGTGCCAGTTCACCGCGACGATGTAGAAACCCGCCTGATAGGCGGCGAAGTACGCGGCGATCGCCTCCACGCCGTTGTGCAACATGCTGACGACCACGTCGCCGGTGCGCAATCCGATGCCGCGTAGTCCGTTGGCGTAGCGGTTGGCGAGGGTGGCCAATTCTCGATAGGTGATCTCCCTGCCGTCCGGGTCGACGACGGCGATCCGCTCGGGATCGGCCGCGGCGATATTCCACAGTCCGAGGACTTCCGTTGTCTGCTGGCTGCTCACCCATCGAACTTAGAACGCGTTCTACTATTCGACAAGGGGTGCGATACGACGCAGTTGTTCGGTATCGGAAACCGAGATCAGCATCATCGTCACGCCGGCGTCCTCCCATTCCTTCAACCGGGCCCGCACATGGGCCTCGTCGCCGAAGATCGCGGTGTCGGTGATCAGCTGATCCGGAACCGCGGCGGCGGCTTCGGCCTTGCGGCCGGCCTGGAACAGCGCCGAGATCTCGTCGACCTCGTCGGCATAACCCATCCGCTTGTAGACCTGGGCGTGGAAGTTCAGCTCGGGCGCGCCCATGCCGCCGATGTAGAGCGAGGTGACCCAGCGCATCCGCTCGATCTCGCCCGCCGGGTCGTCGGTGACGACCACCTGCGCGCTCGCCGCGATCTCGAAATCGGCCCTGCTGCGCCGCGCGCCCGGCCGGGCGAAGCCCTCGTCGAGCCACTCGTTGTACATCCCGGCCAGGCGCGGGGCGTAGTAGATCGCGAGCCAGCCGTCGGCGATCTCAGCGGTCTGGGCCACGTTCTTGGGCCCCTCCGCACCCAGCCAAATCGGCAGGTCCGCGCGTAGCGGATGCACGATCGGCTTGAGCGGTTTGCCCATTCCGGTGGCGCCGGGGCCGAGGTAGGGCAAGCTGTAGTGCTTACCGTCGGAGGTCACCGGCGCCTCGCGGGCCAGCACCTTGCGCACGATGTCGACGTACTCCCTGGTGCGCCGCAGCGGCTGGGCGAAGGGCTGGCCATACCAGCCCTCGACCACCTGCGGTCCGGAGACGCCGAGACCGAGGATGGCCCGGCCGCCACTGAGGTGGTCCAGCGTCAGCGCGGCCATGGCGGCCGCGGTGGGGGTGCGCGCCGACAGCTGCGCCACGGAGGTGCCCAGCCGCATCCGGCTGGTGTCGGAGCCGTACCACGCCAGCGGCGTGAAGGCGTCCGAGCCCCAGGACTCGGCGGCGAAGACGGCGTCGAATCCGGTCTCTTCCGCGGCCGCGATCAACTCTCGCGTATTGGCAGGCGGCTGCGCGCCCCAATATCCGAGTTGCAAGCCAAAGCGCATTTTCCATGTCCTTCCTGGAACATCTGACTCTTGCCACCGCTACTAGAACCTGTTCTACTCGATATCGTGACTCTGGGGAACACCGAAGTACTGTCCGCACCGCTGCGGATGAAATTCGACTACACCCGCTCCACCGGTCCGACCATCGGGCGTTTCCTCACGGAACTGCGCGCCGGCAAGGTCGTCGGGGTGCGGAGTTCCGACGGGCGCGTGATCGTGCCGCCCGCGGAATTCGATCCGAAGACCGCGGAACCGCTCACGGAATTCGTCGACGTCTCCGATGTCGGCACGGTGCAGACCTGGTCCTGGGTGGCCGAGCCGTTGCCCGCCATGCCGTTCGACCGGCCCTTCGCCTACGCGCTGATCAAGCTGGACGGCGCCGACACCGCCATCCTGCACGCGGTGGATGTGGCGAGCCCCGCCGACATCTCGACCGGCATGCGCGTGCGGGCCCGCTGGGCCGCCGAGCGCACCGGCGACATCCACGACATCGCGGCCTTCGAGCCCGGCGAGACGTCCGCTCCCGCGACGGCTGCCACCGCCGAGACGGAGCCGGTCACCGGCATCGTGACCCCGGTCGACTACTCGGTCCAGCACACCGCCGCGCCGCAGGAAGCCGTCTTCCTGAAGGGCCTGATGGAGGGCAAGCTGCTGGGCGCGCGCGCCAAGCTGGACGGCAAGGTGTACTTCCCGCCGCGCGGCGCCGACCCGCGTGACGGCTCGCCGACCGACGACTTCGTCGAGGTGGCCGACAAGGGCATCGTGACCACCTTCTGCATCGTGAACGTGCCGTTCATGGGCCAGCGTCTGAAGCCGCCGTACGTGGCCGCGTACGTGCTGCTCGACGGCGCCGACATCCCCTTCCTGCACCTGGTGCTCGGCGTCGACGCCAACGAGGTCCGGATGGGCATGCGGGTCGAGGCCGTGTGGAAGCCGCGCGAGGAGTGGGGCCTGTCGATGGCCAATATCGACCACTTCCGGCCGACCGGCGAGCCCGACGCCGACTACGACTCGTTCGCGCACCACCTGTAGAGAGGCGCTGAAACACTGTGAACAACACAGCAACCGACATCGCGGTGGTGGGCTTCGCCCACGCACCGCACGTGCCGGAGACTTTCGGCACCACCAACGGCGTGGAGATGCTCGCGCCCTGCTTCCACGAGATCTACGACAAGCTCGGCATCGGCGTCGCGGACATCGACTTCTGGTGCTCCGGATCCTCGGATTACCTCGCCGGGCGCGCGTTCTCGTTCATCTCCGCCATCGACTCGATCGGCGCGGTGCCACCGATCAACGAGTCGCACGTGGAGATGGACGCGGCCTGGGCGCTGTACGAGGCGTGGGTGAAACTCCGCTCCGGACAGGCGCAGACGGCGCTGGTCTACGGTTTCGGCAAGTCCTCGGCCGGTACCCTGCGCCAGATCCTGGGTCTGCAGACCGACCCGTACCTGGTCGCGCCGCTGGGCGTCGACTCGCTGTCGCTGGCCGGCCTGCAGGCCCGCGCCGGCCTGGACGCCGGTGTCTGGACCGAGGCCGAGATGGCCGCGGTGGCCGCCCGCACCAGCGGCGGTGACATCGACAAGCTCTTGGCCGCACCGAAGGTCAACGACCCGCTGCGCGCCCACGACATCGCCCCCATCACCGACGGCGCGGCCGCGGTCGTGCTGGCCGTGGGCGACCGGGCCCGCGAACTGTGCGAGCGCCCGGCCTGGCTGACCGGCATGGCGCACTACATCGACTCCCCCGTACTGGGTGCGCGCGACCTGACCGTGTCGGCGTCCGCCGCCAAGGCCGCGAACGCCGTCACCGGCGGTGACGCGGGTGGTTTCGACCTCGCCGAGCTGCACGCGCAGTTCACCCACGAGGAGCTGATCCTGAAGCAGGCCATCGGCCTGAACACCGACACCCGGATCAACCCGTCCGGCGGCCCGCTCTCGGGCAACCCCATGTTCGCGGCCGGGCTGGAGCGCATCGGCTTCGCCGCCCGCGAGATCATCAACGGCACCGCGAATCGCGCACTGGCGCATGCCGCCAGCGGGCCCGCGTTGCAGCAGAACCTGGTGGCTACCCTGGAGGCACGTTCATGAGCTACGCAGCTGCCGTCCTCGGCACCGGTCAGACCCGTCACGTGACCAAACGGTCCGATGTCTCGATGGCCGGAATGATCCGCGAGGCCGTCGATCGGGCGCTCACGGACTCCGGCCTGACCATGGCCGATATCGACGCCGTGGTCATCGGTAAGGCCCCCGACTTCTTCGAGGGCTCCATGATGCCGGAGCTGTTCCTCGCCGACGCCCTGGGCGCCACCGGAAAACCGCTGCTCCGCGTGCACACCGCCGGTTCCGTCGGCGGCTCGACCGCCATTGTCGCGACCAACCAGGTGCAGGCGGGCGTGCATCGCCGCGTGCTGGCCGTGGCGTGGGAAAAGCAGTCCGAGTCCAACGCCATGTGGGCGCTGTCGAGCCCGGTGCCGTTCACCATGCCGGTCGGCGCCGGCGCGGGCGGTTATTTCGCCCCGCACGTGCGCGCCTACATCCGCCGCTCCAACGCCCCGCTGCACGTGGGCGCGATGGTCGCGGTGAAGGACCGGCGCAACGGCGCGCGCAACCCGCTCGCCCATCTGCACCAGCCCGATATCACCGTGGAATCGGTGATGGCGTCCCAAATGCTGTGGGACCCCATTCGTTTCGACGAAACCTGCCCGTCCTCGGACGGTGCCTGCGCCATCGTGATCGGTGACGAGGACTCGGCCAAGGCCGTGCAGGCGCAGGGCAAGAAGGTGGCGTGGGTGCACGGCACCGCCATGCGCACCGAGCCGCTCGCCTACGCGGGCCGCGACCAGGTGAGCCCGCGGGCCGGCCAGGCCGCCGCGGCGGCGTTGTGGCAGCAGGCCGGGATCACCGACCCGCTGGCAGAGATCGACGCGGCCGAGATCTATGTCCCCTTCTCCTGGTTCGAGCCGATGTGGCTGGAGAACCTGGGCTTCGTGCCCGAGGGCGAGGGCTGGAAGCTCACCGACGCGGGCGAGACGGCCATCGGCGGGAAGCTGCCGGTCAACCCGTCGGGTGGCGTGCTGTCGTCCAACCCGATCGGTGCGTCCGGCATGATCCGCTTCGCCGAGGCCGCCAAACAGGTCATGGGCCGCGCGGGCGACTACCAGGTGGAGAACGCGCGCAAGGCGTTCGGCCACGCTTACGGTGGTGGCTCCCAGTATTTCTCGATGTGGGTAGTAGGAAGCGAGCGTCCATCATGAAGTTCACCGTCGGTATCGCGCTGAGTCCGCTCGAGCAGCTCAGCGAGCTCGCGATCACCGCCGAGGAGTGCGGATTCAACGCCATCGCCCTGCCGGACTCGCTGTTCTATATGAAGTCCCAGGCCGCCGACTATCCCTACACCCCGGACGGCAGCCGCTTCTGGGGCCCGGACACGCCGTGGGTCGATCCGCTGATCGGCGCCGCGAGCATGGCCGCGGTGACCACCGATCTGCGCTTCTACACCAACGTGCTCAAACTGGGCTCGCGCAATCCGCTGCTGTTGGCGCGCCAGGTCGGCTCGATCGCGAACATGTCGAAGAACCGGTTCGGTTTCGGCATCGGGATCGGCTGGGCGCCGGAGGAATTCGAGTGGTGTGGCGTGCCCTACGCCCGGCGCGGCAAGCGCGTCGACGAGATGATCGAGATCATCCGGCTCGTCCTCGACGGCGGCATGGTCGAATACCACGGCGAGTTCTTCGACTTCGACGAGTTGCAGATCAGCCCGGCCCCGAGTGAGCGGGTGCCGTTCTACATCGGCGGGCACACCGGGCCCGCGCTGCGCCGGGCCGCGCGTGTCGGCGACGGCTGGACCTCGGCGATGATGAAGTTCGATGATCTCGTCGGCACCATCGGCACGCTGCGCGAGCTGCGCGCCGAATACGACCGGTCCGAGGTGCCCTTCGAGATCCAGGCCGTCTGCATCGATCGCTACGGCCGTAGCGGCTACCAGGACCTGGCCAACGCCGGCGTCACCGACACCATCGTGGTGCCCTGGCTGATGGACGGCATCGGCTTCGACGGCGAACTCGCCGCCAAGCAGGATTCGCTGCGCCGTTTCGCCGAGAAGTACATCGCCGATCCCGTCATCGCGGAGGTAGCCCAATGACCGAGACCACAGTCGAGGGTTCCGCCCGCGCCGCCGGCCTGGCCTCCCAGGCCGCGGTGGGGGCCAGGGACAAGGCAGCCTGGGTCGCTCTGTTCGCCGCCGACGGCATCGTCGAAGATCCGGTCGGCCCTTCGGGTTTCGACCCCGACGGCGTCGGCCATCGCGGCCACGAGGCGATCGGCGGCTTCTGGGACAAGGCCATCGCGCTGACCGACAAGATCGAGTTCCTCTTCGAGGACTCCTTCGAGTGCGGCCGCGAGATCGCCTTCACCGGCAAGATCCGCACCACCATGGCGGGTCATGTGATCGACGCCGAGGGCGTGTTCACCTACAAGGTCGACGCCGACGGCAAGATCGCAGCCCTACGCGCCTTCTGGGAAGTCGACCGCGCCATGCAGACCACCCGACCCGTCAGCTGACGAAACAGATCACGAAATCGGCCGGGAGCACAGCGCTACCGGCCGATTTTGTTGTCTTCGCCCCGGACAGCAGAAGGCCGGAACCCCCGGTGGTCGAGAGGTTCCGGCTCGCTGAACTACGGACTAGTGCGCGACGGGGCAGCCGGTGGCCTTGGTCTGGTAGTCGACCGGGAGTTCCTTGATGCCGTTGAGCCAGCCCGAGCGCAGGCGCTGCGCGTCGCCGAGCTTGCTGATATCGGGCAGATGATCGGCGATCGCGTTGAAGATCAGGTCGATCTCCAGGCGAGCCAGGTTCGCGCCGACACAGAAGTGGGCGCCGGTGCCGCCGAAGGCCAGGTGCTGGTTGTCCTCGCGGGTGATGTCGAACTTCTCGGGGTTCTCGAACACGTCCTCGTCGAAGTTGGCCGAACGGTACATCATCACCAGCCGGTCCCCCTTCTTGATCTGCACGCCACCCAGCTCGGTGTCTTCCAGGGCGGTGCGCTGGAAGGAGGTCACCGGCGTCGCCCAGCGAACGATCTCGTCCACTGCGGTGGCCGGACGCTCCTTCTTGTAGAGCTCCCACTGGTCGGGGTTGTCCATGAAGGCCATCATCCCGTGGCTGATGGCGTTGCGGGTGGTCTCGTTGCCCGCGACCGCCAGCAGGATGACGAAGAAGCCGAATTCCTCGGGCGTCAGCGCCTCACCGTCGACGTCGGCTTCGATCAGCGTGGTCACCAGGTCGCCGGTCGGGTTGGCCTTCCTGGCCTCGGCCATCTGATAGGAGTAGCCCAGCAGCTCCATCGACGCGACGACCGGGTCGATATCGGCATTGTCGGGGTCGTCGTATCCGGTCATGTTGTTGGACCATTCGAAGACCTTCATGCGGTCTTCCTGCGGGACGCCGATCAACTCCGCGATGGCCTGCAGCGGCAACTCGCACGCCACCTGGGTGACGAAGTCGCCCGAGCCCGCCTCGGCGGCGGCGCGCACGATCTTCTCGGCTCGATCCGACAGCTCGGCCCGCAGCCCGTTCACCGCGCGCGGGGTGAAACCCTTTGAAATGAGCTTGCGCAGCTTGGTGTGCTCGGGGGCGTCCTTGTTCAACAGCACGAAGCGCTGCAGTTCGATCTGCTCGCGGGTGATGCCGTCGTTGAAGCGCGGGATCGCGGTGTTCTCGAAGGTGGAGAACACCTCACTGCGCCGCGACACCTCCTTGACATCGGCGTGCTTGCTGACCACCCAGAAGCCGTCGTCCGGAAATCCGCCGACCTCACGAGGCTGCGGGTTCCACCAGATCGGCGCCGAGCGTCGCAGCTCGGCGTATTCCTCCACCGGGACACGTTCGGCGTAGATATCCGGGTCGGTGAAGTCGAACCCGTCAGGCAGGTTCGGCACTGTACCCGTGGCTTCGTTGCGCGGATCTGGCACCAGACGTCTCCTTCGACAAACTGCAACACGTTCTACAATCATTGAAGCATAGGGGTTTCCCAGACGGAAGCACCTCACGGTTTTACCCTGAGCTACAGAACAGAACGTGTTTCAATTTCGAGGGAGAAATCGCATGGGAACACCAGTCATCGTCGAGGCCGTTCGCACGCCGATCGGCAAGCGACGCGGGCAACTCTCCGGGTTGCACGCGGTCGAATTGCTCGGGCTGGCCCAGCGCGGACTGCTCGATCGGGCCGGTCTCGACCCGGCCGAGGTCGAGCAGGTCATCGGCGGCTGCGTCAGCCAGGTCGGCGAGCAGGGCAACAATGTCACCCGCACCGCCTGGCTGCACGCGGGCATGCCGTGGCAGACCGGCGCGACCACGATCGACGCCCAGTGCGGCTCGGCCCAGCAGGCCAACCACCTCATCGCGGGCCTGATCGCCACCGGCGCGATCGAGATCGGCGTCGCCTGTGGCGTCGAGGCCATGAGCCGGGTGCCGCTGGGCGCCAACGTCCCCAAGGAGGCGGGCCCGCGTCGTCCGGCCAGCTGGTCGATCGACATGCCCGATCAGTTCGGCGCGGCCGAGCGGATCGCGCGCAGGCGCGGCATCACCCGCGCCGATGTCGACCAGTTCGGGCTGCGCTCACAGCAATTGGCGGCCCAGGCCTGGGCCGAGGGCCGCTTCGACCGCGAGGTGCTGCCCGTTTCCGCGCCCGTGCTGGACTCCGATGGTCAGCCGACCGGTGAGAAGGTGGAGGTCACCAGGGACGGCGGCCTGCGCGCCACCACGCTGGAGGGCCTGTCCGCGCTCAAGCCGGTCATCGAGGACGGCATCCACACCGCCGGCAGTTCCTCGCAGATCTCCGACGGTGCGGCCGCGGTGCTGCTGATGGACGAAACGGTCGCGCGCCGAAAGGGTTTGCGACCCCGCGCGCGCATCCACACCCAGGTGCTGGTCGGCGCCGAGCCCGAGTACCACCTCGACGGCCCGGTACAGGCGTGCACGCGGCTGCTCGAACGGTCCGGAATGAAGATTTCCGATATCGATGTATTCGAGATCAACGAAGCATTCGCATCTGTCGCACTTTCGTGGGCCTCTGTACACCAGCCGGACATGGATCGCGTAAATGTCAACGGCGGTGCGATCGCAATCGGGCATCCGGTCGGTTCCACCGGTTCGCGGCTGATCACGACCGCGCTGCACGAACTCGAACGCACCGGCGGCGGCACCGCCATGGTTCTCATGTGCGCAGGCGGAGCCCTTGCCACCGGCACCATCATCGAGCGCCTGTAGACTGCACAGACCGAAACCGGGCGCCCAGGTTGAAGATTCATCCCAGGGCGCCCGGAACGTGTCGTACGCCACACAATCAAGGGGGATCGGGGGACGATGACGAATCAGCTATCTTTCAGCTACCATGGACCTACGAGGGAAGACCTCTGCGACGGGCACGAACCCGGGCACCCCACCGCTCCACAAGAGTCGTTGGCGCGACCCGCAAACGCGACCGCAGGCGCCCCTGCACGCAGGTGAGCGCCGGAAAGTGCAGAGAAATCCTCAATCAGGCGTAGGTTTTCAGTTACTGAGCCGCTAATATCAATGATACGTATCCGAGATAACGACTGTTAGACCGTGTCTCACGTCGTGAGTTTCGTGATGTGATCGCTTGTGCTGCATAATCGTTGGCCGTGACCGACGCCTTGTCGAGGCGGCTGGTGCC